>DFOV01000089.1:1484-7320 GCA_002376965.1 Gammaproteobacteria bacterium UBA3532
CACCCGCCCGACGAAGGCTGCGATGGCTCATACCAACCTTTAATAAGGACATTTTTACTTGACCGAAACAACACTAGAATTTGAAGAACATCATTGGCAATCCTATTACACGAGTCGGCTAGCTAAGCGTGCCAAGCGAGTATTGGCAAACATTGCTTTGGCTAGCACAGCGGGTTGGTTGTTTTTGTTCGCCACATTTCCTGGTCACTGGGTTTTTGGCTTGTTGGTGACGCTGGCTTTTGTCGTACATTTTTTTCTTGGCTTAGAGCAGAAAGAAGTTAATCGTGTGAGGCGGCTTCACATGAAAGGAAGCATGCTTTCCGTTGATTTTCTTGAGCCTGGCCTGGCGGAGGCAAATTTCGACTTGGGCCAACTGCATTGCTTGCGCATCGATAGTGACATTATTACGTTGGTATTTGATGATATGAGCATTGCCATACCTTCCAACGAATTAAGCGCTACTTGGGCGAAAACGCTAAACGAAACGCATTTGCTCGAACCTAGCCACTACGATGAAATGCAAACTTCGACACTCTACGATATTCGCCAAGCGACTGCCGACGATAAACAGCGAAACCTTATCGTCAGTTTGCTGGATAAACGAACTGAGCATGAACAGGCTTCTGAAGTCAAAGAAATGTTTACATCACGCCAGCCACTCGAAGAAAATCTTGTGCAGCAATCTGAGAAACTTGATGAACAGCGTTGCTTAAGGTGCGGTAGCAACCGATTAATGCCTGGAAAATATAGCCATGCGCATGCAACACATCAGTCTTTTTCTCCTGATTTAACTCACGGCAAATGGCATGAAATCTTTATTCCTCCAACTTTCCAGCTATCGCCACCACTGTGCTGCCTGGAGTGTGGACTCGTTGTGGCAAATGTAGATCATCAGGCCATTCAGAAGTATTACGAGAGCCAAGAGTGTCGTGACATAGAATAAATCGCTTAGGGCACCGTAGCCCAACAACTTCGCTACATTAAAATGATGATTACCACGCTAATCGTTACAGTTAACGGCTCAATTCGCAGTTTGTGTGGTGGCGAATTTTCCGCATCTATTCGCTGTTTTGAGAATAGGCTGGAATTAGCCCCAGATGATCAACAAACGGAATAAAGTCTCGATCGGAGAATAGCAGGGGGAGCTTATTGTCGATACAAAATGTGGCTATGATGACATCCGTTGTTTTACGGATGGTTATGCCTCTTTTACGTAGTGCTCTGAAGTTTTCGGCAGACTTAATTGCTTGCTTATGACCCAGCATTGCATATTGATCGAGCGTGCCTAATGTCGATTTCGCCAGGCGGTATTCTTTGTCGTCTCGAAAACCTTGCAATATTTCAAGAAAGATAAGGTCGCCCATCACAATCAGGCCTTCTGCTAAACCTATATCAAGCTTGTCGGTCAGTAGATTTTCGTTGCCGTTAAAGTAGTCGATCCAGACGCTGGTATCCGCTACTATCACTCGGCTCCCCGCATTTTGTCTAAATCGCCCTCCCAGTGCAATTTTCCTCTTAGCTGGCGTATTGCTTGCTGTTGATTACGTTTTACGATCAGTTTCAAGCCCAGCTCTACAATTTCTTTTTTGGTTTTAAGGCCCGAGGCTTTAACCGCATCAGCCATTAAGTCGTCATCAATAACTATGTTGGTTCTCATTTTGGGTACCTATACACAAAAATTAAGAGAGTATACACATAGTAGCATGCGCAGGTTAAGTTAGCGACCGCCTAACCTAACCCATTTCTCTGCAATTATTGGCTACTCATTCGCCAACAAAAACGTCTCCGACGGATCGACCAATACACGATCGCCCATGCCTTCACGGCCAAATAACATCAAATAACTCATATCTTTACGGTCGGTCAGGGTGATTTCGATGGGCCATTGGTCGCCGCCGAGTTTTAGGGTAGTTTCTATCACATAGCGCTGTTGTGACTCGCCATTGGATGATTTTACACGGCGAATGTCTTTGATTTTGGTGAGACATTCGACAATCTCGTCGAGGTTATAAATATCAGGATGTAGGTCAAAACGGACGTAGGGCTTGCCGCCTTTTTTAACCTTGCGAATATTATCAACGTGTAAAGAGGAGGTCTGAGCACCGGTGTCGACCCGGATTTGTAGGTCTTTAATACCGAGATCAGGCAGGTCACAGACTTCTAATGCACCAACAGTGATTTTACTCATCGAATGAGATCCTTTTAGCCGAATTTTGGGTGATGATCACCGCTTTTTGAAATGCCATTGAGTTGGGATAGGTGGCAAGTTTGCCATCATCGGTTTTGACGATAACGTGAAACAAGGATATTTCTTGGATTTCCCCTTCGATACCATTTTCGCCATCAAGAATTTTGACATGGTCGCCAGCGCGATAAGGGAAAAAGAAAAAGACGATAATACTGGCGGTAATGTTGCTGAGGATCGACCATTGAGCGAACAGAGCAATGCCGATCACGGCAAAGACGGAGGTGAAAAACAGCCCGAGTTCACGATAGTCGATACCAGCTACCATACCGATGACCAACACAGCGGCAAAGAGCCAGGCTGTCATTAACACCTTGGTAACATAGTGAACGCGGACGGTAGGGATGTGTTTATCGACACCGAATTTTTCTACCAGTTTGGTGAGATGTGATTTGCCAAACCAGTAGGTGGCGATAACGCCAATAATGATGAGCCAGGACCAAGTGTTCATTGTCCGATTTCTCCTGAAGGGATCTCTGGAGGCAGTAGAGATTCATTAAGGTTTTCAATGTGTTCAGCTACATCTTCGTCATTTTCTCGGAAATATGCAATATGAAACATGGCATCGCCTTCCTGAACCAGCGGAATATTTTGTTTGCCGATGATAATGCCATCGCGGTTGGCTTGTACCCAATCGACAACCGTGCCAAAAGGACTGCCTATCTCAGCGAGGGTATCGCCTTTTTTGACTAGATCGCCAATGTATTTCATATCACGGACAATGCCGCTTTCGTTAGCTCGTACCCAGGCACTGTTATAGGCAATGTAGGGTTCGATGAGGCGTGTGCTTTTGCGTGCTTTGATCAGGCCGAGCTTGCCCATGATGCGTAAGATGCCGCGCAGGCCTGCACGGATAGAAACTTCATCAAAACGCAGTGCCTGGCCTGCTTCATAGAGCAATATTTTTGTGCCGCTGGCCACAGCGGCTTCACGTAGTGACCCATCGCGTAAATTGGAGTTCAGCAATACTGGCACGCCAAAGCTTTCTGCTAGCTCCCGTGTTTCGGCATCGTCCAGATCCGCGCGTATTTGCGGAATGTTGGAGCGGTGAATCGCTCCAGTGTGCAGATCAATACCATAGTCACACTAGCTGACGATTTCAGTAAGAAATGTATTGGCGACTCTGCCCGCCAGCGAACCTTTGGCCGAACCTGGAAAGCTGCGATTAAGATCGCGACGGTCGGGCATGTAGCGGCTTTGATTGAGTACGCCGTGAACATTCACAATGGGCACAGCAATTAAGGTTCCACGCAGCATTTTCAAGCTTTTGTGTTTGATCAGGCGGCGAATGATTTCAATACCATTAAGCTCATCGCCATGGATTGCTGCGCAAACCAACAGGGTTGGGCCGTCTTTTTTGCCGCGATGAATGGATACTGGCATATTGACTTCAGTATCTGTATACAGCTTGGCAACAGGCAGTTCCAGCTCAGTGGTTGTGCCGGGTAGGATTTCCTGACCGCCAATAACTATTTTTTTCATGCTAACCACGTCCACGAGTGCGATTTTTATTGGGAGCGGCATTTTTCTCGATGAACTCGTAAATCATACCGGCGACATTCTTTTTCGTCGCTGTTTCGATGCCTTCAAGCCCAGGTGATGAGTTAACTTCCATGACGACAGGGCCATTGGATGATTGAAGTATATCAACACCACAAACGTTCAGCCCCATCACTTTAGCGGCATTAACCGCTGTGGCGCGCTCTTCTTTGCTGAGCCGGACCAGTGTTGCCGAGCCGCCTCTGTGTAGATTGGAGCGAAATTCACCTTCTGCTCCCTGACGCTTCATTGCTGCGACAACACGATCACCAACGACAAAGCAGCGGATGTCGGCACCACCGGCTTCTTTAATAAATTCCTGAACCAGTATGTTGGCCTTAAGACCCATGAACGCTTCGATAATGCTTTCTGCCGTTTTGGTGGTCTCTGCCAGTACCACTCCAATGCCCTGAGTGCCTTCAAGCAGCTTAATCACAACAGGAGCCCCGCCGACATTCTTGATCAAGTCTTTGATATTATCCGGTTTGTTGGCAAAGCCGGTACGCGGCAGGCCGACGCCTTTACGTGATAACAATTGCAGCGAGCGTAACTTATCCCGCGAGCGACTGATCGCCACAGACTCGTTAACACAGAATGTGCCCATCATTTCAAACTGGCGAACCACTGACGTGCCATAGAAGGTAATCGAGGCTCCGATGCGTGGAATAACCGCATCGTATTTTGGTAGTTCTTCACCGTAGTAGCGCACGGCAGGACGGCTGCTGGTGATATCCATATAGCAGTGAAGTGTATCGACAATATCTATTTCGTGGCCTCGTTCTTCCCCAGCCTCTTTTAAGCGACGCGTGGAGTAGAGGTTTTCATTACGAGAGAGGATGGCAACTTTCATAAGGCGTCCTTTGGCTATGCCATGGTTGGATGAATGGGTCGGGTTGGCTTTATAACGGATTTGTGTGCATCAGGGAATATGATTTTCGAATTAACCGGCATTTAAGCTAAACCCTTAGCCAAGGGTTTGCACCTGCTTGTATACATTGTCAGTATAGTATATACCCGTACTAGCTCAAGATGCTTTTCGTTTGTTAACGTAGCTGGGAGTTTCTTCCGCAAATCGCCGTTAAATCATCCCTGATGGCTCAACCGCCGCATCCATGCGGCAGATATTTGCTACAGAAAATCCCAGCTACGTTAGCGACTTCAATATGTTTGAGCCTTTTTAGCGCTACTATAATGAAGGGTGTTAAATCGCCTGAAGTAGTGTGGGTATATAGAGCTAAAAAGAGTGTATCAGGTCTAACATGGACAATAATCTAGAGGATAAACAGCTATTATGGTTGAAGCCGAATCCAACAGCATGACCGAAAATGAAGAACTAAACCAGTCTCTCGATCAGGTTTTTGATCTGTGGGATGCCCACCTGGAAGGAGAGACCGTCGATTGGTCCTTTTTGGCGGAGCAGGAAGAGGATCACCTTAGTCATCTGATTGAAGCTGTGCCTTCACCTATTCGAACAGTGATCTGGCATGTGATTCCTGAAGACAAATACTGGTCGGTATTGTGGGGGCTGCAGGCAGATACCCTAAAACGCTTCGTCGAATCCTTTACGCCAGACATGATGGAGGCGCTGCGCAAAACCGCTACACCTGATTATGTTCGTGCTTTGGCAGAAAGCCTGCCTCCCGTCTTGGTCGAAGCAATCCTAAACGACCAGGAAGACGAAATTGCTGACGACATTATTGAGGCGTTGAGTTATGACGAAGGGCAGGTTGGCCGTTATACCAATAAGAATATTTTGCGAGTTCGCACAACCATGTCGGTTGCTCGACTAAAAAGGCGCTTGCATGAAATTGGCGCGGATGGCCCCAAAGCAATCTATGTTTTGACCCAGAATCGAGAGCTTTGTGGTTATATCACGCCGCGAGAGGCGCTGCTCAGCAGTGATGACAGGCCTTTATCTGAACTGTATGAGCCGATTGAGGGGTTGGATCATCAGAGCCTGATCAAAGATGTGTGCGCCGAAGTTGAGCCAGGAGAGGACCTGTGCTGGTATCCAGTTTTAAAAGATGGTCGCGTAGTCGGTACACTTTCGTT
>DFOV01000164.1:0-15228 GCA_002376965.1 Gammaproteobacteria bacterium UBA3532
TATGTGTTTAAGTTTCTCAGTAGCAAGCAGCAGTGGTGGTTAGATGGTCGTGGCGTGCAAAGCTTTATGCCGGGGCGTGAGAGCCACTTTCGTGTCAGTCATGATGTCGAACCGGCAGATTGGATCTATGATCAGGTGTTTTATCAAATCTTTCCTGACCGCTTCAACCGCTGTGACTCGATCGAGCCTGATCGGCCGCTCCATAGCTGGGGCGAGACCTTAACGCATGAAGAGCGAGCTTTTGGTTTTCACGGCGGCAATTTGCCAGGTATTGAACAGCAACTGGATTATATCCAAGACCTCGGTGTTACTGCGTTGTATCTGAATCCGATTTTCCTTTCATCAACTAACCATCGCTATAACATTGATGACTATCATCAAATCGATCCCCTGCTTGGCGATGAATCACACTTAGTGTCGTTGATCAGCAATGTACACCAGCGTGGTATGAAAATTTTACTCGATGCTGTGGTGAATCACACTTCCAATCATCATCAGTGGTTTAACACCCAGTTTGACGAGTTTTACTCACTGCGTGAAGCGGGCAACCCAGGGTCATATCACTGTTGGAATGGCTTCAAGCAGCTGCCTGAGCTGAATTATGCCTGTGAAGGGGTTCAGCAAAATATGTATGCCGGTGATAGTGCCTTTTTGCGTCATTGGATGCGAGCGCCCTACCATATTGATGGTTGGCGTTTAGATGCTGTGCACATGGTGGGAGAAGGCGGCTCATCCCAGCAAAACGCTTTTTACGTTAAAGCGATTTGCGATGCGATCAGAGCCGAAAATGATCAAGCCTATGTGCTTGGCGAGCACTTCTATGAAGCTAGTCAGTGGTTGCAGGGGGATCAAGAAGATGGGGCGATGAACTATTATGGTTTTGCCCATCCTATCCGCGCTTTTTTGGCTGGGCAGGATATTGCTTATCATCCGATTCAGATATCAGCGCAGGACTTTGAGCAATGGCTGTCAGAAGCGCGGGCCAAAATACCTTTTAAAACGCAACTGGCACAGTTCAACCTGCTTGATTCCCACGATACCGCACGATTTTATTGGATGTTGGAAGAAAACGACGCGTTGATGCGCATCGCTGTGGCCATTCTTTTTTGTTATCCGGGCGTACCATGCATATTTTATGGTGATGAGGTAGGCATGAGTGGCGGCAACGACCCTGACTGCCGTGGGTGTTTTGATTGGGACAGTGCAAGTTGGAACCAGCCCATGCGAGCGTTTTATCAACAGATGATCACGTGGCGTAAAGAATTGCCAGCGCTGCGCTATGGCGCTTATCTTCCACTCGTGGCACAGGACGATGTCTGGGCTTTTGCTCGGGTTTATCAAAATGAAGCCGTCGTGCTCATCGTCAACCGTGGTGAGACACAGCATAACCTAGTGCTATCGAGCGATCGGCTAGGCTGGGATAATGTAACAATGACAGATCTGATGAATGGTAACGAAGTGGGGTCATTGCCTGATGCGATGGCTCCTCAGTCGTTTCGAATGTTTAAGCTATTTAAGGAGCAGTAACATGATTTCAACGGTAACCCTTATCGGTTTTATTGCGGCCTTTTGTACTACCACGGCCTTTGTGCCTCAAGTGGTGCATACATTAAAAACCCGCGATACCAGTAGTATATCGCTATCGATGTATGCCATCTTTGTTACTGGCGTTGTGCTTTGGTTAATCTATGGATGCTTGCTTGGTGATTGGGCCATTATTACTGCTAATGCCGTGACCTTTAGCCTGGCATCGATAGTATTGGTGATGAAGTGGTTACATAGCAGACTCTAGCTCAGTCCATCGTGACGGCTTTCATATAGTCAATACCGGCGCCAATCACATGGCGCCAACCTTTTTCGCAGTCTTCATCAAAGTGTGGATCGCAGGTTCTAGCTGCTTCAACCAGAGTGTCTAGCCATAAGTCGTAGTGGTGAGATTTTAAACCCAGATGTTGGTGCTTTATGGCGATGCGCCGCAGATCATCGTCCCTCTGCCGCGTCGCGGCGAATACAATCATGACCACCAGCGACTTTTTCAGCATCACTTTTTGATGTGTCATATCAATATGCTTAAACATCGCGGCGATTTCTTCAGAATGCTGCACAAACTGCTGATAGAAATGGTCAAAAAACGCAGTATTGCCATACATAATGCGTTCATAGCTATCATTGAACTTCTCAACCAGGTTCATTCCCTATTCCTTTTGCGTTAATCTACACTTAGCAGCCGAAGTGTTCTAATTCATCTGTTAAGTATAGATCTTGATATTCATCAAGGAAATGAGTATTTCTTCGGCATCAAGCGCCATGTGTGCTCACACAAAGGTGCGAATTCTCCCCTATCTCTCCCCCATAGTCGCGTAAGGACTGGTCGACAATCACTAACGCTTCCCCTACTGGTCAATCCATAATCATCGGCTAATAAAAATTAATTATTGGTATTATGTAATAATCATATAGCTACAGATAGATGAGAGTGGATTGATTATGCAGTTAGATCCCGCAACTTCAGAACCAGGCAACGTGTTTGCAGCGCCGATTTTTCGGCGAGCAATAGAGAAAAACGATCCCCAGGCCATGTTTTATCTAGGGGTGATGTATCTAAAAGGCTTTGGTGTAGAAACCGACCCCGTTAAGGCCCTAGGCTGGTTAACTCGCGCTGCCGCTTTGGATTCAGGCAATAGCTATTATTTGCTAGGGGTATTAAATACTCATGGCATTGGCATGCGCCGTGATGTTGGCCAAGGGCTTGAGTATCTAAGCACCGCTCAAGCTATGGGACAATTAGATGCAGGCGAATATCTCGCTGCCTGCGACGGCAACGCCGAATTACAGTATGAACTAGGGCAGATGTTTGATCGTGGTATTGGCACTATGCCTGAAAATGATCAGATTGCTTATGAGTGGTATCGCTCTTCCGCGCAAAAAGGACACGTCGGTGCCAAGTTTCAAGTTGGATTAATGCTGCTAGAAGGGCGTTCTGTTCATGCCCATAAAGATGCGGCGATGAGTTTGTTCAGTGAGGCCGCGGAACTTGGCCATACCGAAGCACTGACGATGGTGAATGCCCTATCACTCAGGTTGCCAAGCGCTTTGTATCAACTGGGTTTACTCTATGGGCGTGATGACGTTGTTCGTCATGATCCACAAAAGATGCTGGGTTATATACAAGAAGCGGCTGCGAGCGGTGATGCAAATCCACAGCAAAAACTGGGTGAGTTTTATATTGAGGGAATGTTAGTTGGTCGGGATCAAGTGCAAGCTATTTATTGGTTCCGTCAGGCTGCGCGTCAAAAGCTGGATAGCGCAGAGCTATTTGTAAATGCCTTAGAGCGAGAATGTGCAGACTCGCTGTTTCAGATAGGCAAGCGCTATTTTCATCATCCGCAAAACCTGGATTTTCAGTTAACCAGGCAGTGGTGGGAGCGAGCTGCTGAGCTTGGTCATGCAGAGGCTATTTCGGCATTGCGTTCCAGGAATTAGCAGCGATTTTTTCTCCCAATATCCTAGCGAATAATACCGTTTATCGTTAATCAGGCTCGCTTGAGCCTGAACCCTACTACTCTGTCAAATAGGCCGATTGGTCACATTTCAAATGGCATTTGATAGATTTGAGAATAACGATAATGACAACCAAGCTAGCAGCATCTTTAAGTCTTTTCCTTTCCTTACTTGTTGGCCATCACCCCGCCAGCGCTGACCACACAGGTGATGGCCGCTCCGATATCCTATGGCGTAATCAGGATTCGGGGGCGCATTGGCTTTACCAGATGAATGGCGCAAGCGTCGAGCAGATGACGCCTTTATTCACGGTTGATACCAACTGGTTACCGATAACCGGTGATTTTAATGGTGATGGGCTAAACGATATGGTGTGGCGTCACCAAATTTCAGGTCAAAACTGGCTCTATCAAATGAATGGTAAAGCTATCACCTCTAGTCATGCTATTAACATCGCCGCCGAGCCGTGGCGCTTGGTGGGTAGTGGTGACTTTAATGGTGATGGCGTTGATGATTTATTATGGCGCAATGCATCAACGGGCGTAGTTTGGCAATATCAAATGCACAATGGCCAGATCCAATCGAGTCAATTTGTTGCTGGCGTCGCTGATGTCAATTGGACCATTGCTGCCATCGCCGATGTGAATGGCGACGGCATGGATGATCTGGTATGGCGACATCGCCTAACCGGTCAAAACTATATTTATCTGTTAAATGGTGCCAGCGTCACCCAGTCTTATGTATTAAATACCGTTCCATCGCCGTGGCGACTCGTCCAGGCCGCGGATGTGAATGGGGATGGTTCCGATGATTTGATTTGGCGGAATCAAACTACAGGTCTCAACTGGCTTTACCTCATGAGCCAAGGCCGTATCAGCCAGAGTCTTCGACTTAACAGTGTGGCAGATCCACTATGGCACATCGTTGCAACGGGTGACTTTGATGCAAATGGAGCTGATGACTTGTTATGGCGTCATCTTCAGTCCGGTGCGAATGCTATTTATTTCATGAATCAAGGCGTCATTGAGAGCTCCGTTGTGCTTAAAAATACGGTTCCTTCGCCGCAATGGCAAGTGGTGACGAATACGCCTTTGTCGACACTCAATGTTGATAGTGATGGCGACGGCCAGATCGATAGCGTGGATGCCGATGATGATAATGACGGTGTTCAGGATGATTGGGATGCCTTTCCTATCGATGCCAGTGAATGGCTGGATAGCGATCACGACGGGGTGGGAAATAATGCTGATACCGATGATGACAATGATGGAATAGAGGATGACCTTGATACCTACCCTACGATTCATGCGCAATGGTTAGTGGAAAATGACGAGCGACTTCCTTTGATTGTTAAAGAAGTGGCGGGAGTTGGTAGCAAGCGATTACCTATTTCTGTGGTTGTACCTGTTGCTAAAGGTATGATGCAGAGCTTAGATGGCTTGGCGCTGCTGGATGACAGCGGTCAGCCGGTCGCTGCTCAGTATGATGTTTTGAATCGTTGGTGGATAAATGACAACAGCATTCGCCATTTTGTGGTGACCTTTACGCCAACTGTCAGTCCCTATGTTGGGCCGCATTCAGGCGTTCGGTTATATCACCTTGATTTGACCGGCAATGTTAGTTCACCGTCGCCAGTGCATCCGGTCGTCGTGGAAGATACGGTTGAAAAGGTGGCGATCAGCAATGGGGTAATGCAGATCGACATATTCAAAGATCCTTGGCAGATCGTCACTCCCAGCGGCTCTCTCCTGGCTACCCTAATTGATCGTCATGGCGCGGCGGTCGACTCGTTCGATCGTCAGGATATTCAACTGGCAATTGAAAAAAACGGGCCAGTAGAGACGGTAGTGAAGCTGTGGTCGCCTACTTTATATCTCGGAAATGGTGAAGTGCGACACGGCTGGGCATTACGGTTATACGCCTATGCGAATTTGAAAACCATCAAAGTGGATTTTCAATTACAGAATTCAGCGATCAATCAGCCGCTTAGCGCCCCTCTCTATTTTGAAGGCTTGGCATTGTCAGTGAACACCGACAGGCCATCAGAGCCTGCTTCCATAAAGGCTTTTGAGCTTCAGAATGATGTGTATAGCAAGCCGATGGGGGCGCTCGGGAATGATGCGGCGACGGTTTATATTCGTCATTTTTGGCAGACATGGCCTAATGGCGTATCGCTGAAAGATAATGGCGAGCTAACGGCGGAGTTATGGCCAACGTGGAGCCAGCAGTTCAATGGTAATAGCTATTCAGACTTGCCGATGTACTGGCTCGATGATATGCGACACTCAATAAAAGAAGTCTATTTCGACTTTGAATCGATCACCGCCAGTGAGCGCCAGCAGCGCGCTGCGACCTATCAGTTTCCACCGGTGGCAAGCCTGCCGCTAAGCCGGTATCGACAAACTGCTGCCACCTTTGATTTTGGTGGCATTGTAGGGCATGACACCTTATTGGATGACCCTGATACTCAGCGTAAACCCCAGTACGCGGCGGCTGATTATGCTATCGACCAAGCGGATGATTACCAGTTTGGATGGAACAGCTTTTATCTCGGTCGAGATCTTATGCGCAAGAGTGCTCCAAGTGTCAGCGGTGATTGGCCTTATAGAAACCTGCGATTTCTACTGTCACAAAATCCCAAGGATTATTATGAAGGGAGCGATTTTGCCTTATCCGAGATAAATATCCGCCCTGAATGGCTACAGGATTATCAGTTTGATAGCCACTATTCGCTGATCAAACCAACCTCAAATCCCTACAAGGCGGCTAGTTGGAGACGCTTTTTTGGAACCAATGAGCCAATATTAGACAGTGACTACATAGAGGGGAGTTTTCCGATTGCTTCACCACGCGATGATCAGCACAACTGGTACTATCAGGTTGAAGATGCCTATTATTACACCGCTAACCCCTGGATCAACGACTGGTTCCAATTCATAGGTGAGTTTCGAAAAACGCGGCTTCATCAACTCGATCCCTACCCTGATATGCTATCTCGCGCAGTTGGGCATTCGCTAAATCATGCAATATCTGCTTATCGCGTAACTGGCGATGTCGAATTACTGAGTCTGTTCGACCAATATATCAAGCAGATAATGCTTCCCAGAACCAAGGAACCGTTTTCGATTAACTACAATTACAGTACCGACTCAGGACGAATTACCGAAGCCCCCTTTCAAGGCGGATTCTATCTACATGCGCTGATTAATTTCTATGAAGAAATGGGGGGAAGCGATGAAGTGCTGGCCATTGTGGCCGACTATGTTCGATGGAATATGCGCTATGCCAATTTTGGTGCCTATACCTTGGTAAATGTCATAGAGCCGGTCAGCTCAGATGGAACGGCACTAACCCTTGTCGATCCTCAAATATGGTATGCCATGAAGGCCCAAGATCCTGTCGTCGCCGCCCATGCTATGCAGTATGTGAATCACGGACTTCCATTCCAGAGTGGAAAACGGCCTTATGGGATATTTTCAAAATGGAAAGGACAATATGAGGGTCGCTTGTATCGAAGTTATATACACCAGCAAACGACCCCCATGGTTTATGTTCAAAGTACTGATGTGCAAGAAGGTGACAAGGCGGTTGTTTTCGTTGGCTTATCAGCGCCTTTGGAAAATAGTGTAGACGTTATGGTCAGTGTTTCAGACGAAAGCGCTTTAGTTGGCAGCGACTATGCTCCGACAGCAGCCACCTTAACTTTTGCCCCTGGAGAAACAATCAAGTCGGTATCTATCCAAACCTATCCTGACTTTGAGACTGAAACAGAAGAAAGCTTCCGTGTGCAGTTAAGTCAGGTTAGTGGCATTGCCGTTGGAGCCGACAGCGCGACAGTACGTATCATTGACCGTCCGTACCAGATCGTGGTTGATAACATGGATGAACATCTGACAAAAATGACAGGCAACTGGAGTTTTGGCCAAACGACATCGGGCTATTATTTCACCAACTATCATTTTCATGCGCCGGACACGTCGGATGACAAGTTTTACTGGCAATTAGTCGCGGCGTTTTCAGGCGACTATGAACTTTATGCGCGTTGGACAAGTGGCCAAAACCGCTCAGCAAATGCTAGCTACCAGATTGAAGACAACGTTGGTGTACAATCGCTAACTGCCGATCAGCAGCTTAATAACGGCGAGTGGAGATTACTGGGCAATGTAAGCCTAGATGCAGCAACCTGGTACGATGTTGTATTGCAAAGTGGTGCCGATGGATATGTAATTGCCGATGCAATAATGATGCTCCCATTATCAGTAGATACGGATAGCATGGATCTGAGCGTGCCACCGAAGCCCGTGATTATTGATCCAAACCAAAGCATTGTAGACAGTGAAGATGACACCACTGTCACGACAGGAACATGGACCAGCTCTACATTCAGCTCAGGTTACAATGGTAGCAACTACCTGGTGCATAATCCCGATGACTCTGGTGATTCTCTCACCTGGAATGTGACACCGCCAAGCCCTGGAACCTTTGAACTCTTTGCTAAATGGACATCAGGAACCAGCCGTGCCCCCGATGTACTCTATCAGTTTAGTGATGATTTAGGGACACACCAGGCGCATGTCAATCAGCAAGAAAATAACGGGCAGTGGATCAAGCTAGGAGAGGTGCAATACGATACCAGCGGAGATTATCCTGTAACGATTTTCTCTAACGCAGATGGCCATGTGATTGCTGATGCAGTGATGATCAAGCGCCTTTAGTTAATGTCTTTATAAGGCACACCTAATGCGTTACAGCGTAGTAGATCATATGAATGATCGTGGCGATGATTGCCAATGGCAGCACCCAGCGTCCAAGCCGTGAAGCGGTTTTGGGCGATGGGCGTGGCCCAAACTTTTCTATCAGTGGTACAAGGAGCGCCAATCCCAAAAAGATCCCTCCTACTATCCAAATCACTGTCATCTGTTGTTCCTCTCCAGTTCATTAAGCATTCCTGTGCGCTGAGCCACCTTGTTCGCGGAGCCATCCTCGTTCGCTGAACCATCCTCGTTCGCTGAACCATCCTCGTTCGCTGAACCATCCTCGTTCGCTGAGCTTGTCGAAGCGCGCCAGTGCCGAGAGCAGGCTTCGACGGGCTCAGCCAACGAATTGTGCTAAGTCCTCCCGTTCGCTGAGCTTGTCGAAGCGCGTCAGTGCCGAGGGTAGGCTTCGAGGGGCTCAGCCAACGGTCAAAAGTGATATTGAACCGTCAGTTCAACATAGTCATTATCTTTCATGGCATAAAGCGCTTCTTGTGGTTGCTGATCGCTAAACCAGCGCCCTTCTACATCCAGTGTCCAGTGTTGGCCAAAGCGCCGTGATGCTTCGACAGAAAATACCTTAGCTTCTGACTGTTCGTCAATAATCATCCCTACCAGTAACTCACTGGAGTCGGCATCATTCAGGGTAAATCTGGCACCCAGCATCAAGTCATGATTGAGGGCATTGGTGGCATTGTCGCCGCGATCATCAAAGTGATATTCGCTGATCAGGCCCAGGTCAAATGGGGTATCCATCAAGCCATACAATGTATATTCAACGCCAAAGACAGACGCAGAATAATGCTCGTCTAACTGTTTACGGCTGACCGCCTCCAGCTTCCACAACCAGGCTCCGAGGGTCGCTTGAGCTTCCAGGCTTAGCTGTTGCAGCTGACTATAATAGGGTACGAGTTCTAGGCTCCCGTCCGGCGAAGCCTGAGGGTTAAGGATTGGCTCACGGGCGGTGCCATCAAAGTAGCCGATGCCAAAATCCAAAGGGCCGATGTAATGTACATAATGGAGCGCCAGATCTTGGTGTGTTTCTTCGGCACCAGATTCATATTGGGCTTCGTCAGATACTCCTATGGGGAAGGCCAAGCGACTACCCGGTTGATAAAACTCCCGCTCACGGAAATACGGTAGCCAATACATCTCCAGTGTGCCCCAGTCATTGATCCAGTTAAATTGCACTGCTGGCTGACCCAGCTTGTCTTCACCGTCCAGACCTTCGTAGCTGTCGGTTTGATTAATGATATCGACCAGGTGCTGTGATTCGGTGACGCCCCAGAAGGTTTTAATCGCGCCAACTTTTAGCTCCCAGTTTGAACCGAGATGCAGCCAATATAGTTCACGTAAATCCACATGATTGCGCTCGCTGTCTTGGCTATCCAGCCGCCCAAAAGCTGATAACACCAGTCGGTCATTCCCTTGATTGAAGTCTTTGAACCATTCAGCCTGGCCGCTGGTAGATAGATTGTGTTGCTCAAGGTCATCGATATCATGTTGAAAATAGCGTAATTGAGCGCCGACATTGCCACGCCATTCGTCGGCCAATACGTCTCCAGTGACACAAAACAGTCCAGCGGCGAGAGATAAGGTTGGAGCGAGGGTATGTACAGCTAGCCGTAATCGTTGCATTAGCGTGCTCGTTTCAGGGTGTTGCGGTTAAAATCGGCATCGGTAAAGCCGTTATCAAATTGATAATTACTATAAGAAAGCACTGTTTCCTTGCCGGTTTGGTGGTTTACCATGGTCATGGTATGGGCGCGCCAGTGCTTGTCTTTGTAAAGCTTATAGTCAGCGTAAGTTAGCGTTTTGAGCGGATCGTTTTTGCGGTCGAAATAGTCGACTTTGCGGATGCGGTATTCGCTTTTATCGATCCAGGCAACAAGGCGGGTATAACCCGAACGACGATACTGAGGGAACATTTCTACTTTGAATGCGTCGTCACCATCCAAGGAGGTATCGCCTAAATATTTGTATTTGTATTTGGGGATCTCAAACGAAGTCAGGTCTTCAAACGCAAACTCACTGCCCATAAAAGGCCCCGACTTGTTGGAAGAGGATATACGTTTAACCCGTTTTAACGCCGGTAAATACATCCATTGTTCATCGTCTTTTAATGGGTGGGTAAAAGATAAAAAGGCGGTGCCTTTAACATCAAAGGGCTCGTCAAAAATGGTTAGTCCCTTATCGCCATCACCTTCTACTTCCAGGCTGCGGCTGCGCACTTTGCGCACGCTTTCGTTGCCGTTTTTATTGCGCAATATCATGGTCATTTCAGCGGCGCTATCGCCCCAGCCTTTGTCGCGCGCTTTGGATTCGGTGGCAATTTTTAGCCCTTTTTCTTCTGGCGTCTCTGCCTGAACGGGCAACCAGGCAATAACCAAACAGATAGCAGCTGCTATGCGCATCATTTTCATGCTGAGGCTCCTTTTTTGCTTTTTACTAACATCAATAGTGGGGGTAATAATAAGAAATCAATAATCAGGGCAATGCCAATGGTGAGGGCGGTCATCAGGCCCATGTCGATGTTGATTTTATAATTGGACAGAATCAACATTGAGAAACCGGCAATCAGCACAAAGGTGGTCACCCACAAGGCAACGCCGACGGTTGAGAACGCATAGCGGACGGCATCTTCACTGGAATAGCCGAGATCGCGAATGGCATGCAAATACTTGCTAATAAAATGCACGGTGTCGTCAACGACAATCCCCAGCGTCATGCCTAAAATTACCGCTAGTGACATGCCGACCTGACCATTGGTCACAGCCCAGATGCCAAAGGCGACGCCTGCGGGTAGCAAATTGGGGATCAGGCTTAACAGGCCAATTCCCACCGAGCGAAAGGCAAATATCAGAATGCCAGAAATCAACACAATGGCTATCAGACTGCCTTTGAGCATGCTCTTCACATTGCGCTCACCAATATGCGAAAACATCAGCCCGGTACTCGATAGCTCGACATTCAGATCAGGATGGTTCGCTGCCAGCCAATGATGAATTCGGCTTTCCATGACCAGTGCTTCTTTGGTGGTGAAATTTCTAAAGGTCACCACTATGCGGGTTGCTGATTTATCGACATTGATCTGATTATTCAAATCCAGCCCATAAGGCAATGACATCTCATAAAGCAGTAAATATTGGGCTGCTAAAGGTCGCTCCTCGGGCAACTTATGCCAAGCCGGATCGTCGCCATGCATGTTTTTATTCAGGCGTTTAAAGGTATCGGACAGGCTATGAATGTTGTGGACTTCGGGCTGGGCGCGTAACCAATCAACCAGGTCGCCGATTTTGGATAGAAATACCGGATCAGCGATGCCATTGCTTTCACCTTGTTCAATATGAAACTCCATGGTGTACATGCCGCCCAGGTTACTAAGCATAAAATCGGTATCCTGGCGGAACTCAACATCGGTGGTGAAGTATTTGAAAAACTGGTCGTTTAATTCGTTCTTGGGAATCAGTGCCACAAAGCCACAACTTATCAGTAAGCTAAAGACTAATAATGGACGGCGCTTATCTACCACCCAGTCACCAAACTTCGCCATAAACAAACTGGTTTTACCTTGTTGTTCTTTACGCTGGCGGGTTGGGAGCATAATCATTAGCGCTGGCAAGGTGGTTACAGAAAGGATAAAGGCTAATGCAACGCCCATTGCAACAATGTTGCCTAAATCACGAAAAGGTGGTACTTCGCTAAAGTTCATGGTTAAGAAGCCAATCACCGTGGTTAAGCTGGTGATAAAAATGGCTTGAAAGTTAATGTGCATACTTTTAGCCATGGCCTCCTGCTTGGCTATGCCCTGGCGCAGATAGTGCAGATAAACCACCAGCAAATGCACACAATCGGCCACCGCCATAGTGAGAATCACTACCGGTGCGGTGACAGTGGGGCCGGTCATTCGTCCACTGATAACTCCCCATATACCCATAGTGGCAACAACGCTCAGCATAATAATCACCACCGTTGCGCCCGCAGCAGTAAAGGAGCGTAGCATAAGTAGCAGTGTTACAATGACCACCAAAAACATCAGTGGCATCAGCGTGCTCATGTCTTTTTGTGACTCTTCGGCAAATGCTGCATTTAGCATCACTATGCCAGATAGATAGATATCAACATCAGGATAGGCCGCTTCGATTTCATCACGCAAATTGCGTGAGAACGCTACCACCGATGGCACTTCGTCCAGCTGTTTGCCCGGCAGCTGAATGGTGACATTAATATTTGTCACCGCACCGTCATCGGAAATGAGGCGCTTTTTCATTTGCGGTTCATTAGCTGTAATGTCACGAATACGCGCCAGATCTTGTTCGGTCAGCTCGTCGGGATACTCCACCAGATCGCCAACGATGAGATCGTCTTCTTCGGCATAGGTGTGTTGAAAATTGGTAATCGAATCAACACGGGTTGAATAGGGGATTTGCCAGGCTTTTTCGGTGATTTCCTGAACTACGGCTAAGGTCTCTGGCGTGAAGACATTGCCATCTTTTGGGGCAACAACAATGGCTACATTATCGGTCTTGGCGTAGATATCCTGGATCTTCTCAAAGGCCATTAGTTGCTGGTTTTCTTTGCTAAAGAAGATGCGATAATCCGTCGCAAAATAGAAATTTTTTGCCCCAAGAAACATTAAAGCGAACGGAACAAGCAGTGAAGCAATCAGAATTGGCCATTTCAGCTGAAATATCAGCCGTGTCCATTGTTGTGTAAACCAAGTCATCGTTATTTTCCTCGTTATTAACCTGCTTCCGCCTCAACAGTATAGCAGGGGCTATAGTAGTCACTGTGAATAAGCTGGCTCTAGTATATACTGTTCCAAAAACAACGTTAGTGGTTGTATTTGAGAATTTATGTTTCATTAATGAGACAAATAGTAAAGGGGTGGCCTGTGGCATTTGATTTCAATCAAACCTATATCTTTATCAAGATTGTTGAGTGTGGCTCAATCAGTAACGCCGCCAGAAACTTAAACATGCCGAAAGCAACCATAAGCCGCAAGTTAGCTCAGCTAGAAGAAAGCCTGGCTATACAGCTGGTAAAACGCACTACGCGTAAATTGACGCTAACGGATGCTGGCCAGTCCTATTTTCAAAAATGCCAACCGATTATGCAGGAAATGCTCGAAGCCAATCGCTTTGTCAGCCAGTTGCAAGACGAACCTCAGGGCATGTTGCGGATCACTGCGCCAATTAACTTCGCTGATCGTTTTTTGGGCGATATAGTGGTCGATTTTTTGCGCCACTATCCCAAAATACAGGTCGATATGTCACTCTCTGATCGGTTGTTTGATCTCATTGAAAGTAATATTGATCTGGCTTTTCGTGTTGGTAAGCTTAATGATTCGACTTATATAGCGCGTCGCTTAGGTGGCACTCAGCAGTTTGTTGTTGCTTCTCCTGACTACCTGCAACAACACGGAACACCAAAAGAGCCCAAGGAGCTGGAGGCTCACAATGTGGTTGGCTATAGCGGCTCATACCGTTCCATTCAATTTACCAATCAGGATAACCATCAACAGACGGTTAATGTGGCTGGTCGACTTTGTGTCAATCATCTTAGTTTGATGCACTTAGCCTGTGTATCGGGATTAGGCATATCGATTTTACCGACATTTTTATGCCATCAGGATCTGGTAGACGGCCGGTTGGTCAGGATATTAGAAGACTGGCATTGGAACTTTGGGGATATCTACGCTATTTATCCCGGCCAGCGACATTTATCGAATAATGTGCGCGTATTTCTCGACTTTGTGATCGAACGCCTGGCCGAGCAGCCTTGGCTGCCAAAAGAAACGTAAATTTGGAGTGGATGTATGTTAAATGCGCTTGGCTTAATGGTATTGCTGATCGCTTTAGGGGCGCTCTTTCGCTTTAAAGAAGTGGGTGGGCTTTGCTACGACAATGGCCGCAAAGTTTTAACCACATTGGTTTATTACATCTTCCTACCGGCTCTGATTTTGTCAGTGATGTCCAAGCATCAGCCGAGCCTTACCACGTTGAAAATCATCTTGTGTTCGGCAAGCGGGGTTTTAATGGGTGTTGCGGTGGCATGGCTGGTTTATCGGCGTACCACACTGCCTGCCAAGGGCGCTTTGGTATTGGCGAGTGCCTGGGGAAACGCTACCTATATGGGGATTCCTTTTCTAAGTAACACCCTTGGCGAGCACACCACCATTATCGCCCTTACCTATGATTTGCTTGCTCACACGCCGTTGCTGTTAACTCTGGGAATAAGTATTGCTATCTATTGTGGCAGTAATGGGCAAAGCAGACGTAAAATCCCCTGGAGTGAATTACTGCGAATACCACCGCTGTGGGCGGCCGTTATTGCTATGGCGCTGGCCAGCTTGGGAGTAGCGCTTCCTGAATCCGTGTTGTTTTGGTGCCAAACATTGGGTGCAGCGGTCGTTCCGCTTATGCTCATTGCCTTGGGTATGAGCCTGCCGTGGCAGGCTCTGCATCAGCTTAACTGGCGGCTTTATCCGGCTGCGTTGATTATTCAGCTATTGCTATTACCTATTGTTGTGACGGGGGTGGCGTATGCTTTGGGGGTGTCAGAAGAAACCTTTCAAGCGGTGGTACTTGAGGCCGCTATGCCAAGTATGGTGTTAGGCCTTGTGATTTGCGATCGCTACCATTTACAGACCGAGCACTATGCAGCGGTTGTTTGCTTGTCGACATTAGTAAGTATGGTCACATTGCCTGTTTGGTACGCTTTGCTGAGCTGACACTTTTGTAGCCTGAGCGAACCCGGATCTTCGTAGCCTGAGCTTGTCGAAGGCCATGCCCGATGTCAGATGCGCTTCGACAAGCTCAGCGAACCCAGATCTCCGTAGCCTGAGCTTGTCGAAGGCCGTGCTCAGTGTCAGAAGCGCTTCGACAGGCTCAGCGAACCCGGATCTCCGTAGCCTGAGCTTGTCGAAGGCCGTGCTCGATGTCAGAAGAGCTTCGACAGGCTCAGCGAACCA
>DFOV01000164.1:15550-15914 GCA_002376965.1 Gammaproteobacteria bacterium UBA3532
AACCAGGATCTCCGTAGCCTGAGCTTGTCGAAGGCCGTGCTCGATGTCAGAAGCGCTTCGACAGGCTCAGCGAACCAAGATCTCCGTAGCCTGAGCTTGTCGAAGGCCATGCTCGATGTCAGAAGCGCTTCGACAGGCTCAGCGAACGGCGATCTCCGTAGCCTGAGCTTGTCGAAGGCCGTGCTCGATGGCGGATGCGCTTCGACAGGCTCAGCGAACCCGGATCTCCGTAGCCTGAGCTTGTCGAAGGCCGTGCTCGATGGTAGATGCGCTTCGACAAGCTCAGCGAACGGCGATTTTCGCAGCCTGAGCTTGTCGAAGGCCGTGCTCGGTGGCAGATGCGCTTCGACAGGCTCAGCGAACC
>DFOV01000164.1:16235-17457 GCA_002376965.1 Gammaproteobacteria bacterium UBA3532
AACCAGGATCTCCGTAGCCTGAGCCGGTATTAAAATGGTGCGGTGCGGCCTACCTATTTGTAAGCCATATCTTACAAATAGGTAAGATATTCGATGGAAATAGCTGGGTTAATTGGTTGATATATCTTCGGTGTTTCTTCTAATGTATTGAAATATAAACTGAAAATGTATTCATGCTATTTCTGCAGCTAAGTAATTTAGGATTTAGGGGCTATTTTACTAGCCTGGGTCGTCGTATCCTTAACTTAAGGATACAGGCTGTTACACGGACGCAGCTTACAGGAGTTAGGAACAAGGTTAAGGACAATCCTGAAAAGAGCCTAGGACGTCATGGATGAAATGGGCTATGGAAGATGGATAGCACTGTTTAGAACGGACAAAACAGTCGCCAAGAGGCACAGGATAAACCAAGAAGGTTTTAGCACGGTAGCTGCGGGAAAATGTTGTTTCATAGGATGAAGCTAATACGGATGTTTACGGATAGTTGAATCAGGACGAGACGGACAGGATGAATATAGCGGTGGATGCGCTTTGGATGGAATCAGAATATCGTTAAGATAAGTAAAGGCGGCGGGAATGCCGCCTTTTTTATTGCCTAAAATAAACTTGCCTCCTCTGCTCGGCTCCTCAACCGCCTAGCCCCTCAACCGCCTAGATTTCATACGACGACATATTACCAGCCAAGTGCCTTTCGACAATTCCATGTTCGGCGTTACATTGATTCGTCAGGCTGAGCAAACAGGTTAGGGGGAGGGAGTGATTATTGTTTCCAATAGTATTTCCCCTTTGATTCCTCTGGCTAGATCATATAAGTTGACTATAACTTATTGATTAAAGTGAATTTTAAAGGGGGGTAAAGGCTGTGTCATGCAATGCTCCAATTATTCTTATAACCGGTGCCAGCTCTGGCATTGGTGCCGCAATCGCACGAAAATCTATCAACTACCCATTTCGTATTTGTATCAATTATCGCAGTCATCACGAGCGTGCTGAACGGCTCAAGCAGGAATTGGAAGCCTCAGGTATATCGGCATTTTGCGTTCAAGCAGACATTAGTCAGCAAGCGGATATAGATAAGTTGTTTGATGTGGTTGATCAACATGGTCGGCTAGCTGGGCTAGTCAATAATGCAGGCGTTATTACTCAGTTGGGTACCATTGCAGACGTTACGATGGAACGGCTGCAATGGGTATTCGGTATTCATAGACAGGATCTTTAGCAG
>DFOV01000253.1:0-9180 GCA_002376965.1 Gammaproteobacteria bacterium UBA3532
CCTTCAACAAATTCAAGGAAGGCACCACCACCGGTTGAGATGTAAGAGATCTTATCTTCAATACCGAACATATCGATCGCCGCCAAGGTGTCACCACCACCAGCTATCGAAAAAGCGTCACTTTCTGCAATAGCATTGGCAACAACTTCGGTGCCTTTGCGGAAAGGCGCGTATTCAAATACACCAACGGGGCCATTCCAGATAATGGTTTTGGCATTGCGTAGGATCTCTGCAACTTTCTCGGCAGTTTTCGGGCCGTAGTCGATGATTTCTTCATCGTCTTCCACCTGATCACATGCCTTTTCTGTCGCCGTAGCATTGTCGCCCCAATTATCGAAGCTGTCCTTGGTCACTCGTACATCTTCGGCAAAAGCAATATCCAGGGTATCACGCAGGCGTTTAGCCTCTGGAATCATGTCTTTCTCGTGCAATGAGTTACCAACATTAGCGCCCGTCGAAGCAACAAATGTATTGGAAATCCCACCACCAACAACCATCTTATCGGCCTTCGCAGACAAGGCATCCAAGACAGTCAATTTAGTTGAAACCTTACTTCCACCAACAACTGCAACTAAGGGTCGCTCTGGATTTTCAAGGGCCTTGCCCAGTGCATCCAGCTCAGCAGCCAGTAGCGGACCAGCGCAGGCTACAGGAGCAAACTTGCCAACACCATGGGTAGATGCTTGAGCGCGATGAGCAGTACCAAAGGCGTCCATCACATAAACATCGCACAAAGCAGCAAGCTTTTTAGATAAGGCTTCGTCATCTTTCTTTTCGCCAGCATTAAAACGCACGTTTTCCAGTAACACGACTTCGCCGTCTGCAACCTCAACACCATCAAGGTAGTCTTTCTCTAAGCGTACAGCGCTACCTAATGCATCAGATAAATAATCAGCAACCAGCTTTAATGAGAACTCCTCAGCATACTCCCCTTCCGTAGGACGACCCAGATGCGACATAACCATTACCTTGGCACCAGCTTTACGCGCCAGCTCAATGGTAGGTAATGAAGCTTTAATCCGCTTATCACTGGTAATTTTTCCACCCATGATAGGAACATTAAGATCCTGACGGATTAACACCCGCTTACCGGCCAAATCCAAATCAGACATTTTAATTACATTCATGGCAATCCTCTCTCGCTCATGCAGTACCACTCGCCCGATAAAACGAGCAGCACAAAATTTCATTCACATATGTCACTTGTATCTAACCACATTAAATTTTGGTCAGAAAAAAAGGCGGGGTTAACCCGCCTTTTTTTATTTGGCGTTCATTAGCGCAATGGTCGTATCCAACATGCGGTTTGAGAAGCCCCACTCATTGTCATACCAAGACATGACTTTAACCAAACTGCCAGAAACTTTGGTCTGAGTAGCATCAAAAGTCGATGAATGCGGGTCGTGATTAAAGTCGATAGAAACCAACGGCGCCGTGTTGTAACCTAGAACACCTTTAAGCGGGCCTTCTGCAGCGGCTTTAACGATTTCATTCACTTCTTCAACGCTTGTTTCACGCGAAGCCGTGAACGTCAGATCAACCACAGAAACATTGATGGTTGGCACGCGAACCGCAAAACCATCCAGCTTGCCATTTAATTCAGGTAGAACCAGACCAACAGCGGCGGCTGCACCAGTCTTAGTTGGGATCATTGATTGAGTAGCTGAGCGTGCACGACGAAGATCTGAGTGGAATACATCTGTCAGCACCTGGTCGTTGGTGTAAGCATGGATAGTCGTCATCAAACCAGTTTGGATACCCAGTGCATCATTCAGCGGCTTAACAACAGGAGCCAAACAGTTAGTAGTACAAGACGCATTAGAGATCACCGTATCCGTTGCTTTCAGTGAGTCATGATTGACACCATAAACAATGGTCGCGTCAACATCTTTACCGCCAGGAGCAGAAATAATGACTTTCTTTGCGCCCGCTTCTAAGTGAGCAGAGGCTTTTTCTTTGCTGGCAAAAAATCCTGTACACTCATAGACAACGTCTACACCCAACTCGCCCCACGGCAATTCAGCTGGATTACGGTTGGCCAAAACACGGATTTTGTCACCATTAACAATCATGTATTCGCCTTCAACAGCCACATCCGCATTGAATCGACCATGAGCCGTGTCATATTTAGTCAAATGCGCATTAGTGTTTGGATCGCCCAGGTCATTGATGGCAACAATTTGGATTTCACTGTTCTTGCCTGACTCATACAACGCACGTAATGTGTTGCGTCCGATACGACCGTATCCGTTAATAGCTACTTTGATAGTCATGGTTTATCTCCATTCATTGAATATTAAAACTATACGGCTCTAGCGACTGCATCGCCAAGGCCAGAATAACGATTTAAGCCATCATGGCTTTTGCTTTGGCCACAATATTGGCAGCCGTGAAGCCGAAGTGTTCAAACAATATGGAAGCTGGTGCAGATTCACCAAAGGTTTCCATACCAATCACACATCCATCCAGTCCAGTATACTTGTACCAGCTATCAGGAATGGCTGCCTCAACAGCTATTCGACGTCGAACACCTGCAGGTAAAACACTTTCTTTATATGCTGCATCCTGAGCATCAAATAACTCGGTACAAGGCATAGAAACCACACGCACCTTCACGCCTTCGCTGGTCAACTGACTGGCGGCGTCAACCGTAATGCCTACTTCAGAGCCTGTAGCCATTAAAACAATCTCTGGCTCACCATCACAGTCCACTAACACATAGCCACCGCGACGAATGTCTGCCAATTGCTGCTCGCTGCGCTGTTGGAAAGGCAGTGCCTGACGGGTAAAAATCAAGGCACTAGGCCCTTGGTCATACTCAACAGCATCAACCCATGCAACTGCCGATTCAACCGTATCGCACGGACGCCAGGTACGCAGGTTAGGCGTTGCACGCAAGCTAGCAACTTGCTCAACCGGTTGGTGCGTCGGTCCATCTTCACCCAGACCGATAGAGTCATGAGTATAGACGAAGATAGCGCGTTGTTTCATTAATGCAGCCATGCGCACCGCGTTTCGCGCATATTCCATGAACATTAGAAAGGTTGCACCGTAAGGAACAAATCCGCCATGCAACGCAATGCCATTCATAATCGCGGACATACCAAATTCGCGAACACCATAATAAAGGTAGTTTCCAGAGGGATCTTCGTTCGACACCCCTTTGGCTCCATTCCAGATGGTCAGATTTGAACCAGCCAGATCGGCAGAGCCGCCTAAGAATTCGGGCAATAAAGGACCAAGGCCATTGAGTGCATTTTGTGACGCCTTACGTGTAGCGATGGTCTCGCCAGCCTCATTGGTTTTCTGAATAAACTGAGCCGACTTTTCAGGCCAATCAGCAGGCAATTCGCCAGCTAGTCGGCGTTTTAGCTCAGCCGCAAGCTCAGGATAGGCCTCCGCGTATGCCGCGAAGCGCGTATTCCACGCTTGTTCTGCTGCACTGCCTTTTTCTTTGCAGTCCCATTCGGCATATATATCCTGAGGTACTTCAAACGCCGGATATTGCCATCCCAGCTTTTCGCGTGTCAGTGCGATTTCATCATCACCCAGTGGTGCACCGTGACAGTCTTCCTTACCTTCTTTATTTGGCGATCCAAAACCAATAACGGTTTTGGCACAAATCAGCGTTGGGCGAGAGATCTCTTGCTGACCCGCTTGAATGGCTGCAGCGATCGCTTCTGGATCGTGACCATCAACACCACCAATGACGTGCCAGCCATAACTTTCGAAACGCTTCACTGTATCATCGGTAAACCAGCCTTCAACTTCACCATCGATTGAGATGCCATTGTCATCGTAGATGGCGATCAGCTTGCCAAGCCCTAAGGTTCCAGCCAATGAACAAACTTCGTGTGAGATGCCTTCCATTAGACAGCCATCGCCCAAGAAGCAATAGGTAAAATGATCAACGATTTGATGGTCTTGCTGATTAAACTGGGCAGCCAGCACTTTCTCAGCGATTGCCATACCTACGGCGTTGCTAATACCTTGGCCTAGGGGGCCAGTGGTTGTTTCAACGCCTGGCGCATAACCATACTCAGGATGGCCAGGGGTCTTTGATTCAAATTGACGGAAGTTTTTAATGTCATCAATATTCAGCTGATAGCCGGTCAGGTGCAGCAACGAATAGAGCAACATTGAGCCATGGCCATTAGATAAAACGAACCGATCACGATTTGGCCATTCTGGATTGGTCGGGTTATGCTGCAAAAAGTCGCGCCATAACACTTCCGCAATATCGGCCATCCCCATTGGGGCGCCGGGGTGACCACTCTTGGCTTTTTGTACGGCATCCATGCTTAATGCGCGTATCGCGTTGGCTCGTTCTCTACGAGTTGGCATGATGGTAAACTCCTCGCTAATTCGGTTCATAAAGCATCCGCACCAGCTAAGTGCAATTCTTTTAGGGGGACGCTCGGAAAATAGGCGCCTATTGTCGCTCAGTGAACCGGATTGAGCAAGCCTTTCCACTTTTTGCTGACGGAGCAATGATTCTGCCAAATAACACCAGGCTTTGTTTGATATAAAGCAAAGATTGCCGTTGTAACAAGATCAATATTGTCAGCTTTACTATTAATACCTGCACGTCCTTCTTGAAGTCATTCGGTTATCAAGCTTCGACTCGCGCTATATCATCCCCTTTATCCCGCTTAGCGTTGATTTCCTAGAGAAGAACCGTTAACTTAAGCGTCGATTAATTTAACACCCTCAGTGCTAACCGAAATAAGAAACCAGTTGAATGAAAAATCCGCGACGATTTCCTCGTCTCCATCTGACCCTGATTATTGCTATTGCCATTATTGTTGTGTTTAGTCTACCCGATGACATAGATGACGTGTCATCCCCGAAAGGCAGTCCAAAAATCGTAGATATCCCCTTAAACCTTGGCAAACCCTCTACACCAACAACTCAGCTAGCTCCTGCTACACCAGATGCTCCTGCTGCACCTAAGACAGTTGAGACGGTCGAGCCAGATCCAAAAGCGCAATCAGCAGAAGCGCCAAAGCCAGCCGAGACACAAGCGGCTGATGTCACACCGGTTAAGGTGATAGAAAAGCCACTATCTATCGAACCCCAAGACCCAACAACCGCGCCAGTGACAGCCCCACCAGTAACTTGGGAGCCTGAATATAACATAACCACTCATGAACATAAGGTTCAGTCTGGCGACACCCTGACCAGCATTTTTAAGCGCTATGGCATTCCCCAAAAGACCTTATTTAACCTGCTGGACTATAAAGGAACCAAGCCTCTCACCCGCATTAAAACTGGCGAAGAGGTTATTCTGCAAATCACCGAAGATGGGCGATTTGTAGGACTGCGCTATGCCATTGATCCGACAGATACCCTCGTGGTTAGCGCCGAAGATGACAAGTTTAAAATTGATCATGAAATTCACACCATTGAATATAAAAAGCGCTTCGGCCAGGCGACCATTGACTCATCACTTTTCCTGGCAGGAGAAAAAGCAGGGCTCTCCCATGCATTGATTATGGAGCTAGCCAACATGTTTGGCTGGGATATTGATTTTGCCCTTGATATTCGAGAAGGCGATACCTTTCGTGTGCTCTACCATGAACAATGGGTTAACGGACGAAAAATTAAAGACGGCCCCATTCTGGTTGCAGAGTTCATCAATCAGGGCGATACCTTCCAGGCCATTCGTTACACAGACAGCGATGGCAATAGCAATTACTACACGCCAGAGGGATTATCGATGCGTAAAGCTTTTTTGCGCGCACCACTCAACTTTACCCGAATCAGTTCACACTTTAATTTAAAACGCCGTCACCCAGTTCTGCATACCATTCGCGCCCATCGCGGCACCGATTACGCAGCGCCTACCGGAACGCCAGTGTGGGCATCCGGAGATGGCAAGGTTAAGTTTGCAGGATGGAATGGTGGCTATGGTAAGGTCGTGGTGATCCAGCACGGTCAAAAGTATTCAACAAAGTATGCTCATCTGTCTCGTATCAAAAGTGGTATACGGCCAGGTAAAAAGATTCGTCAAGGCCAAACTATTGGTTATGTAGGCACAACAGGCCGCTCAACTGGGCCCCATTTGCATTATGAATTTTTAGTGAATGGAGTGCATCGCAACTCACGAACCATTAAGCTTCCTCAGGCTGAACCTATTGCCAAAAAGGAAAAAGATGCATATACCCGACACAGCAAGAAAATGATGCAAGATCTGGAAACTGCCACTCGATTGGCAGCTCACAGCAATTACGAGTAAGCCCATGGAAAATGCCTTATATATAGGATTAATGTCTGGTAGTAGCCTCGATGGTGTCGATGCAGTACTGGTGGATTTATCGGGGCCTTTCCCGGAGCTCATTGCCAGCCACTATCGCCCACTTCCGCAGACAATAACAGAAGAGATATCCCGACTATCGCATGTTGGAAAAGACGAGCTAAACCGCGCAGCTATGCTTGACCGCCATCTGGGCCACCTCTTTGCGGATACCGTGCTCGAACTGCTGTCAAAGTCTGGCATCCCAGCCGCCGGTGTTTCAGCAATTGGTAGTCATGGCCAAACCTTACGTCACGCTCCAGACAATGAGCAAGCTCCATACACATTACAGGTCGGTGATGCCTATACCATTGCATTAAAAACCGGCATAACAACCGTGGCGGATTTTCGAAGGGCTGATATAGCCGCTGGTGGCCAGGGCGCCCCGTTAGTGCCTGCATTTCACGCGGCGTTATTTCAAGATAGTCAGGTTCATCGAACACTGGTGAATATCGGTGGTATGGCCAACCTCAGCATTTTGCCAGCGAAACAGTCTAACCAGCCGATCTCCGGCTTTGATACCGGGCCAGGCAATGTGTTACTCGACACCTGGATCCAGCTCAATCAAAATAAAAGTTACGACAGCGATGGTTTATGGGCTGCCAGCGGAACGTGCAATCAAGAATTATTAACGCACATGCTTCGCGACTCGTTTTTCCATAAACCCCCACCAAAAAGCACGGGACGAGAACTTTTTTCGTTACCATGGCTTGAACGACAATTACTACGTTACAACGAGTTACCACCAGAAGACATCCAAGCCACTCTACTACAACTAACCGCGGTAAGTATTGAGCAAGCCGTCACCCAATATGCACCTAAAACCCAGGAACTGATTGTCTGTGGTGGGGGGGCCTATAATAAAGAGCTATTAAAACAGCTAGACCGGCTCAGTAACCAGTGGGAAGTTTCGACCACACAGGACTTTAATATGGCCCCCGAGTGGGTGGAAGCAATTGCCTTCGCTTGGTTAGCACAACAGCGCCTTGCAAATAAGCCAGCGAATTGCCCGGTGGTTACTGGCGCTTCTCAGGCTGTGACACTGGGATGTGTTTATTCCCCAGCTAAATCCAGCATATCCGAATAAATGGTTTGGCTATTCGCCCCCATTTCAACCAAACGATCACGCACAGCAAAAACCATCGCAAAAGATCCAGCGATATAGATATCAAAATCGGCCAGCGGCCGCCCAGGCACCGTTAAGCCAGCAAACACATTCCCAACAATGAAAGGGCCAGCAACTCCAACTTGTTCTACCGTTGGAATATAATGAAAGGTCTTCGCTGTGATTTGTTGGAAATCATTGTGCAGGTATAGCCCTTCCTGCTGGTGGCTACCCCAAATAAGATATCGTGGTCGGCCATCCTCCTGTTGCTCCAACGCCTCAAGCATGGCCTTTAACGGCGCAATGCCCGTTCCACCCGCTATCATTAATATAGGTCGTTCCCCCTGCCTTACTGTGCATTGACCTTGAGCAAGGCTAACCTTCAATGTGCCTTGCTCAATAGCGGCAATGATTTCATCAGTAACAGCACTACCCTCAACTTGTCGAATGTGCAATTCAAGCTCAGTACCGTTGGGAGCATTGGCAATGGAAAAGGGACATGCCTTCCCACTGCGCAAGATAATATTAAGGTATTGACCCGGCTGATAGCGATAAACGCTTCGGCTAATATCGAGAAAAGTTCTATGTACCTCACCCGATAACACCTCATGCCTGGTAACTGTTAAGCTAAACTCATTTGCGATCATATTTCTGCTGCTCACTCTTCTATGCCTAGGTCAGACCAAATATCGTCGACTCGGCGCTTAACGTCATCAGACATGGTAATGGCTTCGCCCCACTCACGCTGCGTTTCACCAGGCCATTTATTGGTTGCGTCCAACCCCATTTTAGATCCCAACCCCGAAACAGGTGAAGCGAAATCTAAATAATCAATCGGTGTATTCTCCACCATCACCGTATCGCGAGCCGGATCCATACGAGTAGTGATCGCCCAGATCACATCCTGCCAATCACGAACATTAATATCATCGTCGGTCACAATCACAAACTTGGTATACATAAATTGGCGTAGAAACGACCACACCCCCATCATTACCCGCTTAGCATGACCTGCATACTGCTTCTTCATTGAGACCACCGCCATGCGATAAGAGCAGCCTTCTGGCGGTAAGTAAAAGTCGACAATTTCAGGGAACTGCTTCTGCAATATAGGGACGAACACTTCATTTAATGCAACCCCGAGAATAGCGGGCTCATCCGGTGGCCGGCCGGTGTAAGTGCTGTGATATATTGGGTCGCGGCGACAGGTAATGCGTTCGACAGTGAATACGGGGAAACGATCCACTTCATTATAATAGCCCGTGTGGTCACCAAAGGGGCCTTCATCTGCCATATCGTCAGGATAAATCACACCCTCCAGAATAATCTCTGCACTGGCAGGTACTTGCAACTCAGCCCCTTTACATTGAACTACCTCAGTTTTGCTGCCGCGTAGTAGTCCAGCAAAAGCATATTCAGAAAGGGTGTCAGGCACAGGGGTGACAGCCCCCAATATCGTTGCCGGATCAGCACCAAGGGCAACAGCAACAGGGAACGGCTCACCAGGATGCTGCTGCTTCCACTCAAGAAAATCCAGCGCTCCTCCTCTATGAGATAGCCAACGCATAATAACCCGGTTTTTACCAATTACCTGTTGTCGATAAATCCCCAGATTCTGACGCTTTTTATGCGGACCTTTTGTAACCACCAAACCCCAGGTAATCAGAGGCCCAGCATCTCCTGGCCAACAGGTTTGAACCGGTATCCGCCCCAGATCGACGTCATTCCCTTCCCATACGATTCGCTGACACTCAGCCTTTTTCACCACCTTAGGAGCCAT
>DFOV01000253.1:9558-12112 GCA_002376965.1 Gammaproteobacteria bacterium UBA3532
TCAGGCTCTTTTAGGAAAGCCAGCAGCTTTCCTACTTCTCTCAGGGCCGAAACGCTTTGCTGGCCCATGCCCAAGGCAACCCTTTCAGGTGTTCCAAATAGATTGGCGAGCACCGGCATTTGATAGCCCTTGGGATTCTCAAACAACAACGCAGGGCCGCCAGCCCGTAAAACTCGATCACAAATCTCAGTCATCTCCAAGTTAGGATCGACCTCCGTTTGAATACGCTTTAGTTGTCCGAGCTTTTCTAACTGCTCAATAAAATCACGTAAATCGTTATATTCCATGGCATGTCGCTATATAAAAAACAACTCGCCGCAGCGAGTTGTTTTTTATTTGTTCAAGTAAGAAAACAGTGAGCAAAAGAACAATCTAACCAGACCGCTTCATCGATTTGAAAAACTCATCATTGGTTTTGCTCATGGCCAGCTTATCCATCAAGAACTCCATTGCCTCTATTTCATGCATAGGATGAAGGATTTTGCGTAAGATCCACATCTTCTGTAGCTCTTCTTGCGTGGTCATTAAATCTTCTCGGCGCGTACCCGAGCGGTTGATATTAATCGCTGGGAAAACCCGTTTTTCCGCAATCTTGCGATCGAGATGCAACTCCATATTGCCGGTACCTTTAAACTCTTCATAGATTACTTCATCCATCTTAGAGCCGGTATCGATCAGAGCAGTAGCAATGATGGTTAAGCTGCCACCCTCTTCGATGTTTCGTGCAGCACCAAAGAAACGCTTAGGTCGTTGCAATGCATTGGCGTCGACACCACCCGTTAAGACTTTACCTGATGAAGGAATCACCGTGTTATAAGCACGCGCTAAGCGAGTAATAGAGTCGAGCAAGATAATAACGTCCTTTTTGTGCTCAACGAGTCGCTTGGCTTTTTCGATCACCATTTCGGCAACTTGGACATGACGGCTGGCAGGCTCGTCAAAGGTTGATGCAACCACTTCTCCACGAACGGAGCGCTGCATCTCGGTTACTTCCTCAGGCCGCTCATCGATCAACAACACGATAAGGCTACATTCCGGATGATTAGATGCAATTGACTGAGCAATATTCTGCATCATCATCGTTTTACCGGCCTTGGGTGGCGAAACCACTAAAGCCCGCTGGCCTTTGCCAATGGGAGCCGCCAAATCGATGGTTCTGGCGGTAATATCTTCTGAGCTACCATTGCCCCGCTCTACGCGCAACCGCTCGGTCGGGTGTAATGGCGTCAGGTTTTCAAATAGAATTTTATTTTTAGCATTTTCGGGGCGGTCAAAGTTGATTTCGTCCACTTTAAGTAGCGCAAAATAACGTTCGCCTTCTTTAGGTGGGCGGATCTTACCGAAGACCGTGTCACCTGTGCGCAAGTTAAAACGGCGTATCTGACTCGGTGAAACATAGATGTCATCAGGACCAGCCAGGTATGAGCTATCTGCGGAGCGCAAGAATCCAAAACCGTCTTGCAAAATTTCTAATATGCCGCCACCAAAAATGTCTTCGCCGTTGCGCGCATGGGCTTTTAATAAAGCAAAAATGATGTCTTGTTTGCGCGAACGGGCAATATCCACTCCCATTTGTTCAGCCATACCCATCAGTTCAGCAACCGACTTTTTCTTTAGTTCGTCAAGGTGCATCGGTGATTGAGACGATGAGTTACTGTTCTGATTTCCTGAACGCCTCCGCCTTATTTTTTTCCCATCACCATCACCGTTATCGTCTCCTCGGTCAGCGCGTGAACGCGAGTGGCGGCGCTGTGGACGGGAATTTTCGCGGGGTGCTGGCGCGCTTGGCGCTGGCTCAACTTCGACCACTGGAGCTTCGGTCGTTTTTGACTCTTCAGTCACGGTATTGGGGATATTTTGACTTTCAGTATTTTCAGACATGAGGCTTGTCACTTAATGGAGATACAACGGATAAACGAAAGGAAGACCCTTAAGTATTATTTAAGTATTTGTGGGTGATTTTTATGTTCCCGACAAACGTCGGGGAAACACGTGGAATTGATGAGCTGAAAAATCAGCGACTGAGATTCATTGTAGACTAGCTTTTAAGAAAATGGCAAGGGGGAATTTTCCGCCTTGCCATTTTTTAGTGCCTGCTTAGAGGCATGACTTCCTAGCAACCTTCACAGGTTACTATCAAGAAATGCTGCTAACTGCGACTTTGTTAGCGCACCAACTTTTGTCGCTTCTGGATTCCCACCTTTAAACAGCATCAAAGTAGGAATTCCACGAATGCCATATTTTGGCGGAGTCGCTGAGTTTTCATCAATATTCAACTTAACAATACTGACCTTGCCCGCGTACTCGGTGGCAATCTCTTCCAGAATGGGGGCAATCATTTTACAAGGCCCACACCACTCGGCCCAGTAATCTACTAAAACAGGTATTTCAGATTGCAAAACGTCTTCTTCAAAAGACGCATCAGTAACATGACTTATGTTATCGCTCATTTTAAATGATGTCTCCGGTTGCAATGAAGCTCATCCCTATTATGGGGATCAAAATTAGAATTACAAGAAATTTGGCGGCCATTCTTTGTCGCTAACCGATAGCT
>DFOV01000099.1:0-260 GCA_002376965.1 Gammaproteobacteria bacterium UBA3532
ACGCATGCCATCATGCTGGCGACCACTGCTACACCGATATATGGAATGAAGCGAAAAAAGGCAACCAGAACCAACCAGATCCAGGGCAGTGGTGCTCCCAATGCCCAAGTCATCAGGCTCGTCACCCCACCAGCCGCCACATTCACCATAAACGCCGTTCCCAAATAGCGCCCCACCTCCACTCGTAACCGACGAAACAAACGAATACTCTTGCGCCGCAGCGCTTTATCCTTCGATAAATGAATAAGATTTAGAATCAG
>DFOV01000099.1:627-5661 GCA_002376965.1 Gammaproteobacteria bacterium UBA3532
ACCCCAACAAAGCGCTGGATCAGTGTAAGAAGTTGCTTCAACAGGCTTTCCTGCTTGATCAGTAACGCGGGTTCACTTAACGGTTGTACCAGGTCGTTGACCGCATCATTCACTTTGTTTGATGCGTCCTGCAGCGTTTCAACCGTATCTTTCAAGTCTGGATCGTGATGCAGCATCTCAGCCAATCGTGTCGGCGCATCATCAAGCCATTGATAAAGAGACGGCCCAGCCAAAGCGATCAACCCAATAGATATGGCCACACTCAGCACAATCATACTTAGCGAGCTAACCAGCCGAGGAATGCCAATACGAACGAGAAAAGCGACAGCAGGCGATAAAGTCAACGCCAGCAGGATAGAAAGGAAAACGGGAAACAGCAGCTCATGAGCCAAATACAGGCTGCCGACAACCAGGATAAAAAGCACCAAAGGTATGCCCCATGCATATGGCTTCAACTCCTGTAAATGTGAGATGCGATCCTCCGATTGCTGCTTCGACACTTTTTAGCCTAGCACTTTTTACGTTTAGAAGGCAAATTACATTTAGAAGGCAAATTACGTTTAGAAGGCAAATCGCTCAGCGGTACCCAGTATCGCTGAGTAACTGGATATTTCTGGAGCAAACATCTGCTGCATGGATGCAGCAGCTGAGCCATCAAGGATGATTTCACGGCGTTTTGCGCAAGAAATGTCCAGTTGCTCAGCGAGCCCCATTAGCGCAAGGCACTATTAAAACGCATTTCCAGGCTTTTACCCGAAGCCGAGCCTAAACTGGTTGCGGCTGAATCCAGCTTGTCCAAGCGCTGGCGCGGTGTTGGATGCGTCGCCAGCATCAAAGATAACATCCCATCCTGGCTGCCGCGCTCATCCAGTTTTTGCAGCACATCAAACAAGGCAAAGGGATCGTATCCGGCTTTCTGCAAAATAAAGATAGCTTCATTGTCGGCATGATATTCAGCCCCCTTGCTCAAACCACTGGTAAATACAGATTTCGCCCCATTAGCAACCTTTTCTACATATTTCGGCGCTAATTGGGGAGAATCACTACTTTCGTATAACAACACCCCAGTATCCACAAGCGCGCTAAAGCCGCCACTTTTTTGAATTTCTTTTAGATGATGCTTCTCAACCACGTGGGTAATTTCATGCGCCAGTACGGCAGCCAACTGCGCTTCATTCTCAAGCACATTCAACAAGCCTTGGGTCACGAAAATATAGCCGCCCGGTGCAGCATAAGCATTGATCGCTGGATGGTTAATAATACCAAAGCGCCACGGCAAACCCGGCCTTTTACTGTGGGATGCTAGGTAACGCCCCAGTTTATTAATATATTGTTGTTGCTGATTGCGCGTTGATAGCGGTGCCGCGCCAAGCAGTATAGCCGCGGCTTCACGACCAATAGCCAGCTCTTCGCTTTCAGATTGGCTAAAGCTTTTTGTAAGATTCGAGCCGATATTGATCAACTTTTGAGTATCAATACTCATATTGCCAACATCAATGGTTTCACAGCTGGATAACAGCAATGCAGCGCCAATGACAAACGAATGAAATAGTGACATGGGCTTACGAGAAAAGCGTCGCATTATTTGAGCCCCCCTTCTTGCGCAAAGCGCTCAGCTGCATATGGGGTAGCCGTATATCTGTCGAGCGTATCGAGTTGCCGGTAGTTCGGTGAAGCTTGTTGGATAGAAGCCTTATCCAGCCCTTTGACGCCAGTGGCCATGGTTGGCGATGTCTTACCCGATAAGACATTCGCTGCCTGGCCGATACCACTAGAGCCCTTGGCATAGCTGGCGCTAAATTTCACATGAAGCAATCGAACCCAACCTTGTACGCCTTGATATGTCACGGGATACCAGCCCCCTTGGCGCTCGCCAACGCTAACAGCCGAGTTTTTAGTCAACTTTTTCAAGGTTGAGGCACTCTGTTGCGGGCCTGACTTCAAATCAGTATTGCGAACTAAATACCCCGTTTTAGCCTGAAGCAGACTTGGGATAACGACCAGCCCAAAGATCAACAGCCACTTTTTCATCACATTCCCCTAGCATTGAGGCCTATACGGCTCATACAGCCGCACGGCCTGATGACGGCCTTTTAAATGAAACTCACCATGATCAATATAGTCGAAATTATCGCCATATTGGAGCTCGCTTATCATTTACTTGTTGCCTCGCAATAAGATTAGCTGGAACCCGACACACAACGAACACCCTTGTAACTCATTGTTTTAATTATAAAAGAAACCTTATCATCCAGCATTATTCATGCCACCTTAAAAACACTTGATATGGGATATATTTCCCAATAGACTCAAATTTATATAAATATAAAGGCCTTCACGCGCCATCAACAAAACAGGAGTTTAAGATGAAGAAATTATGGCACTGTTTGACACTGCTCATGCTTGGTGGAGCTATTCTCCAACCATCCTATGCAAAAAATGATGATAAGGAGGCTTCCCCCTCTACCGATACCCGCATCATAGGCGGTACAGACGCCCAAGTTGGTGACTGGCCGTTCATAGTATCCCTCACCAGCAAGGATATGCCCCCAAGCGAAGGCCACAACTGTGGAGGCTCGCTGATCCGCTCAGATGTCATCCTCACGGCGGCCCATTGCGTTGATGGACGCGCGCCTGAAAGCTATGATATTTGGATTGGCCAGACCAACCTTATTGAAGCAGAAACCGAAGGACAAAAACACACAATCAGTAAAATATTCGTGCATGAACTGTATGGCTCCTCTCGACTACAGTACGATATCGCGCTAATTTTCCTGGAAACCCCATCAGACCAACCAACCGTTCCACTTTTTTCCAACCAGCTATCGCCACTCATTGAAAATGACTCTCTAGAAGTCGCAGGCTGGGGGCTTACCGATATAAATAACGATACGGTTCCATCGGCTTTACAGGAAGTAACACTGGATTACTTCTCACCTGAAACCTGTCAAGCTGCTTATGGCGACGTCATCACACCAGACATGCTCTGTGCAGGCAAACTCCAGGGCGACAAAAGCCCCTGTTATGGTGACAGCGGCGGCCCACTGGTGGTTGAGCGCGACAACGAACTACTCCAAGTGGGGATTGTTAGCTGGGGCGCGCAATGTGGCCAACGCAACAAATCCGGCGTATTTGCCCGCGTCAGCTATTTTTCAGGCTGGATAGATAAACACCTAAATGGACAACCACCTCAAACCTTCAACAAAATCGACTTTGAAAGCGGCAGTATCAGTGACGCACCAATCACTCTTGAGGGAGCAGCCGATTGGCAGGTAGTGAATGCTGGCTCAGACAGTGCCTTTAGCCTGCAGGCTCCATCAGACTTGGGGCACAATGAATACGCCGCGTTCGGCTTAAAAGTCAGCAGCGGCGATAACCAGATCCTGAGTTTCGATTATTCCGTCAGTTCAGAAGAAGGTTTCGACTTTCTGGAACTTTATGTCAATAGCCAACGCAAGGGGGCCTGGTCTGGAAATAATGATTGGAACAAATACGCCGTACAACTACCTGAAGGAACTCACGACCTGTTGTGGGTTTACCGAAAAGACGTTGTACTTTCAGACGGGCAGGATAGCGCCTGGGTTGACAACATTGCGATCGGCGAAATGCTTGATTCTCACTACTATACTATGGATTTCGAGAATGGCTTTTTTCTACCCGGCAACAAGGTTTCAATTGTAGAGTCTTCCTGGGAGGTATCCGAACAATTTCAGACCGAACAAACAGGCCAATTCAGCTTAGCTTCTGCTCCAGGGCTAGATGACGACGAATCATCAAAACTCGAAATTATAGCCAATACAACAGAAGGCTTTCTCACATTTGATTATTTAACCAGTACTGAGTATGGCTACGACTTTCTGGAGCTCTATATTGACGATCAACTTTTTGGTTCATGGAGTGGCGATGAAGAAGTGTGGAACACATTTACGACCTTCTTAGAAGAAGGGCAACATAAACTCACCTGGATTTACAAGAAGGACTATATCGTTTCTAGCGGCGTCGATAGAGCGTTTATCGACAATATCCGTATCCCGGTGTCCAGCATTGCCACCCCCTATACTGAACTGGATCAAACCGCTGATGGCCAGGCCGATATTGTGTGGTGGAACAAAAATACCCAAGCCCTGTGGCTCTATGCTATGAGCGGTAGCACGATTATGGCTTACGATGGACTGCCATTTAACTCAAACTACCGCCCCTTGGTTCGGGGCGATTTCAATGGCGACGGCAACAGCGACTTGCTATGGCGGGAAGGCGACAATGTCGGCATGTCCATGTATTTTGGCAAACATGAATTGTCAAACCAGGTTATCGAAACGATTGGAGCTGAGTGGATGCTTATTTCCGTTGGCGACTATAACGGCGACGGCAGCGACGATTTGCTATGGCGAAATAATCTAACCGGTATCCTTTGGCAGTATTTACTTCAAGGTAGCAACATTATATCCAGCAAAAAAATAGCGACACTCAGCGATCCCAACTGGCGCATCATTGCCAGCCGCGACCTCGATGCAGATGGCAAAGACGACATTCTATTTCGACACAGCGAAACAGGCAGCGTTTGGAAATATATGATGGATGGCAGCGCGATTATCCAGAGCAAACAGGTCATTATAGCGGGTGGCGAGTGGATGCTGGCAGCCGTTGGAGATTTCGACGGCAATCAACAGGCCGATCTGCTATGGCGCAATGTTGTCACAGGTAAGAACTACGTTTACCTCCTCGACAACGGCGAAGTCAATTGGAACCAACGTGGTGAGATTAGCCAATTTAGCGACCAAAACTGGAATGTTGTAATGGTGGCAGATTTTAATGGCGACGGAAACGACGATATTCTGTGGCGGCACCAAGGCGACGGACGCAACTACACCTACCAGATGGACGGAATGCACTTTTCCGGCTCAATGGTCAATACCATTGCAGACCTCAACTGGAAAGTAGTTCCCCAGTAACAGTATTCAACACTCATTGAGCTGCGAAAGGAGTCGCGGCTCATACAGCCGCACGGCCTGATGACGGCCTTTTAAATGAAAC
>DFOV01000139.1 GCA_002376965.1 Gammaproteobacteria bacterium UBA3532
TCAGCTTTGTAGCTGAGTCATCCCTTCTCCATTCACATTAGTTCTTGAAAATATTTAATGTCTCGCAGCATAAGTGTCATCATCCCTTGTTATAACGATAGTTCCGCACTGCAATCATTGCTTGCCAATTTGCTCCCCCAATGCACTGAAAGCGATCAAGTTATTGTGGTAGATGCCTCAGATGATTCGAACGCAGTGCACGACTTATGTATATCCTATGCCATACAGCATCTCAGGTCATTGCCTTGTCGAGGCGCTCAGCTTAATAGCGGCGCTCTTAAAACTTGTAGTGACATACTTTGGTTTCTCCATGCCGACAGCCAGATCTCCAGTAATAGCATGGAAAGTATTCGTCAAACATGTGAGGCTCATGCCGGGGGCTACTTTCGCTTTCAGTTTTCAGGCTCCCAAAGCAAGCTCAAGAATGGACTATGCCAATTGATTAACTGGCGCAGTCGATGGGGAGTTCCGTATGGTGATCAGGGGTTATTTTTTACTCGAAGTGCATTTCAGACTGCCGGTGGATTCAAGGAAGTTCCGCTGTTTGAAGAAGTCGACCTGATCAAAGCCGTTAGGCGCAATGGAACTTTTTGTCAGTTACCTCTATCTATTGGGGTCAATGATCGTAAGTGGCGTAAAGATGGTTGGATCAAAAGAACAATACTGAATAGAATACTCGCTACTTCGCATTATTTTGGCGTTTCTGAACACCGTCTGGCGCGCCTCTATTATCGTTTAAAATAACAGGATTATTACGCTTATGCATGAGTCAGTTCAAGAATACTATGGACAAACCCTCTCCTCTTCAGATGATCTTCAAACCAACGCCTGTTGTACCGGATCAGAACCACCACAGTATTTAAAAAACATTCTCAGCAAACTACATGACGATGTAATGTCTCGATATTTTGGCTGTGGCATTATTTGCCCAACGGCGCTGGAGGGTATGAGGATACTTGATCTTGGGTGTGGTGCTGGTCGTGATGTATATGCACTTTCGGCACTTGTTGGTCCAAGTGGCTCTGTAGTCGGCGTAGATATGACGGATGAACAGCTAGAGGTCGCTAACCGCCATATCGAATATCATCGTCAGGCCTTTGGCTTTCCTGAAGCGAATGTTTCTTTCTATAAGGGTTACATTGAGAAGCTAGACGAACTGCCACTTGAACCTCAATCTTTCGATATAATTGTATCTAATTGCGTCATCAACCTCGCTGTTGATAAAGCTGCAGTGCTTAAAGCTGCTCGGGAACTATTGAAGCCTGGCGGAGAAATGTACTTTTCAGATGTATATGTCGATCGTCGTATGCCGGAATCACTCAAATCCGATCCAGTACTATATGGGGAGTGCCTTGCTGGTGCCCTGTATTGGAACGACTTTGTTAATTTGGCCAAGCAATCAGGTTTTTTAGATCCTCGTCTTGTCGAAGACGCTCCCATTACCATTGAAAACCAACAAATCATCGAGAAAACGGAAGGCTTACGCTTTTTCTCAGCAACCTACCGATTGTTCAATATCGATAAACTAGAACCCGCTTGTGAAGACTATGGACAAGCGGTTATCTACAAAGGTGATATCTCAAATCAAAAAGCCTCATTCTTACTTGATAAACACCATTTGATTGAGACAGGCAAGGTGTTCCCTGTTTGTGGCAACACCTATCGCATGCTCAACGAATCACGCTTCAATTCACACTTTGAATTTATAGGAAGCTGGGATAAACACTACGGCATATTTGAAGGCTGTGGCACTTCCCTGCCATTTGATAGTGAACAAGTAGCCGGAGAAGGTGGCTGCTGCTAACAATGGAAACCATCAAATCCGAACATTGGTATTTTACGCCAAGTGGCGATCAAAGAGGCTATATTGAGTCGCGCTCATTGAAAGAACTGTGGTTTCATACTGGTACCGCTTGCAACCTTTCATGCCCATTCTGCCTTGAAGGCTCTAAACCCGGCGATAACAGGTTGCAGTTGATCAAGTTTGACGATGCCAAACCTTATATCGACGAGGCCCTTTCACTCGGTGTAGAGCAATTTTCCTTTACCGGTGGCGAACCATTTGTTGCCAAAGATCTGATCAAGATCTTGGATTATGCCGCCAATTTCAAACCCTGTATGGTGCTTACGAATGGCACAGCACCAGTGTTACAGCGTTTACACCAACTGCAATCATTGGTCGATAAGCCCTACCCCGTCAAGTTTCGCATCAGCATAGACTATCCTATTGAAAAGCAACACGACGCAGGGCGTGGACAAGGAAGCTTTACTGAGGCGTTAAGCTGTATCTCCAAATTGATTGCGATGGGGTTTTCTGTTTCAGTTGCAAGGCAAATGACCGAAAATGAAAACAGTGAACAGGTTCAGAATCAATATCAGGATCTATTTAAGGAATACGACATCCCTCTGGATACGCCTATCATAGCTTTTCCGGACTTTCATCCGCCGAATGAGTCGGTGCAAACGCCCCATATCACAGAGCACTGTATGACTGAATACCATACCAGTGAATCGCGTGCCGCCTTTATGTGTCATTTCAGCAAGATGCTGATCAAAAGCAACAATCAGTTGCGGATTTATGCTTGCACACTTGTTGATGACGATCCGGACTACGATCAAGGACGCGACTTAAAAGACAGCCTGGATAGAAAAGTTATGCTAAAACACCACCGTTGCTTTAGTTGCTTTAAATATGGGGCGTCTTGTAGTGAAGGTTAGCTAGCCCTTAAAGTGGCATTAATCCTGTAATTGAAAATTATTCATAGTACTCTCTAAACCACCGCACAAAGCGTTCAACCCCCTCTTCGATGCTCACTGAAGGCTTATAGCCAGTTGCTTGATATAAGTCTTCAGTGTCAGCATAAGTCGTGTATACATCGCCTGGCTGCATTGGCATAAAGTTTTTCTTGGCTTCTATACCCAACGCATTTTCCAGCCCAGCGATAAAGTCCATTAATTTAACCGGGTGGCCGTGTCCAATATTGTAGACTCGGTATGGCGCGGAGCTTGTTCCTGCGCTTCCGGTCTCGGGAGTCCAACCGGATTCAGGTTGAGGAATAACATCCTGTACGCGAATGATCCCTTCAACGATATCATCAATATAAGTAAAGTCGCGCTGCAAGTTGCCATTATTATAGATATCAATAGCTTCACCATTTACGATTCGTTTGGCGAATTTAATCGGCGCCATATCAGGCCGTCCCCACGGTCCATAAACGGTGAAAAACCGCAACCCAGTTACTGGAATATCATATAAGTGGGCATAGGTATGTGCCATCAGCTCGTTGGATTTTTTAGTCGCAGCATACAACGATACCGGATGATCAACCGCATCATTTACCGCAAAGGGCGTTTTAGTATTTAAGCCATATACCGAAGAGGAGGAAGCGAATACCAGGTGCTTAACTTTATTATGGCGACAGCCTTCCAAGATTGTCGCCATACCAACCAAATTAGCATCAATGTATGCCATTGGGTTATCAATCGAGTACCGAACGCCCGCTTGCGCCGCTAAATGAATGACCCGATCAAACTTCTCAATCGCAAATAGGTGCTCAATGCCCGAGCGGTCAGACAAACAAAGCTTCTGAAACTTGAAGCAGTCATAACGATCTAGTTGGTGTAAGCGCGCATTTTTCAGGCCGACATCATAATAGTCGTTCAGGTTGTCTATTCCTACTACCTGATGCCCTAGATCACACAGTCTCTGAGAAACATAATAGCCAATAAATCCCGCTGCGCCGGTTACCAAATATTTCATTTCTCAGCTCCTGAATAAGCATAATTAAAGGCCGCTATAGTAGCCTAAAATAAAAAAGGCGACCACAGCGGCCGCCTTGTATATTATGAATTTTTATATTATTGGCTTTATATAAGGGGTTTTATCGACTCCCCTCTCCCTATTGCCCAATAAACAATACCACGGCGCTGCATCCGTGCTGGGTCATAAAGATTTCGGCCATCAAAAACAACAGGCTGTTTCAACGAAGACACAATCGCGTCAAAATCAGGCGCTCTAAACTGCTGCCATTCTGTGCATATCACAAGGGCATCAGCGCCATGAAGAGCCGCTTCTTTGGTACCCATTAGCTTTAAGTCTGGGCGCTGACCATAGATTCGCTGCGTTTCGTCCATTGCTTCTGGATCAAAGGCCTGAACGATCGCTCCTTTTGACCACAATGCTTCCATCAAAGAGCGACTGGATGCTTCCCGCATATCATCGGTGTTTGGCTTAAACGACAAGCCCCAGAGCGCAAATACTTTTCCTTCCAAGTCATCACCAAAGTGAGTGCTAATGTATTGAAATAGCTTTTGCTTTTGACGATGGTTAACACTCTCAACGGCTTTAAGTAGTTCGGAGTCGTAGCCAATGCCATCCGCAGAGCGAATAAGCGCCTGTACGTCTTTAGGAAAACATGAACCGCCATAACCACAGCCTGGATAGATAAACTGATAGCCAATACGCGGATCAGAACCAATACCATGTCGAACATGTTCTATATCGGCTCCGAGGCGCTCAGCAAGATTACTCAGCTCATTCATAAAGGATATTTTGGTTGCCAGCATGCAATTTGCTGCATATTTGGTAAGCTCAGCGCTTCTTACATCCATCACAATGACTTTGTCGTGATTTCGATTAAAAGGAGCGTACAGCTCACGCATTACGTCAGCGGCTTCTTCACTGTCTGTTCCGATGACGATGCGATCCGGCCGCATACAGTCGTTTACCGCTGCGCCCTCTTTTAAAAACTCAGGGTTCGACACGACATGAAAACCAATAGCGGCGCCACGTTCAGCTAATGTCTGAGCAACTTTAGCATGAACCTTATCACCAGTGCCGACAGGTACCGTTGACTTATCTACAACAATTTTTTCACTGTTCATATGACGAGCAACTGTCTCAGCCACAGCCAACACATACTTCAGATCAGCTGAGCCATCCTCATCTGGTGGCGTACCAACAGCAATAAACTGTATCTTGCCATGCGCCACACCAGCGGCAGCGTCCGTTGTAAAGTTGAGTCGTCCTGCTTGATAGTTTTCCTTCACCAACGGCGTTAGACCAGGCTCATAGATGGGAATAATGCCATTTTTCAGGTCTTCAACTTTTTGCTCATCGATATCGACACACACAACATCATGACCTACTTGAGCCATGACCGCCGCCTGAACTAGTCCTACATAGCCAATACCAAAAACCGTAATTTTCATGATTAGTTCCTGCTATTGACGGATTAGCTCTAAAAGCTCTTGAGTTTTTTGTTCCATTAACGCTTGGTCACCTTTTGTTTCCAAGTTCAAGCGAATAACTGGCTCTGTGTTTGACTTGCGCAAGTTAAAGCGCCAGTTATCAAACTCTACAGCGATACCGTCGGTATAATCAATTTTAACCGCATCGCTTTTATAAGCGTTCAACACTCGCTCAATGGAGGCGTCTGCATCAGTAACTTTTGAATTGATCTCTCCTGGCGATGGGAAAGCTGCGATGCGCTGAGCCATCAGCTCAGACAAGGTCACACCTTTAACACTAAGCAACTCAGCCACCAATAACCAAGGGATCATACCACTATCGCAGTATGCGAAATCTCTGAAGTAATGATGAGCTGACATTTCACCACCGTAAATGGCATCTTCAGCACGCATTTTTTCTTTAATAAAGGCGTGGCCAGTTTTACATAAAATCGGTTTACCACCAGCACTTTCAACAATATCGATGGTATTCCAGGTCAGGCGCGGATCGTGTACAACACTGGCACCAGGATTCTTTGATAAGAAAGCTTCCGATAGCAGACCTACAATGTAGTAGCCCTCAATAAAGCCACCTTTTTCGTCAAACAGGAAGCAACGGTCAAAATCGCCATCCCATGCAATCCCCATATCTGCGCCATGCTCTACGACAGCATCAATGGTGTCTTTTCTATTTTCAACCAAGATGGGATTGGGTATGCCGTTAGGGAAAGTGCAGTCTGGTTCGTTATGAACTTTTATAATCTCTACAGGAGCGCCCAACGCTTTAAATTTAGCTTCAATAGCATCGACCACATGCCCGGCAGCTCCGTTGCCCGCATTCATAACCAACTTCATCGGCTTGATATTTTTGATATCGATATAGCCCATTAGATGCTCTATGTAATCATCCAATATGGATAACGTTTTATAGCTACCACGCTTTGACTCATCAGCTGGCGCAAAGTTATTTTCTTCGGCTATGCGTTTGATATCTAAAAGTCCGGTATCGTTGGAGATGGGCTTTGACTCCTCACGAACAATCTTCATACCATTGTAATTAATTGGGTTATGGCTGGCCGTTACCTCAACACCACCATCCACACCCAAGTGTTTTGTTGCAAAATAAACTTCCTCTGTTCCAGTCAGGCCAATATCAATCACATCTGTGCCAGCATCTTGAAGTCCTTTGGCTAATGCAAGTTTCAGCGATTCGGATGTTTCACGAACATCACCGCCAACTACGACGGTTTTGGGAGAAGAAAACTCACCAAAGGCACGACCAATTCGGTACGCAATATCTTCGTTAAGCTCAATCCCCAGTTCACCACGAATATCGTAGGCTTTGAAACAAGTTAGTTCAGTCATTTCTTGCAACCTCAGTTTGAATTTGGGCGCTATTCTATCAAGTTTGCCCATGCGAGACCATATACAGGAGCATACCTGATTTGCGATAGATCAATTTGGAGAGGATTTCACTCTTGCCGACCTTTGACAGCGACACTTTCGTTGGTCTAAAAAACAACAAAAGCCGCATAAATGCGGCTTTTGTATTAGAGGACTACAAGGCTACTGAACTAAGAAAAACTGTCCGCTTAGCCCTGGAATATTGAAGTCAAAGCTTCCAGCGTTAGCTGAAATCGTCCCGCCGTTAACCAGGTCAACCACGGTAGTCCCGCCAACATCAGCAGTATCAACACTAACGGGCTGATCATTCGTCGAAACGTTGAGCACAAAGATGACGTTTTCCCCATTATAAGATTTGAGATCCACATAGGTTGCTTCATTCGAACCTAAATGTGTTCTCTCACCCTGACTAAGAGCTCTATGAGTATCACGAATATCCATAAGCTGAGCGACATAATCTTTGAGGGCGCGTTGCTCGTTATTTAGCGAGGTGGATACTCCATCGATCAAACCACTCGTTCTGGATACGTGGTCATCACACAGACCAACAGTCCAACAATTGCTTTCTACCTTTTGAGCGAAGTTTGGCACTTCGTCACCAATTTCATCACCGTAGTAGATCGTTATTGGACCGGTAAAAGCAGCCATAAAGGCGAAAGCAGCGCGATGGCGTCCCCAATAGGTCCAATCATCGCGAGGATAACCGGCGCGCTCAATCAAATCACCAAATCTAACCAGGTCGTGATTTGACAACATCAGATTGGGTATCGCATGACTTGCATAAGTACCGCCGATACTAACAAACTTTTCGTTTAACCAGCTTGCTGGACGACCACTGGCTCCAGCATCACCGATATGCTCTTGACCTGCCAACACCTGAACCAAGCCGTACCGAATAGGGAAGTCGAATGCGGAATACAAACTGGGGTTAGAAGCAGAACCATAGCCCTTGCTTTGAATAACACCTTCTCCATCCCAAATCTCTCCGACCATATAGCCCAAAGTACCCCACTGCTTGCCTTGTTGCTTGTTGTATTTGGAGATGGACTCAACAGCCTGACGAATTTCAATCCAGGCGTCCAATGGAACCTGATAGGCTTGATCCAAACGCCAGCCATCAATGCCGAGCTCTCTAATCCAGAAAGTCGCAACCTCTTTATAGAAGTCAAGGCTACCTGGGTAAGATACTGGGTCATTTCCACCGGTTACATTGTTACCGCAAGGTGATGTTGGAATATTGCCTTTATGATGGCCAAAAACGCCGTCGAAGAACACATACATCCCCATGCTATGCGCGGTATCAACCATTTCTTTAGCATCTTCCCAAGAGCCAAATTTAGGATCGATTTCGAAATAGTTTCTCGTGAAATAGCCTGTCGCGTCGAGTTGGCTGCCACCATCAGAATTGAATATTGGTGTTAGCCAAATAGCGTTGGCACCAAGGCTCTTAATATAGGGCAATGAATTAATAATACCGCGAATATCACCATTGTGATGGCTTGAACCATAACCCGTACCATATCCACGGTTTGGATCTCCATCAATGAAAGACTCAACCATCACTTGATAAATTCGCAGATCTTGGAACTTCTCTTTCATGGCTTGTTCAGAACCGTGCGGATTGCCTGTATAGGCTGGAATTTCACACTGCCCCAAGTTACCTTGCTCTATTCGGGTATAAGTGTAACTATCGGTTACTTGCAATGCGCCATCATCACCACAAAGCAATAGATCAACACTTTCACCAATATTCAACCCATCGCCCAACGTCACTTGCTGGTTATTGGTATAGGTTTGACCGGCCGCACATGCATCTCCATTTCCAATCAAGTACTTACCAACACCATTGCTAATACTTAAAGTAACCGTCAGTCCCGCGTCACCAACAAAGCTTGATGTTCCAGGGTTTGCACTTACCCTCGGTGTGTCTGCCGGAATATTGCACGAAGACAATGGTGTCCAAGTTGCACCACCAGTCCAGCATCCAGGTTGATCAGCAACAAGATTGCCCGATTGCTGACCAGCTCCATCATTGAAAACAATCTTAGATTCGGTCTGACCTTCAGGGAAAGTATAAACACACCAGTTGTCATCCAGTGGATCCATATCATTACCAGGCCATAAAGTATTAGCCGCTGGTGGAGACTCCCAATGATGGATCTTACATCCCGCCCAGCCTGCAGGCTTCTGCATGTAAACAACGAAATCACTAACTGGCTCATTCGCTGTTACGGCGACAATATCAGTCAATGTCTCATATTTAGCCGTACAATTAGCTACCCCAGCATTGTTCAGCCGAAGGGTTGCTGGTGTTCCAGCCGTTGGTTGTGATTCAACAGCAACTACAGTGATATCATTACAAGTCCAGGTCACGCCATCTGGATTCAGGACGTCTCCGGCTTGGCTAAATGTTACCGTTACTCCAGGTGTAACACTGCTGCCCACTTCACCGCTTAGAGCAGTAGTGGCTATTGCTATTTCTATAGCAGTATCCGGCTGCTGTGAAACAGCAACACTCACGCTATCGCTAAAGCCTTCCCAAGAACCAGAGCAAGTTGTTTGAACGGCGGCATTTGCTGTAATAACACCGCTAGAAGAGATCGATACGCTGGATGACGCACAACTCCATGTGGCACTTTGCGGGTTAGCCGTGTTTGAACCATCATCAAACAAACCACGGCTCTGTACCTGAGCCGTATCACCAACCGTCAAAGAAAATGGACCATTGGTTATTTCGAAGCCGCTAGGCTCAACCGGTATTGAGGTAAAGGTTAGTGAAACACTGTCCTGAAAACCCTGCCAAGCGGCAGTGCAGCTTAAAGTTCCAGCAGCCGTCCCACACACTTGACCAGCAGCATTGACGTTAGCAATACCGATTTCATTGCATTGCCAAATTAAACCTGATGGATTGTTTTGTTGAGTGCCATTACTGAAAAAGCCGGTGGCATCGAGATCAATACATTGGCCAACTGAAGCCTGAGTCGAACCAGGAGGCGTTATTTCAAGATCAATCGGTTGAATCGTCATGTCCTGAGTCATTAATGTCGCAACCAATGACCAGGTATTTCCTACGCTCAGGCCAACAGGGCCAGAGTCGCTAATAGCCGAACCATTCATTAGATAGGACCACAACACACCTGAATCAGTATTGCGCCATAAAATGTCGGACTTGCCATCCATGTTGCGATCGCCTGTGCTTTCGATATGCCACTGTGCTGGTACTCGACCTACAAGACCAACTTTGGATATATTGGTGCCAGACATGGTATACAGATAGGTGTCACCTGTGCTCGTATTTCGCCATAGCAAATCAGCTATAGCGTCGCCGTTAAAATCATTAACCGCTTCTACAACCCACTGTGAGCCAGAAACCTGATTGATTTGTTTGGACTGAACGATAGCGCCATTTTGTATTAGATAAGCCCAATTTAGCCCAGTCGAGGCATTGCGAAGCACAATGTCATCAGTCCCATCGCTATTTAAGTCACCAACACCTGCGACTTTCCAATCTGGATCAGCTATTTTGTTTAAAAACTTGCTACCGGTAATCGCGCTGCCCTGCATGTGATAAATCCAGTTATCACCGGAGATTGCGTGACGCCACAAGATGTCGTCATTGCCATCGCCATTGAAGTCGCCAACACCAGCCACTGACCAGTTCAGGTCGTTAACTTCATTAATGCGTAACGAATCGACTACTTTTGTACCATCTGTAAGATAGACCCAGTTGATACCAAATCCGGCGTGACGCCAAAGAACGTCGTCACTACCATCACCATTAAAGTCGCCATATCCAGCAACTTTCCAGTCCATATCGGTAACTTGAGAGAAGGGGCGGCTATCAACAGCCGAATGATTTTCCATCTGATAAAGCCAGTTTTGGCCGGTCGTGGTGTTACGCCACAACACGGAACTGCCTGCATAGGTAGGGCCAGCAATGGCTGTCGCAATCATGGTTGCGACGAGGGCTCGTCCAAACATTCTATTTTTCTCCGGTGTATCCCATTGGCTGTTCAGCTCATTGATGGGAAGGTCTCTATTTAGCGCTTTTTAAAAATTAAAGATTTCAACTATATCTATATTCTGTATTGAGTAAAAGATTTTTTAAGGTAAGTCCCCCCTTATATTCCATTGAACTCCCCCACAAGCCGGATTAAGAGGGAGGTTGTAATGATCACCCATTTAAACAAAACCCCTTTGGACGGATTTTGATGTATATCAACAGAAAACGACGAATAGTTCCGCCTCTTGTCGCCACTCAGTAGCGATAGTCGGCGAGGCAAATGGTAAAATATTATAAGGTAGTGCTTTTCGGTAAAGGGGGTAACAGTGAAATATTGGGAAAGCGAGTCGCTTATCTTATGGGCTGAAAAGAGCAATAACGAGGCTCTAGAACTGGCGACGAAAGATGAAAGTGATTTTAATTATCACGCCGAACGTGAAATACATCGACGCGATGTCTTTATTTTTGGTACCTATGCAGGAAAGTGCTCAAACTGTGCCAGCTCTATCGTTGCCACACTCACGCGCTGGGACACTGATACGAAGTGCCCCGTTTGCCTTCGTTATAGCAATCTAGACAGTTTCACTAAACACGATATGAAGATCTAGGATCACCAACGAACCTCGATTCCGCGCTCTTCCATGCGTTTCTTGGCCTCTCCCATCGTATGCTGGCCAAAATGGAAGATACTTGCAGCTAACACAGCATCAGCATGACCTTCGATAACGCCATCAGCCAGATGCTCAAGATTTCCAACGCCACCAGATGCTATAACCGGTACAGCAACAGCATCACTGACAGCGCGAGTAAGTGCCAAATCAAAGCCATCTTTGGTGCCATCACGATCCATACTGGTCAATAAAAGCTCCCCTGCCCCTAATCCGACCATTTTTACTGCCCATTCAACAGCATCAATTCCCGTGGGTTTCCTACCACCGTGGGTAAAGATCTCCCAGCGAGCTTGTTCGTTTTCACTACTGACCTTTTTGGCGTCTATGGCAACAACGATGCACTGCGAACCAAAACGAGCCGCAGCCTCACCAACAAACTCAGGATTAAAAACCGCCGCCGTATTGATACCAACCTTATCAGCACCCGCATTGAGCATTTTGCGGATATCCGACAACTGGCGAATTCCGCCGCCCACTGTCAGGGGGATAAATACCTGGCTGGCAATGTCTTCTACGACATGCACCATCGTATCTCGGTCTTCATGGCTGGCAGTGATATCAAGGAAGGTGATTTCATCAGCACCCTGCTGATCGTAACGTTTGGCTATCTCAACAGGATCGCCAGCATCACGGATATCAACGAACTGGACACCTTTCATCACCCGACCTTGATCAACATCGAGGCACGGAATCACTCGTTTTGCTAGTCCCATCCTTTTACCCTTTGTGGATCTGGTCTGCTAAGTTTTGTGCTTCCGTCAGGTCTAGGGTTCCTTCATACAAAGAGCGACCAGCAATGACGCCAACGATTCCTTTATCAGCTACTTCTGATAACCGCTGAACGTCGGATATATTCTTCAATCCACCGGAGGCGACAATCGGAATATCAACCGCTTCAGCCAAGCGTGCTGTTGCATCAACATTAATACCTTCCATCATGCCATCACGAGAAATATCGGTATAAACGATGGACGATACGCCGTCATCTTCAAACTTCTTGGCAAGCTCTGACACATCATGACCGGAAACCTTCTCCCAGCCATGGGTAGCGACTTTGCCATTGACGGCATCAAGACCAACAATAATATTGTCTGGAAACTCCATGCAGACTTCACTGACAAACTCTGGCTTCTGAACCGCTACAGTACCTAATATGACGTATTGAACACCAACATCCAAATACAGCTCGATGGTTTCAATATTGCGAATACCACCACCTACTTGAATAGGCACATTTGGAAAGGCTTTGGTGATATCATATATCACGTCAGCATTGATTGGCTGGCCAGCCATGGCGCCATTTAGATCAACAAGATGCAGTCGCCTGGCCCCTTGATCGATCCAGGACTTCGCCATTTTTAGCGGGTCATTTCCATAAACGGTAGCATCATCCATACGCCCTTGGCGCAAACGCACACAACGGCCATCTTTTAGGTCAATGGCTGGAATAATTAGCATTGAATCCTCACTATTGATTGAATACTTAAAACTATTAATTGAATACTTAAAATTTTCCATTCCACTGAGTAAAGTTTTTTAACAGCTGCAAGCCTGCATGCTGACTCTTCTCTGGGTGGAATTGCACGGCAAACAAATTGTTATCAAAAAGCGCAGCATCAAAGGTTATTCCATAATTTGCTGTTGCGGCGACTTTATTGGCATTGTCACAGTGAATATGGTAACTGTGAACAAAATAAAAGCGGGTATCCTGAGGTACGTCCTTCCATAGAGGATGTGGGACTTGCTGATGGACAATATTCCAGCCCATATGCGGGACCTTTAACCGAGTTCCATCTTGGTCAACATGCTGATCGCCGAAGTATTTAACCCGACCATCAACCAAGCCCAGGCAATCGACCCCACCGTTTTCTTCGCTAAAATTCATAAGCGCCTGCATACCAACACAAATACCAAGCACAGGCTTTTCTTTAACAAAATTGGCAACAATTTCGCCAATATTTAGGCGGTGAATCTCGGACATACAGTCGCGAATAGCTCCAACGCCCGGAAATATGACACGATCAGCTTGGTAGATCGTGTCGGGGCAGCTGGTTACGATAACTTCCTGCTCAGGCGCAACGGTCTGTACCGCTTTAGAAACAGAGTGCAGGTTGCCCATGCCGTAATCAATAATGGCTAGCTTTTGCATGTCGAACCTACCCTACTAACGAGCCTTTGGTTGATGGAATTTTATCAGCCATTCGCTCATCAACTGTTAGTGCCATGCGCATCGCGCGACCAAATGCTTTGAATATGGTTTCAGCCTGGTGATGGGCATTTCGACCTTTTAAGTTATCGATATGCAAGGTGACTTGGGCATGGTTAACAAAGCCCTGGAAAAATTCATAAAATAGTTCAACATCAAACTGTCCGATGGATGCACGTGTGAATTTAACGTTCATATCTAAACCGGGTCTGCCTGAAAAGTCTATGACTACGCGGGATAGGGCTTCATCTAACGGCACATAGGCATGACCATAGCGAAATAAACCCTTCTTATCACCCACCGCTTTAGCAAAGGCCTGACCTAAAGTGATACCGGTATCTTCTACCGTGTGGTGCGCATCGATATGTAAGTCGCCTTTTGCAACAATGTTGATATCGAACAATCCATGGCGTGCAATCTGGTCTAGCATATGCTCTAAGAAAGGAACGCCTGTATCAAAGGATGACTGGCCGGTTCCATCCAGATTAACTTCGACTTTAATCTGCGTTTCCAAGGTATTTCGTTCAACGTTTGCTAATCGCTGCACCATCAAATGCCTCTTTTTTGTGCGATGAAAATTCTATCAAGATATGGCGCAACATTAACGGAATTTAAACCGAGGGGCAAACGATATTTGGGACAAAGCGGGAATCAGATACGCCTTTGAATAAATAACGGGCGATGAAAGATAGGCTAAGACTAAACAAGGCACAAAAAAGGGAGCCATTAGCTCCCTTTACTTCAGATCAATTTGTATTTGGAAATGCTTGTTTTACGAAATATCTGAATTACAACATGGCGTTTTTTAATTTCTTTATGGCATTTTTTTCTAATTGCCTGATGCGCTCGGCAGAAACTTCATAACGTGCCGCTAGATCCTGCAATGTTTCCTTATCATCGGCCAACCATCTAGCACGGATGATATCCTGACTGCGATCATCTAATAGAGACATTGCGCGATAAAGCTTTTGGGAAGCCATGTCATCCCAATCATCACTAATCACCAGTTTTTCGGGGTTGACGCTATGGTCTTCCAAAAACTGCGATGGAGCGAAAGCCGCTTCATCATCAGAATCATCCGAAGGCGCGTCGAAAGCCTGATCGTGACTGGTTAATCTGCTCTCCATTTCAAATACTTCTCGAGTGGAGACTCCCAGATCATCTGCTACGGCTTTGGCTTCGTCTTGCGACAACCAACCAAGCGATTTCTTAGCTCGACGCAAATTGAAAAACAGCTTCCGCTGTGCTTTGGTAGTGGCAACTTTAACAATGCGCCAATTTCTTAACACGTATTCGTGGATCTCCGCCTTAATCCAATGCACTGCAAAAGAAACCAAGCGAACACCAACATTAGGATCGAAACGTTTTACCGCCTTCATTAATCCGATATTGCCTTCCTGAATAAGATCAGCCTGATTGAGACCATATCCAGCATAACTACGAGCAATGTGAATGACGAAACGAAGGTGTGATAAAACCAATTGTTGGGCTGCCATAAGATCATCATCATTATGCAGTCGCTCAGCCAGTTCCTTTTCTTCTTCCGCTGAAAGCAGAGGTATGCTGTTAGCCGTCGCAATGTAGGACTGAATATTCCCCTGCGGACTAGCAATACCTAGAGTCGCTAACTGATTTCCCATGTAAACCTCTCAAAACACCTAAGTTAACGGCCAATTCTAGCCGCTTTCCGAACATTCGCCAACCGTTGGCAAATGCTTATTTCTAGTTTTAACACATTAGATATAGAGACAAAACCAAATTTTTCAACATTTATCTCTATTTTTTCTACTTATGTGACAGAGAGAAGCACGACTAGTTCCGCAAGCGACACATTATTTTATTCACAAAATTTCCAAGCTGTTCACTTTGAATACAACCACTTATGAAATGCCTGCCTTTCCTCGGTACTGGCTTTATTCCAAAGTGCCTGCAACTGTTCGACAACCGAAGATTTTTTTTCAACCAGCGTATAGCTCTCTTGAGTTAGCTGCGCATCGGCAACCACATCTTTTTCTAAATCTTTAGGTGCGGGGGGCGAAACAGGTTTCACCGCAACTGTCTTTTGCTGTACTACCGGTTTCTGGGCTACCGGTTTCTGTACTACCGATTTCTGTACTACAGGCGCATCGTCGTTACCAAAAAACTTATCTACTAAAGAGCTTTCTTGATTCTTATAACTATCCAATTGCGCAACAATTTTATTGCTTGAACTATCTACTAACCAAGCCGATAGCTGCTCTTTAACCTTTATTGCATCCGAATACTGTTCGATCTCTTGGTGGGACAACCTATAGCGCTCCCCTGCTTCTAATTGTGTAGCCACGTAATAAACCGGGGACTCAATCACATCATGTTCATCATTGCCTAGCTCCCACAGCCGCTCATAGCGAAAGCTCAATTTCACTGTCCCAGGCATAATATGGTAGACGCGTTCAGGAGCGGCTAATAGCGGAGCCGATACTTTTAGATCATTGATTGCAACTAATTCCATATCGGATGGAACATGGACGCTTGCAACCTGCTCAACCGCCTTAACAGGCCCATCGTAGGCCCTAAAAATATCAAGCTTTTGTTGCGTACTCGCACAAGACGCTAAAAACATACAGAACATCATCGCCCAAAAATTTCTCACAACGCATTTCTCCATTTCGATAAAAAATAGGCGCTACCCGCCATAATTGAGGGCAAACCAAAATTGGCGATATTTTACTACCTTTTCATGAAATTGATATGACAACCATCAAGTTGCTCCTTTATACGACACAACGATTAAAATATTGATCGTCAGTCTTCATTGCTGATTATTTCAGCTAGACTTATATAAAACGTTATCTTTAAGAACTCAATTCAAGGCTCTCTTATGCAAACAAAACCTTTAGATAAAATACCAGCGGCGAAGCTTGAGGAGTTATTGGCGGGCAT
>DFOV01000310.1 GCA_002376965.1 Gammaproteobacteria bacterium UBA3532
GATAGCTGGCCCCAACCAGATATAAGTAGATTCAGGCTTGGCCTGCATGGTTTGAAGTGTCTTTTCGATGATGCCATCGGCTAAACCTCGCCAGCCTGCATGGATAGCGGCTACTTGCTGTGATTGCTCATCATATACCAATACCGGTAAACAATCGGCGGTCATGACGACAGCTACCGTGCCTTTTGTCGCGGTATAGGCCGCATCGACATTATGTCGGGTTAGGTCGGATTCGAGCCGAACACATTGTGTGCTATGGGTCTGCTCAAGCCAGCATGGCTCGTTCGGGAGTGCTAATTGCCTTTTGAGCAACTGGCGATTTTGTTGGTAGTCTGGGTCGCCAACATGACCGCCTAAGTTAAGGCCGCTATAAGCGCCCTGACTGACGCCACCCAAGCGAGTGGTCGTATATGCCTTGACTATTTTACTATCGACAGGCCAATCCGGCTCAATAGTCGTCATCCCAGTAGTCTTCATCGTCATCCCAGCCATAAGCGTTTTCTACATCTTCACGCAATAAGTCGATGAGTGCCAACATATCTTCAGGCAGCGACGACTCCCATTGCATTAACTCACCACTAACAGGGTGAGCCAAGCCAAGCTCTGCTGCGTGTAGTGCTTGTCGTTTGAAAGCGCGCATAAACTCGTTGAGTTCATCGCTGGCGTTGGGTATTAGCTTTAGCCGCTGCCCGTAGGTTTGATCGCCAAATAATGGGTAGCCTTTAAAGGCCATATGAACACGAATTTGATGGGTTCGTCCAGTTTCCAGCTTCACCCGCAGGTAGGTATGATTACGAAAGCGTTCATGAATTCGATAATGAGTGATCGCTTCTTTACCAAGGGGGTGGACGGCCATTTTTTTTCGGTGTTTAGGATGCCGGCCAATAGGTTCTTCAATGGTAGCGCCGGATACAGGCTCTCCACAACACACGGCATGATATATACGGCTGACTTTTCTTGACTGTAGTTGGTCAACCAGGTTGGCATGAGCCTGCAGCGTTTTGGCAACGACCAACAAGCCACTGGTATCTTTGTCCAGACGGTGAACGATACCTGCACGGGGAATGGTTGCCAGTGACGGATTATGAAAAAGCAGCCCGTTAACCAGCGTATCATTCTCATGCCCTGCGGCCGGATGAACCACTAGGTCTATAGGCTTGTCGATAATCATGATGCTATCGTCTTCATAAACGATATTCAGTGGAATGTCGTTGGCTTGCCACTCGCCGTGCTCTTCTATCAAACCTTGCACTTCGAGCTGTTCACCACCTAATAGCTTGTGTCGGTTTTTGGTTATGATTTTCCCATCCACCTTTACCAGTCCATCTTTTATCCACTGCTGCAAGCGCGAGCGGGAGTAATCATCAAACAAGTGGCCAAGGACTTGATCCAGGCGTTGACCACGGCATTCGTCGGGACAGGCTCCCGATAGCGCTACCTCATTTTTCATTCGTAATTTAGAAACTGGCCCTTAGTGAACGTGTCGGTTACAATGCAGTCCAATCTTAATCGCAAAATATAGTAAAGGCGAGTTTCAGCGACGAAATTATGAAGAAAATCCTACAGCGTATCTTGGTTATTCGATGGTTAGCTCTTATTGTTTTGTTAGGCTTGGCCGGTTGTGCCACCCACGACCCGCTAAAAGACGATATTCCTGCTGATGAACTGTATAAGCAGGGCAAAGAAGCCCTGGATGAAGGCCGCTATTATGATGCAGCCGATAAATTTGAGCTGCTGGAATCACGCTATCCGTTCGGGCCTCTTTCCCAGCAAGGCCAGCTTGATTTGATCTTTGTCTATTACAAGCTCAACGACAGTGCCTCTGCTTTAGCATCTGCGGATCGCTTTATTCGCCTATATCCCAACCACCCGCATGTTGATTACGCTTATTACATGCGCGGGCTGATCAACTTTAATATTGATAAAAGTGTGTTACAGAAAATGTTTAACACCGACTTCTCACAACGTGATGCGGGTTCTTCGCGCCAGTCTTTTCAAGATTTCAGTGCGTTGCTTAAGCGCTTTCCTGAAAGTGATTATGCCAACGACGCCCGCAAACGGATGATATTTCTGCGCAACTCTCTAGCGGAATATGAGCTGCATGTTGCGCGCTACTATATGGAGCGCGGGGCCTACTTAGCAGCAGCGAATCGTGCCAAGTATGTCGTAGAAAACTACCCTCAAAGTCCGGCCAATATTGATGCACTGAAACTGATGGTATCGGCCTATAAGATTCTCGGCTTGGATGAACTGGCGGAAAATGCGCACAACACGCTGCGCTTTAACTTTCCTGAAGCAGCCCCCATGATTGAATAAGCTGTTCATTTAGAAAGAGCTCCAATAAAAAAGCCTCGTTCAACGAGGCTTTTTTATTGGAATGTTCTTAAGGGTTTAGATGGCTGACTCGTCTTCTTCACCCGTGCGAATGCGCACAACACGCTCGATAGGCGACACAAAGATTTTACCATCGCCGATATTGCCGGTATTCGCCGCTTCCAATATCGCTTCAACACAGGCATCAGCCTGCTCTTCCTTCACGATGATTTCGAGCTTAACCTTAGGCAAAAAGTCGACCATATATTCGGCACCACGATACAATTCGGTGTGACCTTTTTGACGGCCAAAACCTTTTACCTCTGTTACGGTAAGCCCGGAAATACCGATGTCGCCCAAGGCCTCTCGCACCTCATCTAACTTGAAGGGCTTAACAATTGCTTCAACTTTTTTCATCTTTCTCTCTCTTTATATTCTTTTGAACCCTAACGACCTTTTAATAGTGTAGATGGCAACACCCACAGTTTCAAAAGCTGCAATCAAATTTATTCTTAGTTCCTATCCAACCCCGAACTACTTTCGATTAAACCCCGACGTAATGGGGTAACGACGATCTCGTCCGAAAGCGCGAGGCCCCACTTTCACCCCTGGAGCAGCCTGACGCCGCTTATGTTCACTGATAGTGACCAAATGAATCACACGACGAACATCGTCTTCGGCAAACCCTTTGCTGATAATGTCTTCAGCACTCAAATCCTGCTCAATGTAATATTCCAATATTTTATCCAAGTCATCATACTCGGGCAGAGAATCCTGATCCACTTGATCCGGAGCTAACTCAGCTGACGGAGGTCGATCGATAACACGCTGAGGAATGATCTCACCATCCCGGTTACGAAAATTAGACAGTCGATAGACCATGGTTTTAGGCACATCTTTTAACACATCAAAACCACCAGCCATGTCACCATACAGCGTTGCATAACCTACAGCCATCTCACTTTTATTACCTGTAGTTAATACCAATTTACCGGTCTTGTTTGAAAGCGCCATCAAGAACACACCACGGCAACGGCTTTGCAGGTTCTCTTCGGTGGTATCGCGTTCTGTGCCAGCGAAAAATGGAGCCAAGCTCCCCATAAAAGAATCGACCATTGACTCGATCGATACGATATCAAAAGCACACCCGAGTTTTGCGGCCTGTTTTTCGGCATCTTCCACACTGATATCAGCGGTATAGCGATAAGGCATCATCACCGCATGCACTTTATCGGCCCCTAATGCATCACAAGCAATCGCCAAAGTTAACGCTGAATCGATGCCACCCGACAACCCCAATACCACACCAGGAAAACGGTTTTTAGTGACATAATCTCGCACACCAAGAACTAGCGCCTGATACAGAGACGCTTCCAGTGAAGAAAAGGGAACAGATTGCCCATGCCATTTACCGCTTTCGCGCTGCCAGGTTACCTGGCTAACACAGGTTTCAAACCCCGGCAGAGCAATCACTATATTACCCTGCTCGTCGACAACCTTGGAGTGACCATCAAACACCAGCTCATCCTGAGCCCCGACCTGGTTGACATAGACAATAGGTAACCTGGCTCGCTGTTGGCGCGCTTTAATCGCTTCGATACGCGCATCCAGCTGAGGATAACTATAGGGTGACGCATTGAGACTAACGACTAGCTCAACCTGCTCATTCGCATAAGCTTCTACGACACCAGCTACCCAAAGATCTTCACAGATAGCCACACCGATCTTTACCCCTTTGTGCTCTACAACACAAAGCCGCTCACCCGGAGTAAAATAACGTTTCTCGTCAAATACAGCATAGTTTGGCAATTGCCACTTAAAATAGGTGCCAACAATTTCCCCGCCACGAATACATAGCGCAGCATTATGACAATCACCATTTTTTATCCAGGGAAGACCAACAAAGACCATGGTTTCCGGCAAGCTTGCTGTTACCAAAGCAATGCGTTCTAGCTGTTTCTGAACCCGCTGATGAAGCTCTTCTCGCAGCAGCAAATCTTCGGGAGGGTAGCCCGTCAACACCAGCTCAGGAAAAACGATGATGTCGGCAGCTGAGTTATCCTCTATAACCGAGATAACACTTTCGGCGTTCTGTTCTATTGCGCCGACAAGGGGATTAATTTGTGCCAAACAGAAGGAGATATCGCTCATAGATGCAATCAATTTATTTATGGTGGATTTAGATCGTAGGAATCGACCCATGTAATGGGCGCTATTGTCCTTCAAAGAGTAGTAAATGGCAATGCCGCGACGCAGGCTATAGCTTCGACATACCACCCAAGGCAAATAATAAATTTTATCTACCGTATAAATATTAGAAACACCTAAAGCAAGTATGATTAATATCATCATTAGTTGGAAAAAATATAAGAAACCCCTCAAAGCCCCTTTATTTAACCTATCACATCCCCTTGAGTGCCCCATTCCCCCTCTTCAATTCCGCATCGCACAAAAGGGTTAATTATTAATTCAACCGCTAGATGATGCACTTATTATAGATATGATTGCTATATATCATAAATTACCTGTATTCACCTTTACACCTCACAGACTCCCGTAAGGGCTGAAAGGTAATTTTGATGCTCAGTTTTTTCACGATCATATGCAATGACAAGAGGTATTCCATGGGTTCCCGATCTACATTATTGTTAGCAGGAATTCTGGGGGCAGGCCTGTCGCTGATTTCGGCGACGACACAGGCTGTTCCACAGGGCTTTGTCAAGGAACGAGTATTTGCCGGTAAGAATGTCAATGGCCCACAAAAAGTGGACTTTGGCGGCGACGGCTCCATTTTCATCATTGGTGCAGGTAAGCTCCAATATTTTAAAGACATCAACGATCAAGGCCGGATCACCTTTGATGTCAGTAACCGCGATGCTCGCCATAGCCTTCACGGCATGGCCGTTCACCCCGGCTACCCTGACGTACCCTTTGTTTACCTATTGTGGAACAACGCCTGGGGTAAAAATGGTAATCGTCTGACTCGAATCGAAGTCAACCCCGCAGACGGCCGCTATGTTCAAGACTCCGAAACCACTTTACTCGATAAATGGTGTGTTGCTGATTGGGACGCGCATGCATACGGCGATATCAAATTTGGTCCTGATGGCTTTTTGTACTTAAGCTGGGCCGATGGAACGCGCCCGCAAGGCACCGAAGATAACGGTGACTGGGACGATCGCGGCCTTGCACCAGGCCAATCCTGTAACGATCCCGCCAACGAGGGCGGTGGCTATCGAACACAGGATCATCTGACCCCAAATGACGAGCTATTGTTAAACGGCACTGTTCTGCGCCTTGATCCCATGACAGGCGAAGCTGCACCAGGCAACTGGAACATTGGCAAGGGCGTTGCGGAAGATGATCGCGTTATTGCATGGGGCTTGCGCAATCCATACCGCTTTACCGTTGCCCCATGGGGTGAAATTTTTGTATCCGATGTTGGCTGGAACGAGGTTGAGGAAATCAACCTGATCGCCAACCCACTTGGCGAGCCGCCCAACTTTGGCTGGCCATGTTATGAAGGTGGCGACAATATGACCGCCATCATCAATGGCAACACCTACGGTGCCGAAACCAACTA
>DFOV01000445.1:0-8425 GCA_002376965.1 Gammaproteobacteria bacterium UBA3532
GCCATATTGACCTCACAGCCCCAGCTCTGCAACATGGGAATGACGGCCTGCCGCACTCGGTGGTCGTCTTCAACATAGAGCACTTTTAGTTTCTCCAACGACCGATCATCCAAGCTTTCGACACGCTCTTCTTTCTTCACTTTGGCGAGATCCCCAATGGGCACCTCAAACCAGAAAACCGAACCACGCCCTACTTGCGAACGCACCCCAAACTGCGCCCCCATAGCCTGGCACATACGCCGAAACAAGGATAATCCTAGCCCTAAACCGCGATTTCGGTGATAAACATCACGACTAAGCTGCACAAACTCATTGAAGATATCCTCCTGCTTATTTGGGGGAATACCAATCCCATTATCACGGACTTCTAATCGTACGATATTGCCGCGGCGACGCGTATGAATGAGCAGCTGCTTGGCTTCAGCATGATGAATAGCATTAGCCACCAATATACGCAATGAGCGCTGTAACAGCACAGGATCAGCAATAACCGCAGGATGCCGCGGCTCGAAATACATCATGACATGTAACTGATTTTGGAATTCGAGCGCCAGTTGATCGAACACTTTACTTAAATCAACATGTTGAGGACTCACCGGCCAGGAGTGAGTATCAAATTTGGAAATATCAAACAACGCATGAAACAGCTCATTTAGATTATCCACACACTCCTGAACACCATGAAGCACACGCGGCTCAATGTTTTCCACTTGTTCCAAAGAATTCAAATAGAAGTACAGTGCGTTCATCGGCTGGCGAATATCATGACTGGCGGCGGCCAAAAATTTGGTCTTATGAATAATTGCCAATTCGGTTTCTTCATTAGCTTTTGCTAGATCAGTTAAAGCATCTTCCAGCTCTTCGGTACGTTCTTTTACCCGCTGCTCCAACATATCAGAATAACGCGACTGCAATTGACGGGCTTTTTTCTCGGTGGTCAGCTCTTTGTTTTGCATCAGTAATTTGCGTTCATGCTGCTCGCGAAAGCGCTGACGCACCACTAACAACATCACTACTGAACCAAACAGAGTAGCACCCAGCAAACCGTGCTCTGATACAGGATGGTAAGGCAACAGGCCACTGCGACTAAAAACCAGTAGCGCCGCACCGATATGGAAAGCAATGAACCCGCTAAAATAAGGAAATGCCAGTTTGGCCCGAATGATCATGGCATGCATCGCAGAGCAAATACCAACAACGGCAATCACTATGACCCATACCAGCATCCAGCGTACTAAAATTATTTTAGAAAAAAACGGTAACAGCAATATACCAAGTACCATCATCCAATTGGCTGCCAGAAATGCCAATCGATAAGGTTTGAAATCAGGACGCTTAAAATCCAAAACCTGGGCCGCAAACTGCGCTCCAGAGGTAGTGGCAGCTACAACGCCGAACATCAGTGAATATTGCTGAAACTCGCCAGACCCGGGCCATAAGAATTGATACCCAATACCGTAAAGCGCGATATGCAAAAAGGTTAACGAGCCGACAAACCAGGCATAGTACAAATGCATTGGTTCGCGCAACGCCAAGTGAAATAATACCCCGTACAACACCATCATTCCCAAGCCACCAAATATCAGCCCCAATAGCAGGATGGTTTGCTCGTTTTTTAACATGAAGGGTTCGTGCATTGTCAGTGTGATAGGCACTAACATTGAGGTATCAGCATTAACCTTGATATATAAATCCGTTCGTTGCATTGCCCGAAAGTGCAATGGCACGGTAAAGTTACGATTAACCATAGGACGCTGACTAAAGCGTTTGCCGCGGCCAAATTCCCAGCGCTCAGCAACATAGCCCATTTTAACCGCATACATTTCCATCGCTGCGAGATGAGGGTTTTCAATAGACAGCACCCATTCTCGCTCATCACGTGAATCATAAAATATCGACATTTTGATCCACAGGGTTTTATCAGTGAATCCCAGATTAGGGACTTTTCCGCTGGTTTCCCATTCCGATGGTGGAATCGCACGTATTTCTCTGATTGTCAGCTTTGGGTTATCCGACAAGTAAATCGCCATATGCTCTTCCATGGCAATGGGTTTATCGCTGGGTGCCAAATATTTGATTCTTGCCGTCGCATGAGATGGGACACTCAGCCCTATCAACAGCACAATTAAAAGAAGAAGTCGCCAAAACACAAAAATACCAGCCCTACCCAAGACGCGTTTTATCAATAGATACGCTCAACAATGTACCACAGCAGCAAAATCCTCACCTATCGAATTTTCTTCTCTGGTACTTTGGATGGTGTTTTTGCATAATGGCCACACCATTTACTTCGAGGAAATGAAACAACTATGGGTGCGCATAAAATCTTGTCTCCACGCCAGAAGGCACTGCAAATCAATTTGGACAACAGTATCTACGGAACTTTCGCCGAAATAGGCGCGGGTCAAGAAGTGGCCAGAAATTTCTTTCAGGCCGGGGGCGCAGCCGGAACCATAGCCAAAACCATGTCGGCATACGATATGACAATGTCAGATTCTATCTACGGCGAATCATCACGCTATGTCAGCGAAGAACGCTTAGTCGCCATGCTCAACCACGAATTTGATGTACTCATCGAACGTTTAAGCAAAGAACGCGGTGCATCATCACGCTTCTTTGCTTATGCCAACACCGTGACAGCCAAGGGCTACCGCGGCAGCGGCAACTATCATGGCTGGACGGGTATTCGCTTCCAACATGCACCGAATGCACGCCCCAGCCAGATACTGGTTCACCTCAAACTATTAGACAATCAAAACCGCTTTCAGCAACAGGCTATTGGTGTTGCGGGAGTTAACCTGCTTCACACCTGTTTCTACCAGCGCGACGGCATGGAAGCAATGGTTGAATCGCTGATGGACAACCTGACCAATGAGAGGGTTTTAATTGATGCCATCAAGATCTCAGGCCCGGCATTTGCCCACCTCGACGAACGCCTGCTCAGCTTGGAGCTGGTTCGACGCGGCTATACGGATGTGATCCTGTTTAATGGCAACGGCAAGGTCGTACAGCCCGAAGCCGAGCTTTATAAGAAAAACCTGTTAACTCTGCGCAGTGGATTCCGCCCTCCCACCCTTTTGAGCACCGAAATGCTGGAAAAAGGTGCCGAGATGTTTCAGCGTAACCTACCGGAAGACCAAGCGGACAATATTGTGACCCTTGCTGAGATCAGTATGAATCAACTGATTGAGCGTGGCGAGATAGATAATGCCGACTTCTTGGCCCGCATTGATATGCTCTCTGCGATCAATCAGCGCGTACTGATTACTAACTTCGGTCGCTACCACCGCCTGAATAAATACCTGTCTGAGATCAGTAAACGCCGCATTGCCTTCGTGGTACGGGTAAACAACCTCAAAGATATACTGACCGAAGCTAACTACAGTGATATGGACGGTGGATTCTTTGAAGGAATGGGCAACTTATTCAGTAAAAATTGCCACCTGTATGTCTATCCTGAAAAAGCCGATGACTCCGAGCAGCTTATCGGCTCTGATGACATCGAAATCGCAACGCATTTAAAACCACTAGTTGACTACTTCATTACCAATAAACAAATCCAGGATATTACCAACTACACCCCATCAGTGGCGAATATCTGGTCACGCCGTATTGTCGAAAGCATCGAAGCCGGTGAGCACACCTGGGAAGAGATGGTGCCTAAAGCCGTTGCCGATGCCGTCAAACACTCCGATCTTTTCAGCACCCATTAGAGCCTAGGCTTTTCACTGACTAACGCGAAATTGCGCAGTATTCCCGATAATACTGCGCATGTTTGCTCAATGTACATTTCTCGCAATTTTCTTGTTATCAACTATGCTTAGATGAGTGCCCTACATAGGCACCCGCTTGTCTATTTTCGGTAGTTGAGTAAATACATGCATAACCACCTGTTGCACCTTATGCGTCAGCACCATGTCCCTGAATCTGTTCTTGAGCAGTACGGTGCTTTTTTTGCCCAAGTAAGTGAAAAACTGGAGCAATCCGAACAGGATCAGCAGCTGTTAGAACATTCGCTGGAGCTGACCTCTCAAGAACTTACACGGCGCAATCATGAGCTGAAGGAACACCTCACCGAAATTGAAAGCACCAAACGTGAACTGGAACACTCGCTTTCTATATTAAACACCACCTTTGATGCCACGGGCGAAGCAATAATTATTCAAAACGCTGCTGGTGCTATTGTCAAAGCCAACCGCTATGCCGATCAAATGCTTGGATTCACCATAGGAGCAACCACAGAGTCGCCTGTTCCGGTGATGCAAATACTAGCCAAAGCGCTAAGATCACTGAATAGACCGAGTGAGTTTATTCATCAAATCCGCTATTTGGGTGAAGAACATGATGGGAAGGTGTTTGGCCTGTTAGAAACCAGCAGTGGCTATGTTTATGAATACCACTCACTACCCCAGATGAATACCAACGGCTTTACTGGTCGAGTATGGTGTTTTCGCAATATTACCGAAGTTAAGAAGCATGAAGCGCTGGTTCACCACCATGTTTACCATGATAGCCTGACCAACTTACCAAACCGCTTGTTATTGGCTGATCGGATAAAACACGCCATCTCCCTCGCCAAAAGAAAGAAAAGCCTTGTAGGCATATTATTTCTTGATATTGACCACTTCAAAAAAATCAACGATCAACTTGGCCACCATAAAGGCGACCAGCTGCTGTGTGAATTTGTTTTTCGCATTCAGCGAATTTTGCGTGAACACGATACTGTTGCTCGGCTCGGCGGTGATGAGTTTGTGATCATTCTTGAAAACATTTGCTCATACCATTTCGCCACAGATATTTGTCATCGTATTTTAGAAGTGATGGCCGAACCATTTTTTATCGCGGGGGAAGACTTCCATATATCAACCAGCATTGGCGTCAGCATTTATCCTCGGGATGCCGAGTTCAAAGACGAGCTAATCCGCAAAGCGCACCTTGCCATGCACCATGCCAAGGAAAAAGGACGCAATACCTATCAGTATTTTGATGACGAGCTGGAAAACTACACGCTGAAGAAGATCGACCTCGAAAAGCGCCTACGCATAGCCTTAAAAAATGATGAACTATGTTTGCACTATCAGCCTAAAATCGATCTGGCTCGACGTAAGGTAGTTGGGCTGGAAGCGTTACTGCGATGGCTTCCGCCCGACTCGCCTCCAATACCACCACGGGAAATCATTGATGTTGCCGAACAGTCAGGTCTGATCTTGCGCTTAAGTCAGTGGGTGATTGTGAATGTTTGCAAACAGATAGCTCTGTGGAACGAAGATGGCCTGGGTGATTTCCGTGTATCACTGAACTTATCCACACGAGACCTGCGAGACAGCGCATTGGTTGACCACATTAAAACGCAATTAAAACGCTTTAATGTCGCAGGTGAACAAATCGAAATTGAAATCACCGAAACCATGTTCATGGAAGACATCAATGCAGTGTACGACACTCTCACAGAACTGCAATCCATAGGCATTTCAGTGTCTGTCGATGACTTTGGCACCGGCTATTCATCGATGCGCTACCTGCAGCGCTTGCCCATTGATTACCTGAAAATAGACAAATCTTTTGTATTAAAGCTCAGTGAAACCCAGCAAGACGAAGCCATTATCAAATCCGTCATCAACCTTGGTCACAACCTGAAAATCAAAGTGGTCGCAGAGGGCGTTGAAGATCGCATGACCGCCCTTTACCTATCCGAAATCGACTGCGATATTGTCCAAGGCTACTACTTTTATCGCCCCATGCCCCCAGACACGGTGATTGACGTATTAAAAGGCGACCGGCAAGTCGACTTTTAGCTTCCAAGTACAACAGGCTTTCAAGTACAACAGGCTTTCAAGTACAGCTTGTTTTAAAATCCAGCAGGTTTTCAAATCTAAAGTGAAGGTGGGCGGTAAGTGAACCGGGCTCTTGGACACGAAAATCAAGGATGATTTTCGAGCTAAATCCGCGCCAGGAGCGCGTATTTAGCGGTGACCAAGGTTCCGGGTCACTTACCGCCCACCTTCACCGGCACAATGTGATAAGGCTCAAAGACACGCATTAACTGCTCAGCAACTTGAGCACCATCGCTATCATTGTTGATTCGAGGCTCGCCATCCACTGGCCGCTCAAAATCCGCTCGCAATGCTGCAGCGCTGGCTGGTTCAATCCCTTTATTCCGGCACCTAAGGCGCTCACGAATCACCTCATCCGGCGCATCAACCCATACCAGCATCAGCCCAGGAATAGACCGACGCAAATAGTCCCGATGGCGTTGTTTATACACCGCTTGAGTAACGACTAATGGCTTATCTTGCGGCTTTCGCTCCAGAATATGTTCGACAATGCAGGGAAAATAGCGATCACGCATCGCTGGCGTAAAAGGGCGTCGCTCCGCCAACGCCAGCTTCATTTCCGGCGTTATATCATCATCGGCATCATAGATTGGCCATCCGGTTAACCGATGAAGCTGCTCGGCGACAAAGTTTTTTCCCGCTCCAGATAGGCCAAAAAAGAAAACTACGGAAGGAAGGGTTGAACACATAGTATTAATAAACCCTCATTCCGACGGGTGGATGCTGATGCAACAGCTGAATAAAGGTCTGCATATACTTTGGAATAAGCGCTTCATCCGGCTCTGCCACCACCGCAAACCACTCTCTGCGCAACGCTGGATTATCAAGCCCAACCGCAACGACGGCCCCACTCTCGATATAACGCTGAGCAGCCCACCGCGCAATAATAGTCACGCCAATATTTGCCGAAACCCACTCCAAGATTGCTTCAGTCAACTGCAAACAAGTTACTTTTTTCGGCTCCGCTGGGCCAAAATGCTGCAGCAGCCGTAAAAATTTCGCTTTAGCGCGGGTATATAAAATCAAATGTTCATTGTTAAGCGCGGTCATCGAAATAGCCGTCTCTTTAGCCAACGGATGTTCCGGGCTTACCAGCACGACTAAATCATCTACAAACAACGAGTAATGCGGTAAGTCCCAACCAGGCTTCTGATTAGTACCACAACTAATAATGCCAAATTCTAATTGCCGAGCCTCCAGCGCGGCGGGAATATCATCCATAGCATCCACATCAATATCGATGTCTACATCAGGATACGACTGATGAAAAATAGGAATAACCCGCGGCAGCCAGTGATAGCAGGTATAACACTCCGTCGATAACCGTATGCGTCCCTTGTCCCCTGCTGCCATCGCCTGTATATCGCGTTGAGCCGCATCCAATTCATTCAGAATATTATTGGCGCTTTCGAGTAAACGCTGGCCTGCTTGAGTTAGCAACATACGCTTACCTTGGCGTAAAAAAAGAGGCAGTCCGGTGATGTTTTCCATACGCTTTAGCTGATGGCTCAGCGCTGACTGGGTCAGGCATAGCTTGCTGGCGGCAGCCGACAAATTGCCCAGCTCAGCAACGGCATCGACCATCCGTAAATGGCGAATATCCATGCTGGCAATTAAATTAATTTCATTCATACATTTTCTGAGAATATTTCATTATTTTAATAGTTGATTCTAGTATACAGTGGTATTCGATGTTCACAACACATTCATTACCAACAAGGAACCAAAATGAATACACTCTACTATCTCACCGGAACGTGCTCTTTGGCCGTGCATATCATGCTCAACAAACTGAGTATCCCCTATCAACTCAAGTTAATTAAACTGTTAGAAGGCGAAGGGCAAACTCCTGAATACAAAGCAGTAAGCCCCTTAGGCAAAGTACCTGTTTTAGATTTTGAAGGCGAACGCCTGCGTGAAGTTTCCGGTATTTTACTAACGTTGGCAGAACGTCATCCCGACAGCCAGCTGCTACCAGAAGCTGGCTCTCAGCAACGCCACCAGGCGTACCAATGGCTGAGCTTCGTCGCCACCGAGCTCCACTGCCAATTTACACCGGCTTTTCTTCCTCAGCGCTACACAACAGGCCAGGAGCTGGATGAAGTTAAAGAAGCCTCCGTTCAACGCCTGCACCAACGCTTTGCCATTTTGGAGCAGCACTTTGCCAATCAGCCATTTCTCATAGGCGAACAGCTCTATTGTGGCGACTATTACCTGTATGTTGTTCTAAGCTGGATGGGCCGAATAGGCATCGATCTAAGCGAATATAAATCGCTCTGGGCCTACTACCAACGCATGGATGCGCTGCCAGAGGTGGTAAAAACACGTGCCATTGAACGGGAAAATATGGCTGCTTAAAAATTGAGAGCTTCTTAAAATAGCCTCGCAGACTTGGCTGTGAGGCTTCATAGTTTGGATCAACTTGCTATTTTTTCTTCGACTTTTTCGACTTATTGGTAGACTTTTTCTTACTGACTTTTTTAGCCGAAACACCACGCTTTTTCGACTTCTTATCTTTTTTCTTAGCTGACTTTTTGTCAGCCTTCTTATCGGACTTTTTATCCTTAGTTTGTTTCTTGGTTTGTTTCTTG
>DFOV01000445.1:8723-16511 GCA_002376965.1 Gammaproteobacteria bacterium UBA3532
TTTGTTTCTTGGTTTGTTTCTTGGCTTTCTTCTTTCCTTTATTAGCCTTCGATTTTGCAGGCTTCTCTGGAGCGGGCTCTGGATCATTAGCTGGCTCACCGGAAGCGTCAGCAACCGTTTCAACATGGGCCATCGCGACAGGTTCTTCAATGATGACGGAGGCCATAGTTTCTGACTTGTCTTCAGCGACTTCATGCGGCTGGCTTTCGCCTGCATCAACCAAGTATGCCTTGGCTTTGTCGATAGTCTGCTGCGCTCGAACAGCACTAAAACCTTTGACCTGTGATAGCACATCCACCGTAGCGGCGGCCAATGCCTCAACACTATCCAGACCATTTTCTTTTAGCGCCACCGCTGTCGATGGGCCAATGCCGCTGAGTTGTTGGATATCAGTAGCCACGGCGTACTCCTCATAGGGTTTATTAACGATACTTCTCAAGTATAGTCAACTTTTGACCAGTGATAGGGTAATTGAGTCTGTTAGAGAGAAAAAAATTGTACCGTTGTCTCGAAGGTCGCTTGAACTAATTGCTCAACGGGTTCACCGCGATAGGCGGCTATTTGTTCAGCAATATAGGGCAAAAACTCCGGCGCATTGCGCTTGTCTTTCGGCGGGTTGGGCATGTCTCTGGGAAACAGGTAGGGGGCATCGGTTTCCAGCATAAGCCGGTTAGCAGGGATATTTTTGACCAGCTCACGTAAATGCACTCCACGCCGTTCATCACATATCCAGCCGGTTTGACCAATATGTAAATCCAGGTCAAGATAGCCGAATAAGGCTTTCTTCTCACCAGTAAAACAGTGGCTAACGCCAGCACGGACATGGTCACGAAAGCCTTTCAATATCGCCGACTGCCGCTCAAAGGCATCACGCTCATGCAAAAACAACGGCAAACCGGTATCTACGGCGATCTGCAATTGCGCTTCAAAGGCAGCTTCCTGATCTTTGGGTGGTGAGAAATTCCGATTAAAATCCAGACCGCATTCCCCAATAGCCACCACGGCATCGTGACTAGCCAGCTCCCGAATGCTGCGTTCGGTATCGCTATTCCAGTTTTTGGCCTCATGGGGATGAACCCCTGCAGTGCATTTGAAAAAGTCGGGATAATCCAAGCATAAAGCCAACGCCCGTTCCGACTCCTGCAAACTGGTACCAGTGACGATACATTGCACCACACCAGCCGCTTGGGCGCGCTGAATCACTTGATCAAGATCTTTATTGAAACGCTTATTGGTGAGGTTAACACCAATATCTATCAGGCCAGTGGATAAGGTCATATCAGGATTTGGTTTTGTCTTCAGGTTGAGGGCTCTGTATTGCTTCGGGCTGCGATGTTACTTCAGACTGTGGCTTCGATGCCGCTACGGGTTCAGCAGCCGCCTTACTTTCTTCATAGGTGCAGGACGACTGCTTGAACTCTTTGGTGATCTCGTCTAGCTCTGCAACACGCTCCGCCGAGGGCGTTTGCAGCTCGCTAAATTCTTCTCGCGCCGCTTCCATCGTTTTTTCAACTTCCTTTTTCAACTCGGCTTCCTGCATTTCACGCATAAACTCATTGCGAACCGATAGCCAGGTGGTGCGAAATTGGCGCGTATACTTCGCTACTGTCCGAATAGCCACGGGCAAACGTTCAGGGCCTAATATCACCAGCCCCAAAATGGCAATCACTGCCAACTCCCAAAATCCGATATCAAACATAGCGTGTCTCGTATTCGTTAAAACTCTATCATCTAAAACTCAATCGTTTAAAAGCCTGGCAGCTTACCACCACCCAAGATATGAAAGTGCAAATGAGGCACTTCTTGCCCGCCCCCAGGGCCAGTATTGGCGATGGTGCGAAAGCCGTTGCCCAAACCTTCTGCCAGAGCCAGTTCGGGTATCTTGGTCATCATGTGCCCCATTAATGCCTGATCGTCTGCAGACAATTGAGCCAGGCTTTCGATATGCTTCTTGGGAATAACCAAAAAATGCGTTTTGGCTTTTGGGTAAATATCGTGAAAAGCCAGAATATGCTCGTCTTCGTAGACCTTTTTCGAAGGAATACTACCGTCAACGATTTTGCAAAAAAGACAATCTGACATCAGTTTTTCTCCATTCTTGATGCTTTTTCTTCTATACCCGATAAACCAAACCGACGCCCCAACTCGTTTAACACATCATCGGGATGCAAACCGGCCTGGGCCAACATCACCAAACTATGGAACCACAAGTCAGCGGTTTCATACACTAAATTATCTTTATCGTTGTCCTTGGCAGCAATAATGACCTCAACGGCTTCTTCCCCGACTTTTTCCAGAATTTTATTCATGCCCTTAGCATACAGCTTGGCCACATAAGAACTGTCTGGATCGGCACCTTTGCGTTGCTCTAATACCTCGGCCAACTCGGATAATATGTCACTCATGCTCATCACTCGCTATTTTGAATTTCTTTGTTCATCTCAACCCTATATAACCTAAGCCTCGGGCCACCCCTTCATCATCAATGCACCACCCACGGCACCAAGGGCTCCCGAGACAAGAGCGGTTTGCTCGCCTAAACCCAACAGGCTAAGCAGCAAGGCGCTGGCAATAATAAAAGCACCACTAATACCCATCAAATAATGACGAGCGGGATAGGCTTTGCGCACCTCAGTAGCGCGCTGTTCTCGGCTCGCCATCCTTAAGCTGGCATAAACGAGATCAGGAATTTCTGGCAGCTTTTCCGCCCAGTATGGCAGGTTTTCTTTCAAGGCTTTAACCAACGAAGGCAAGCCAACCTGTTCTTTGAGCCAACGCTCCAGGTATGGTTTGGCCGTTTGCCATAAATCCAACTCGGGATACAGCTGTCGTCCCAAGCCTTCTACGTATATTAATGTTTTCTCCAACAATACTAGCTGCGGCTGCACTTCCATATTAAAGCGCCGCGCTGTTTGAAACAGTCTAACCAACAACTGGCTATACGAGATTTCGCCCAACGGCTTTTCAAAGATCGGCTCGCATACCGTTCGGATCGCGCCTTCAAATTCTTCAACACTGGTTTCCGGCGGTACCCAGCCTGAATCGACGTGCAGCTGGGCGACTTTTCGATAGTCGCGGTTGAAAAAGGCGACAAAGTTCTCGGCCAAATAGCGCTGATCATCACGGCTTAAGCTGCCAACAATGCCACAGTCGATACCGATATAGGTTGGCTTTTTCGGATTGCTCGCATCCACAAAGATATTGCCGGGATGCATATCTGCATGAAAGAAATTATCGCGAAAAACCTGAGTAAAAAAAACTTCGACGCCACACTCCGCTAAGGCTTTCATATCGACACCCGCGGCTTTTAACTCGTCGATATGGCCAATCGGAATACCATGAATGCGCTCACTAACCATCACATTACGGTGGCAATAGTCCCAATAGACTTCAGGGAAATACAGCTTGTCTGATTTAGCAAAGTTGCGCCGCAACAACGCTTGGTTAGCTGCTTCGCGTTGCAGGTCTAGCTCGTCATAGATGGTTTTTTCGTAATCAGCCACCACTTCAACCGGACGCAAACGCCTGCCGTCCGTAGATAAACGCGCGAGTAGTCGCGCCATGGTGTACATCAGTTCGATATCGCGCTGAATCACCTTTTCAATACCAGGGCGTATCACCTTTACTACAACCTTCTCACCACTCGACAAGGTAGCGGCATGCACCTGGGCAATCGAGGCCGAAGCTAGAGGTTCTTCATGAAACTCGGAAAACAATGATTCGATATCGGTATCAAACGCCTGCTCAATGATGCGCCGCGCTAGCGCCGACTCAAAAGGTTGCACTTTATCTTGCAGCCGCGCCAGCTCATCAGCAATGGCCGGAGGAATAAGATCACGCCGGGTCGATAGCAGCTGTCCCAACTTGACGTAGATAGGCCCCAGCGCTTGCAGCGCCAGCATTAAGCGGGCTTCTTTGGAATGTTCGGGATAACGATTGGAGTGCCAGGGTTGAAAAAACCGCGCCAGCTTAAACATAAACCGCGCTTCGCTGCGAGCAAAGTAGTCATCAAGACCATGACGTAAAATAACACGGTTAAGTTGGCGAAGACGGTTAAACTGACGAATCAAGCGCATTGCGGTGGTTATTCAGTGGCACAAAAAGTAGCGATAGCATACCATTATCTCTATCAATACGTCACTGAGAACGGAAAATGGCTAAAACCCTCGCTCTGATTGCCCATGACAACAAAAAAGCCAACCTGATCAACTGGGTCAAACGACACCATGATCAGATCAAACCCTGCCAGCTGGTCGCCACCGGCACCACCGGACGCCTGCTCGCCGAAGCCACCAACCTTGAAATCACCTGCCTGCAAAGCGGCCCGCTAGGCGGCGATCAACAAATCGGCGCATTGATTGTCGAACAAAAAATCGACATGGTGATTTTTTTCTGGGACCCACTCGAAGCCCAACCCCACGACCCAGATGTAAAAGCGCTGATCCGCCTATGCGCGGTGTGGAATGTGCCGACAGCTTGTAATGAATCGACTGCAGAGTTAATGGTGACACATCCAGATTTGCAGAGTTATCGACATGAAGTACCGGATTTTAGTGGGCATCATGGGCGGATGTGAGGTATCCATCTAGCCAGGTGCCTTTTCTGGGAATGCCGGCTCGCCTTCCCTGACCATGCTTTCGTAGGTGTATTTTTCGCAATAAGGATCTGCATAACTCGCATTAACACCCGGTATAATTCGTATTAACACCCTGTTATATTCGTAATAAGCCCTATAGTTCAGCTATACTTTTCCCATCATGCCCACTCTGGCAGGAGAGTTGTCAAAGGAGAAATACGATTGTATCCAAGACGAATGACACCAATTGTAAAAGAAATGTTGTCCGCGTTTCGTATCGTTTACTTAACGGGGCCTAGACAAGCCGGCAAAACCACCATGGCCCAATCAATAGCTAAAGATCTCGATATGGATTATCTCACACTGGATAACCCTGCAATCAGAGCTTCAGCAGAAAGCGATCCTCGTGGTTTCATTCAATCTTTAGGCGACAGGTGCGCCGTATTGGATGAGTTTCAATATACACCCGATCTTATTCCAGCAATCAAAGAAGCATCTGACAACCTGCGGAATAAAAAGGGCAAATTCTTACTTACCGGATCAGCCGATATTTTCCGCTCGGCCCAGACACAAGAAGCCCTGCCCGGTCATATGGCCCGACTGGAACTACTGCCCTTATCATTAAGTGAAATGAGCGACCAAGCCTTAAATATTGTCGATTATTTACTCGAAGGAAATTTCCAGCCCAAACAGGGAGCATCATTTAACCAAGCAATGATGGCAGAAAAAGTACTATTTGGAGGCTACCCAGAACCACAAAGCAAGAGCCCAAGGACGAGACGTATGTGGTACCAGTCGTATACCGAGGGGCGCTTACTGAAAGACTTCGAAAACCTTTATGCCGCACGTGGCGACTACCATTCCAAACTCAAGGCAATGATGCCTTGCCTCGCGGGGTTAAGTGGTAACCTTCTCAAGTACTCAAACATAGCTAATGACTTGGAGCTAAATGATAAGCTGGTGAAAAGTTATGTCGAGATTATGGAGCTCATGTTTATTGTTAAGCGGGTACCATCTTACCTTAAAAACCGCTCCAAGCGTCTGGTGGTAAACATGCCCAAAATACATTACGTCGATACAGGCTTGGCATGCCACCTACTCGGGCTGCGTACCAAAGAGCAGCTATTGAATAGCCAGTTCTATGGGGGGTTACTTGAAAGCTTCGTGTTCATGGAGTTCTGTAAGCAGCGCGGTTGGGCCAATGAAGAGGTTGGTCTTTATCATTTTAGAGATAAACGGCAACATGAAGTTGATATTGTTTTAGAAAGAGATAATGGGCAAGTTATTGGCGTCGAAGTGAAAGCCGCCGCAACGGTAAAAACACAAGACTTTAAAGGGCTGTCAAAACTTGCTGCATTTTCTGGATCTTTATTTGAGAGCGGAGTCCTTTTTTACACAGGTGAAGACATTCTACCCTTTATGATAGAAGGCCACCGCTACTACGCTTTGCCACTGAGTTTGCTAACCTAATCGCTAGGATAAGGCCCAAACTTATCCAACTTTTTGCGATCCTTAATACACCCCAGTTTTAACAACGATCTCGCCACCACTCGAAATCGTTTGATCTCGCCTGATTGCGGTGCAGCGAGCTTCTGCAGCAGTTCATACTCTTTCTGCAACTTCTTCACTTTGTGATTTTTTATTCGGCATTCTGGGCAATGGTAGCATTTGGCTTCAATCCAAAAGCCTAGGTCTTCGTACCAATATTTCTGTTCCTCAGCAAAAAAGTAGAACCGTCTTTTACACCGAAGGCATCGTGATAGGGTATCGACGTACTCATCAATAAATGCATACACGGCATCTGTCGCATGCTGCTTTGATGTATCAGCCACTAACCGCTTTTCATACCCAGGTATGGGATTTTCATACCGTGGATGTTTTACTATCGGTTTCTCTGGCATTTATGTTTTCTCGTTTCATTTATTGTGTAGCACTATGCTACTATAGTAGATAATTACTACATAAAGGTGCTCTTATGACAACAGCAAGCATTCGATTAGAAGGTAGCTTGGTCGAAAAAGCCAAGATCATTGGCAAAGCCCAGTCGCGCTCGGCAGCAAAACAAATTGAACACTGGGCGAAGATAGGCCGAATGATGGAAGACAATCCTGATTTGTCTTATGAATTTGTTCAACAGTCTTTAATTGCCAAGGCCGAAGCCGAGGCTGAAGAACTAGAGGCTTACACGTTTGGCTAAGATTGAAACCGTTCTTCAAACACCTACGTTCAAAAAAACTGTTAAGAAACTCAAAGCCAACCAAAAGGCCGATCTCGATAAAGCGGTAAAGGCATTAATCAACGATCCCCTATTGGGCGAAAAAAAGCGCGGCGATCTCGCTTACTTGCGCGTATACAAATTCAAGATGGTTAAACAGCTCACTCTACTTGGCTATAGCTATGAAGATGGCACCGTTGTATTGGAGCTGTTAAGCCTGGGTTCTCATGAAAACTTCTATAGGAATATGAAAAAGTAGGAGGTAATCGCCAAATACACCGGTAAAGAGCCCGCTGCATACAATACTAACTCGACTCCCAGTTGCCGCCAATATGATAGACTTTCAATCGGCATGGTTAGACACAGAGCTGCCTGAACTCTTCCAAAGCCTTCTCTATCGTCGGAATAATTCGCTCTCTTTTAGACCAAGGTTTAATACCGGAAGGAAGACGGCTTAACCAATTCACAGGAAAGCTAGCCTAATAATCTCGTAATACAATTACCTCACACACATTAGCAACCCCTAATCTATTGATTCCCAATACTTTTTACAAAAAACTTGCGCTATAACAATGTTCCCCCGCGTTTCCCCCTAAGCTCCCCCGTATTCCCTAATTAATCTGTTAGGACGATCGATATACTCCTAACCGAACAAAATTCAAATAACAATTGCTGGCAATAGAGCGACCTGGAATTTCCGGGATGTTTAAGCTGTATATCCCAACCGGTTGATATCCGGTATTCAGGTCCTCCGTTCCTGCACTCTGGAGGGCATTATGGTAAACAAGCGGTTACTGGGGGGCATTGGCCTGCTCGGTTTGACTTTCGCAGCCCAGGCGAGCGAATGTGGCATTGAGTCCATGTTTGTGCGCGGCACCTTTAACGACTGGGGCAACACTGCCATGCAGTGTAAGAACGGTGTTTGGGAAGCGAAAAACATTCATTTCGATAATTCACAACTTCCCAAATTCAAGTTCGACGCCTTTGGTGACTGGTC
>DFOV01000292.1 GCA_002376965.1 Gammaproteobacteria bacterium UBA3532
ATCAGAGCCGGAAACGCTTCGAATGGTTGATGGGCTGACAACATATCGTTGTATGCCGAAACGATAGCAATATTGGGCGAGCGCGATTCGTTTATCAGAATGTTTTTTTCTGTATCTGAATTGGCTGCAAATGCATGTGCCAAATTGGTACAGCCAAGCTCTCCCCTTTGTGGAGATGCAAGGCGAGCGCCATCAACTACGCCTAGATATTTAGCGCGGCTATCCTGACTGCGTTCGCGGATACGATCGGTGACCCGTTTAACTTGATCGTTGAGTTGTGTCATTCGAGAGGCTCCTAATGTCGGTACGTTGCTGATCTAACCGATATCAAACATCGCTTACATCGGTACCGATAAATTTTCCGGTTTTCACCAAAGAGATATAAAATGTGGCCGTATTTTAGCGGTCTTCGTAATGAATTGAAATGTTAACAGCCATTGTTTTGCAGATCTTGATTATAATCATACTATTAGCCGAAGCTGTTCTAAGGCCTGTACTTCCTAGTTGAACGGCGCTTGATCTATGTCAATTCGTCAGCCATCCTTTTCTTGATATGTTTGACCCAAATCTTGATTAAGCAGGCATGTCATGTCAAACTGGCGCCACTTTTAATAGGGGTCCTGTGCCTGCAAAGGCCCGTCTCATAGCGTGTGAGCCTATTTAGCGGAATGTCGTGAGACGAGGTTAGGCAAAGAATTCAACCATTATGTGAGGAGTTATCCCGTGTTAAACGATACTGCGGTTCTACCCTTTGACCTTGTGATTTTTGGGGCAACAGGCGATTTAGCGCTTCGAAAGCTTATTCCTGCTCTTTACCATCGTTACGTTGATGGTCAGATCCCAGAGGGCCGTATCATAGCGGCAGCCAGACGCCCTAAAACCGATGAAGAGTTTGTTGCTGATGCAGAAGACTGGGCCAAACGCTTTATTTCAGAAGCCGAGTTTGATCAGTCTACCTGGGACAAATTCGCTGAAAAAATTGTATATGCGCGAGTTGATGCGACCAATGAAGAGTCGTTTGGAAATCTTGCGAAAGTTCTAGCCGACTACCCCGAGCGTGAGCGGGTATTCTACCTTTCTACCGCGCCAGACTTTTTTGGCACTATCTCCGAGTATTTACATAATTCCGGTGTTATCACTGATAAGTCGCGTGTTGTGTTGGAAAAACCTCTAGGTCATGACTTAGCCAGTGCTAACGAAATCAATGAAAAGGTTGGCCAGTTCTTCGATGAGCAAGCCATCTATCGCATCGATCACTACCTGGGTAAAGAAACGGTTCAAAATCTTATCGTTATGCGCTTTGGTAACAGCATCATTGAGTCGTTATGGAACAATAACTTTGTTGACCATATCCAAATAACCGTAAGCGAGGAAGTTGGCGTAGAGAAGCGGGCAGGATTTTATGACAATGCTGGTGCTCTGCGTGACATGGTGCAAAACCATCTGTTGCAATTATTATGCATGGTTGCGATGGAGGCTCCTCCTAGTCTGGACTCCAATGAAGTTCGTGATGAGAAGCTCAAAGTGCTTCGCTCACTGCGTCCTATTGGCAATGATCTTAAAAGTAAGGTTATTCGTGGCCAATACTCTGCCGGTGCGATCAAAAATGAAGCTGTTCCTGGTTATCTGGAAGAAGAGGGCGTACCGCAGGGCAGCCGAACTGAGACTTTCGTTGCGATTAAGGCCGAAGTTGATAATTGGCGTTGGGCGGGTGTTCCTTTCTATTTGAGAACGGGTAAACGCATGGCTAAGCGCCAATGTGAAATTGTCGTCCAGTTTAAAGCGGTTCCGCACTCGATTTTTGAAACTGAGGAAGATCAACTTCCTGCAAACAAGCTGATTATTCGTCTACAGCCTGATGAAGGCATCAAGCTTGAGTTATTCGGTAAAAAAGTCGGACCTGGCATGCGCTTGCGTCCATTGGAGCTAAACCTGAGCACCGAAGAAGATCGGGCTCGTGTACCAGATGCTTATGAGCGCTTGTTGGTTGATGCCATTGCTGGTCGTTCAACGCTGTTTAATCGTCGTGATGAATTGGATGCCGCTTGGCGTTGGGTTGAACCAATCTTAAATGGTTGGGCGGATAGCACAGATAAGCCTGAGGCATACTCTGCGGGAACTTGGGGACCGTCAGCAGCTACTGCTTTGCTTGCTCGCGATGGACGATTATGGCATGAGGACGCATAAATGGCTGAAGTAAAAAATCGCTCGGTTGGTAAAGGAAAAGAGTATATATACGATTCAAAGTCCGATCTGAATAGCCGGTTGGCTGATCGTGTCGTGTCGGATCTGGAGCAGGCTATTGCGGCGCGCGGAAAAGCCAGCTTAGTGGTTTCTGGCGGTGGAACCCCTGCAGCACTTTTTGCCGAGTTAAATACTCGGCAACTGGCTTGGGATAAAGTGTGGGTTACGCTGGCGGACGAGCGCTGGGTGCCCGCAACGCATGAAGATAGCAACGAGCGACTAGTGCGTGAAAAGCTTCTGCAAAATGAAGCAGCAGCAGCCAACTTTGTTGGAATGTATACCGGTGAAGCGACGCCTGCAGAAGGAGAAGTTGCATGCGATAGTCAATTGCAGCAGATCCCAGAGCCGTTTGATGTGCTGATTCTTGGAATGGGAGGCGATGGTCACACTGCGTCACTTTTCCCTGGAGCAGATGAGCTTGAAAAAGGGTTGGATATGGATAGCGGGCGCCGAGTGTTGTCGGTAATCCCCAAGCATGCGCCACATGGCCGTATGAGTTATACGCTTCCGGCTTTGTTAAATAACAAGAATGCGATTTTATTGATTACTGGCGACAGTAAGTGGGACGTCTACCAAGAAGCGTCTGCTTCAGGCACTCATGACGCGATGCGCGAAATGCCAATACGTTGCTTTTTGCATAACAATGAGGTGGCTTTAGATGTCTACTGGGCAGCCTAGTCCATATAAACAGTACTATATTGTTGCTGATATTGGCGGAACCAATGCTAGATTTGCACTGGTTCCTAAAGAGGGTGGGTTGCCTTCATTTGAAAAGGTTTTTCCTTGTGGGGAATACGAAAACATCGTCGACGTTTTCGAGGCCTATATAGCTGATTTGAATTGTGAAAGGCCTAAGCGTGCGGCAATCGCTATTGCCAATCCTGTTACGGGCGATGCCATTAAAATGACTAACCATTCGTGGCAGTTCTCCATATCGGAAACCAAAGAGGCACTGGGGCTAAAGCGATTTGAAGTCTTGAATGATTTTACGGCTCTTGCTATGTCGCTACCTCACTTAGGTGCTGATGAGTACGAGAAAACGGCAGGTGGTGAGCCGATTAGGGATGCAGCTATTGGTCTTATCGGCCCTGGAACTGGACTGGGAGTTTCAGGGCTAGTACCGGGAGGAAGCGGCGTCTGGCATCCACTTAAGAGCGAAGGCGGGCACACAACCTTTGTAGCATTGACAGAGCGGGAACAGGCGGTAAATGATTATCTGGCCAACAAGTTTGGGCATGTTTCTTTTGAACGTATATGTTCCGGCCCCGGCATTCTTGATATCTATAAAGCGCTTTGTTCGACCGATAGCATCGACAGTCCTCTTACTACGCCCGCAGATGTCTCTGCAGCAGGGTTGGAGGAGCGGTGCCCTCGGGCTCGTGAGGCACTGGAAATCTTTTGTGCGGCCCTTGGTACGACCGCAGGTAATCTCGCATTAACCTTGGGCTCTCACGGTGGAGTCTACATTGGTGGAGGCATTGTACCGCGGCTCGGAGATTTCTTCTTGAAAAGTGAGTTTAGGGAGCGCTTTGAGTCAAAAGGGCGTTTTCGCAGTTACTTAGAAGAAATTCCAACCTATATCATTACTGCCAAATATCCAGCATTGCTGGGTGCGATGGCTGCGCTGAAATAATCTTAGGGCGCTGACTAAGGCTAATCCATAGTGATTAGCCTTTTTGTTTTGAAGTACGTGTTTAGCATCCACCTGTATCACGCTGGGTCTGCTATGATGTGACTGATTTAATACTAAAATACCCTGCAGGCAAGTTGAGATGGGTTCCGATAAAAAAGTGTCTAAAGGCACAATAAAAAAACACCGACAAAAAAAGAAAGTATCTCCTTTTCAGGCCATTTATGATGCTCAGCTGAAAAATCCATACGATTTTCTCGGCTGGCAGCAGCGAGATGATGGCAGTTGGGTGGTGCGCGTATATTTACCCGATGCCATTCGTGTCGAGCTTCTGGATTTAGCCGAGGGCTCACTTGGTGTTATGGCTATGATTGAGAAGCAAGGGCTATTTGAAAAGGTCCCGCACCAGCTTACGCCTAATACGCCATATATCGTAAAAGTATACTACCCAAACGGTGACCAGGAGCAGTTTATTGATCCCTATGCCATTCCGGCATTGCCACCAATAGATTGGGAGCATATCGACCAATATCGACTGCAGCAGTATCTTGGTTCACACCTGCACGCTTTGCCCTTAGCTGATGGTAGCATTCTTAACGGCGTAAGGTTTTCCGTATATGCACCCCATGCAACCCATGTTGCTCTAGTGGGGGATTTTAATTGCTGGGATGGACGGCGTTTGCCCATGCAGCACTATGCCAATGGCATTTGGCAGATCTTTGTGCCAAAAATCAGCGTAGGAGCCATATATAAGTACGAGATAAAGAACTATGATGGTTCCGTTCTTCCGCTAAAAGCCGATCCTTATGCTTATTGGGCTGAACAAGCTCCAGGCAATGCGTCGATTGTCTTTAACCAGGGAAACTATCAGTGGTCGGATGGCGAGTGGCAGCATCGCCGGAGTATCAGAGGGCGCAACGAGCCATTATCTATTTACGAAGTACATCTTGGCTCATGGCAAAGAAAGCAGTCAAAGCAGCTTACTTACCGCGAACTGGCTGATTCGCTGGTTCCCTACGTTAAACGTTTGGGTTTTACTCACATTGAAATGCTTCCGGTTACTGAGCATCCTTTTGAGGGGTCTTGGGGCTATCAGACTACAGGAATGTTTGCGCCCACCAGCCGTCTAGGTACACCTGAAGATTTCAAACATTTTGTTGATACGTGTCATAAACACGGTATTGGCGTCATATTAGACTGGGTTCCGGCGCACTTCCCGAAAGATGGTCATGGCTTAGCGTACTTTGACGGAACGGCTCTTTATCATGATGCCGATCCGCGCAAAGGTGAGCACCCTGACTGGGGTACCTTGATTTACAATTACGCCGATCCATATGTTTCAAATTTTCTGATCAGTAGTGCGCTATATTGGCTGGAGCATTTTCATATTGACGGCTTGCGCGTTGATGCTGTTGCGTCGATGTTATATCTCGACTACTCCAGAGCTCCTGGGCAGTGGGTGGCGAATAAGTATGGTGGGCATGAGAATCTTGAGGCGATCACCTTTCTTCGGCAGCTCAATCAGGTAGTTCAGAATAATGTTCCTGGTGCCTTAATGGTGGCAGAAGAGTCGACAGCATGGCCTAAGGTGTCAAAGCCGCAGAGTGATGGTGGGTTAGGCTTTACGCATAAGTGGAACATGGGATGGATGCACGATACGCTGGTCTATATGCGTAAAGATCCGGTACATCGAAAGTATCACCATGATCAGTTTACCTTTCCGCTGATTTACGCGTTCAATGAAAATTTTGTGCTGCCGCTGTCACATGACGAGGTGGTGCACTGCAAAGGCTCGTTAGTCAATCAGATGCCGGGCAGTGCTTGGCACAAGCTGGCAAATCTACGCGCGTATTTCGCTTTTATGTTTGCCCATCCCGGTAAAAAGCTACTGTTTATGGGTAGTGAGATCGCGCAGCAGTTGGAATGGAATCACGATACGCAACTGCAGTGGGGGCTTACTGAGCGTTTGCACCATAAAGGCGTACAGCGCTTAATCAGTGATTGTAACCGGGTGTATCGCAATGAAGCGTCACTCTATCAGCAGGATTTTAACCCGAAAGGGTTTGAGTGGATTGAAAAGGATGATAGCAATAACAGCGTTATCAGTTTCATTCGATATGCTGAGTGTCGCGAAGATTTTATGGTTATTGTCTGTAATATGACCCCGGTAAAACGCAATAACTTCCGTATTGGGGTGCCTCAAAGTCGCGGGTATCGCGAGTTATTAAATACAGACGCAGCGTATTACGGTGGAAGTAATGCTGGAAATTATGGTTATATTCCGGTCGATTATGTGCCTTGGCATGGCTTTCAATCGTCAATCAGGGTAACATTGCCCCCACTATCGACGCTGGTATTAAAGCCCTGGAACGACCCCAATACGTATCCAGAGTATATGTCAAAGAAAGATTTCTAATTTTTACAAGTGTTTAGGAGCTATTCATGTTACGTCGCACTAAAATTGTAGCCACGCTAGGGCCTGCAACTGACAATCCTGAAGGCATGAGAAAACTGGTTTCTGCCGGCGTTGATTTGGTTCGATTGAACTTTTCGCACGGCAGTCCAGATGATCATCGTCAACGCGCAGAACTGGTTCGCAAAACCGCTGCTGAATTTGGTCGTACCGTTGCTTTGCTGGGAGACCTGCAGGGTCCCAAAATTCGTGTTGCGCGCTTTATCGATAAGAAAATTAATTTGGCTGAAGGGGATAAATTTTGTCTTGATGCCGCTATGGATAGCCAAGCAGGAACGCAGCAAGCGGTAGGTATCGACTATAAAGAATTGCCCAATGATGTGCAAAGTGGCGATACATTGTTGCTCGATGATGGTCGTGTGGTTATGCAGGTCGAGTCTGTGGACGGCTCCAAAGTGCATTGTGTTGTTGTTACCGGTGGGCCTCTCTCAAACAATAAAGGTATCAACCGTTTAGGTGGTGGCCTTTCTGCCGATGCTCTGACAGAAAAAGATAAGAAAGATATTCTGACAGCGGCAGCATTGGAACTAGATTATGTGGCCATTTCTTTCCCGCGTGATGCTGAAGATGTGAATTACGCGCGTCGTTTACTGCGTGAAGCGGGTAGCAATGCTTGCTTGGTAGCGAAAATTGAGCGCGCTGAAGCCATCGAAGTGATTGACGAGATTATTCTTGCGTCTGATGCGATCATGGTTGCTCGCGGTGACTTAGGGGTTGAAATCGGTGATGCTGAATTGCCTGCCGCGCAAAAACATATGATTGCGCGCGCTCGTACTTTGAATCGCACCGTGATTACGGCGACGCAAATGATGGAGTCGATGATTGAAAACTCGATCCCAACTCGAGCAGAAGTATTTGACGTTGCTAATGCAGTGCTGGACGGTACTGATGCTGTTATGTTATCAGCGGAAACTGCGGTCGGCCGTTACCCGGACAAAGTGGTTGAAGCCATGGCGCGTTGTTGTATTGGGGCAGAGAAGCAGCCAGCTAGCTACATCTCTAAACATCGTATTTCCGACCGTTTCGAACGTGTTGACGAAGCCCTTGCCATGGCAACGATGTATACAGCCAATCACATGAATATAAAGGCGATCATTGCTCTTACTGAGACGGGAACAACCCCATTATGGATGTCTCGCATTCGCTCGGGTATTCCTATCTTTGGTTTGAGCCGTAACTTAACCGCTTGCCGAAAAATGGCTCTTTATCGCGGAGTCTACCCCATACACTTCGATGCGACTGTATATGAGCCTCAAGCGATAAATGCGCAGGCCGTAGGTGTGCTTAAAGAAAAAGGATTAGTATCGGATGAAGATCTTGTTTTAATTACCAAAGGGGATGCCATGGGTGTAGGTGGCGGAACTAATATGATGAAGATCTTTAAAGTAGGTGATGTCTTAAAAGGCTAGAAGTAGGAGCCAGGCCGTAACATGAAGGGTACAACTAA
>DFOV01000293.1 GCA_002376965.1 Gammaproteobacteria bacterium UBA3532
GCTGTTAATAGTGGCCACTGGCCACTGCTGCGCTTTGATCCGCGCCGAGCAGAGCAAGGCCAAAACCCATTAAAGCTTGATAGTAAACCGCCCAGCGTCAGCTATCGTGAATTTGTCCAGAGCGAAACCCGATTTAGCATGTTGTGGCGCAGCCATCCAGACAACGCCGAATCATTACTCAAGCGCTCAGAGCAAGAAATATCTGATCGTTATAAACGCTACCATGATTTAGCTGCGCTCGATTGGCATCATGCCCCCGTTGTAGAGCCTCGTGGAGATAAAAACAATGATTGATTTAACCACCGAATATTTAGGCCTAAGTCTTAAAAATCCGCTGATTGCATCGGCTTTTCCACGAAACGCAGAGCTGGCATTTGCCCAAACGTTAGAAAGCGCAGGGGTCGGGGCTATTGTTCTGCCATCGTTGTTTGAAGAAGCCATTATTCACGAGCAACAAACCATGTCGCGTTTTGTGTATGAACAGGAAACTGGGTTTCCTGAGTCGGCCAATTTTTTACCCCAGGCGCATGACTTTGAACATACATTGGACAAGTACTTAGACAGTATTCGCCAACTCAAAGAGCACTTGTCCATCCCTGTCATTGCCAGCCTGAATGGCGACACCAACGAAGGCTGGCTCGATTACGCCAAAGAGCTCGAACTGGCAGGTGCCGATGCGCTGGAACTGAACATCTACCACATCGCCGCAGACGGAAGCGAACCCGCCAGAGACGTAGAACAACGCTACTGTGAAATCGTGGCACGAATTACAGCAGAAGTTGACATCCCAGTAGCCATAAAAATCGGCTCACAATTCTCTTCCCCAGCCCATTTTGCATTGCAGCTACAGCAATCCGGCGCAGCAGGCATTGTAATTTTCAATCGCTTTTACCTGCCTGACATCGATATTGATAATCGCGAAGTGGTGCCGGACATTCAGCTGTCTCAGCCCTGGGAATCCTTATTGCGCATACGCTGGGCCGCCATTCTTAGCCATCAGCTATCGATTCCTGTTAGTGTCACCGGCGGCTTCCACCAATACCAAGACACCGCCAAAGCCATCTTGGTCGGTGCCCAGACCATTCAACTCTGCAGCGCCATCATTCGCCAAGGCCCTTATGCCATCGAAACCATCCTCAAACACCTGCGCCTATGGATGAATCAACACGAATATGCCTCACTCAACCAAATTCGCGGCAGCATGAGCCAAAAAAACGCCGCCGATCCATCAGCCTATGAGCGAGCGAATTACGTAAAAGTGATGGATAGCTACCAAGCTGCGGACGGGGTTTGGCGGTGAGGCGGTGGACGACTGATCGCGAAATTTTGCGATGCAGAAGCTCAAGCGCTTTAGAGGCATCTTTAGCCTAATGTCAGTCCACCCACCAATTCTAACCTTCCATATCGCTTCAATCACTCCATCGAAATGCCAAGGATGTGTGACTATGACTGCCGAAGGCCAGATAAAATAAGCCTATTCGCTGTATGCACAAAAAATCGGCATATATGCTGCTCCGCAAAAACTTTGTTCTGTTGCTATGAGTTATAAACTTACCTATGATCAACGCATGCGTTTTCGTTTGCCCTGCCATGAAAAAGTTTTAGGAAATAATGATTTTTAATTCAGGTGTCCAAGGGCCATGCTACTAATTCAGGTAACGACTCTCCCCCATGCTAACCATCTACCCCAGTAACCGCTGCGAATATTTAGTCACGCTTTTAATGAAGCTGATGGAAATGCCGATGGTCGATGGCGACGTGTCGCCGTTATCGGCGCTACAGCCAGAGCATGTGGTGTTGCAAAATGCAGGTATTCAGCATTGGCTATCGATGCAGCTAGCTGAGCATCAGGGCGTGGCGATGAATATCGATTATGATTTTCCGGCGGCGTTTTTATGGAAGATGATGCGTCGTGTGGTGCCTGATACCATCGACAAAGAAAATCCTTATAGTCGTGAGGTGATGCAGTGGCGGATTGATGCCTTGTTGCGCGGTGATGAGGGCGAAAAGCCGGTGTTGGCTCCAGCGCGGCATTATTGGCAATCTGGCCCGCGCTATTTACACGAGCTTAAGCGCTTTCAGTTGGCGAGCAAGTTGGCGGATTTGTTTGAGCAGTATTTGATGTTTCGCCCGCAGTGGATAAAGGCCTGGGAAAAGGGGGAGCGAGTAACAGGATTGGCGGACGAGGGCTGGCAGGCTGAAATCTGGCGTTTGTTAACCGAACAAGATCAGGGCCATTTGTTGCATTGGATGGAAAAAAGCAAAACAGCCTTAACCACGCCGCGTGCCCAGCGTGCCTTGCCGCAACGTACTTTCTGGTTTTGTTTAAACACCATGCCTGCCGATTGGATCGATTTTCTGCGCATGATAGGCGATGTCATTGATATTCATTTATTCATTCTTAACCCCAGCGATGAATATTGGCAGGATATCCAAAGCGAAAAATCTCAGGCGCGCCAGCGGGTGCAATGGTTAAGCCAGGGGCAGGAAGAGGTGCTGCCATCTTTCACTGGTAACCCCTTATTGGCGTCGTTAGGAAGGCAGGGGCAAGAGTTTATTCATCTGTGGTATGCCCAGCCGGTTGAAGAAATCGCTGTTTTTGACCCGCCTGCTGGAGCCAATGTGCTAGAACAAATTCAATGCGACATTTTGCAATTGCACGATGCCAGAGAAGCGCCACAGCAATGGGTGGATGACAGCATTGAAGTAGTGTCTGCCCACAGCGCCCTGCGTGAAGTGCAGGGGTTGCATGATTGGTTGCTGGGTATGCTGAATAAGTATCCCGACATTCAACCGAGGGATATTTTAGTGATGTGCCCCAACGTTGAAGACTATGCACCCTATATCGATGCTGTTTTTAGCCAATATTGGGAACATCAAGAAGGCGTTGCCCCTTTGCCTTGTTCGATTGCCGATAGAAGCATGAGCGACAGTGAGCCGATGGTGCAGTCGTTTATGCAGTTGTTGCAGCTGCCGGATAGCCGGTTCAGTGTGACGGAAATTATGGCGTTGTTGCAGGTGCCAGCGATTACGCGACGGTTTGGTTTGGAGCCTGACGATATTCAACGCTTTGGTTGCTGGGTCGAGTCGATGGGGATCCACTGGGGGGTGGATGCCAAGCATCAAGCGAGTTTGGATTTGCCGGATCATGGCCATTACACCTGGGAGCAAGGCTTGCGGCGATTATTGCGTGGCTTTGTATGGGGTGATGAGGTGGTGTTGCGCGAAGGCGATTTATTGTTGCCGTGGGTTGATGGTGATGACGCCCGCTGTCTTGGTCAGTTCATCGCTTTGATTGAGCTTTTGGAGCAGCAATCCAACCAACTACGCGAGAGTCGCAAGGTGGATGAGTGGGTCACATTGCTCGATGGTTGGTTAACCGAGCTGTATGATCCAACGGAAGACGAGCTGGAAGCGCGCTCGGCCATTCAACAAGCGATAAACCAGTTGGCGAAAGACACCAATACGGCTAGCTATGATGAAAAGCTAAGTCTTGCGGTGGTGCGAGATTACCTGTCGCGCCAGTTCTCACAACCAGAAACCCGCCAACGCTTTCTAACCGGCCAGATCACCTTTTGTTCGATGATTCCGATGCGCAGTGTGCCCTTTAAAATCATCGCCATGTTGGGGTTAAACGACGGTGATTTTCCTCGCCAGCGCCAACCGCTGGGGTTTGATCTGATTGCCGCTAGTGGCGAACACCAGATGGGCGATCGCTCTCGGCGGGGAGATGATCGCTATCTCTTTTTAGAAGGCATTCTATCGGCGCGAAAAGCACTCTATTTGAGCTATCAAGGCCACCGAGTGAAAGACAACGCGCCGCGTCAGCCATCGTTGGTGTTAAACGAATTAATGGTCTATTTGAGTCAGGGATATGGTTGGGATTTTGCCGACTCTGGCTCGCAAAGCGCGCTTCACCAACTGCCACTGCATCCATTTAGCCCAGCCAATTATCAAGGCGATGCGGTCAGCTTTGATCCGGCGTGGTATCAATTGATGCAGCGAACGTTGAATCCGGCGGGCCTTGGTTCTGGTTCGCCTGAAAAAACGGCTATCCAAAATCTGACTCACATCACTCCCAGCGATACGCAGTTGCACCTGACGGTTGAAAACTTGATCAAAGCGCTTGAGCACCCCTGCCATTATTTTGCTGAGCAGCGTTTGGGTGTTTATTTTAATAAGGGAGCTAGTCAGCCGTTAAGCGATAGCGAGCCATTTGAGGTAAACCATCTGCAACGCTATCTTTTTCAGCAAGATGTTATCGAACAGGTGTTGGAGGGCGGTGATGCCAGGCAATCAATGGCCATTTGGTTAGCCGGTCAGCAATTGCCTTCGACGCCCAATGTGCCTGAAAAGCTGGATGAGTGGGCCGGGTTAGCCGAGTCATTTGGCCAATCGTTAGTCGCCGCTGGGGCACAGCAGGTTGAAAAGGTCGCTGTGGTCTACCGGTTAGGCGACATCGAAATCAGTGGCGAGCTGCCGGTGTTAGATCAGCAAGGAGTGCGTCAATTGCTGCATTGGCGGCTGGCCGATCCCAAATCGAAAGACTATTTGCGGCTATGGTTATATCACTTGTTGGCCTGTCATCAGTGGCCCGAATTGGCCACCCAAGGCAAATTGCAAAGTGTTGGTTGGTATCGCAAAGGTGAAAAAGCCCAAGGTGTTGAATTAGTGCTTGATGCCGTTGCCGATCCCGCCCAGCAGTTAGAGCAGGTGGTGGCCTTTTACCAACAGCTATTAGAACAGCCAGAATGTTTGCATATGGATTTAGCGCGAACTTACTATAAAAAAACCAGTAGCAAGCGCTCTCCCAAGCCTTTCACCGCACGAGATTATTATAGCTATTGGGTTGGTTCAGGCTTTCAACCGGGTATAGGCTTAGATCCTTATTATCAGTTTTTCTGGCCCGAGCCACCGACATGGACAGATGCGCTCGAAAAGCGGCTGACTCAAGTTTATATCGCTCCACTAACGGCGATCAAAGAGCGTTTAATTAGCGACGAGCCGGAGGAAGGCGAGTGATGACTAAAGATTTAGCCTGCCGCCCACTGATCGTTGAAGATATGCCGCTCAATGGAAGGCATTTGATTGAGGCCAGCGCAGGCACAGGAAAAACGTTTAACATTGTTCGCATCTATTTGCGCTTGTTGCTTGAGCGTGAGCTAAGCGTTCAGCAGATATTGGTTGTGACCTTTACTAAGGCCGCCACCGAAGAATTGCGCGGGCGGTTGCGCCAGGCTGTGCGTGACACTTTAGCGAATTGGGACGAAGCGGATGACGATTTTATCCGCTGTCTATCACAGCGCATCCCAGCAGACCTCGCCAAGGCGCGGCTGCAGGTGGCGCTGCTGGATATGGATGAAGCCAGCATTTATACCATTCATGGCTTTTGCAAACGGGTATTATCCGAACAGGCCTTTGCCAGCCAGTTGCCCTTTGATATGACGATGGAGGTGGATAGCTCGGCCTATGTTTTGACGGCAGTCGGCGATGCGTATCGGCGTCTTACTCAGCAGCCTGAGACATTTAAATTAATCACTGATAAATGGCCAACGCCCGAGTCTTTCATTGGCACCTTTCGCGAGATTTTGTTAAGTGATGCAGCGCTTGATGTGGATTCGGTTGACGACTTTAAAGCTGAGGTGGCAGAAAAGCGCCAGCAAGCGCATCAAGCGCTAATGGCGCTGGACGAGGGTTTGCAGATCCTTATCAACGCGACCAAAGGCAAGTCTGTTGAACGGCAGCAAGAATATGCTGCTTTATGCCATTGGCTCACTTTAGATGAGGTGATGTCGATCCCCGCCGAGGCTAAGGCATTTGTAGACAAAAGGCGCTTAAAGAGCAAAGTGCTCGAACCGTGGCGTGAAGACATCGGTCAGCTGTTTGATCAGATCCGTGACTATGTCAGCTTGGCAGATAATTATGAATCGAGCTGTTTGGATCTTCAGCGTATGGCGCTGGTAGCATCGTGGCTTCCCGATCTGCAACAAGCCGTTCGTGCCCATAAACGCCAGCAACAGGCCCTTGATTTTGATGACCTGATTTATCAAGTCTGGCAAGCGCTGCATTCGCCAGAGGGAAGTGAAGAAAGCAGTGAAGAAAAAGCTGAAGAACCACTCGCTCAGCATTCATGGAGTCACCAACATGTATTACGCCAGAAGCTAGCCCAGACCTTTCCGGTAGCCTTGGTGGACGAGTTTCAGGATACGGACAACAAACAATACGCCATTTTTGATCGGATATATCAAGAAAGGGATAACACGCTTTTTATGATTGGTGATCCCAAGCAGGCGATTTATAGCTTTAGGGGCGGCGATATTTTTTGTTACCTGGCGGCGCGCGCCCATGCCGATTATCAGTGGGATATGGATACTAACTGGCGTTCGTCAGTCGATATGATCGCGGCCTATAACCGTCTGTTTTATGGGGCTCCTCTGGATTCGGCAAAGGGCCGTGATATCTTTGGCTACGGCATTCGCTATACGCCGGTTTTAGCGTCACCTAAGGCGAGTGATCATATTATCGCCGACAGCGCCGAGCGCGCGGCGATGAACTGGGTGCATCTCACGGATTTAGCCTCAGATAACAATGACGATATTTTTCAGCAGTCGGCGTTGTGGTGCGCGATGGAAATTCGGCGTCTGCTGACTGAACCGGCGCTGATCAACGGTGAGCCGATGCGCGCGGAAGATATTGCCTTGCTGGTGAAAGATCGATCTGAAGCGAGCTGGATCAAAAAAGCGCTGGATCACTGTGGTTTAAGCTCGGTGTATCTCAGCGTGCGTGACAATGTGTTGTTAAGTGATGAAGCCAATGAGTTAGTCAGGGTGTTAAACGGCATTTTACACCCCGAAGACAACCGCTGTTTATCCACGGCACTGGCAACACGCTATTTTAATCTCGATATGCCCTCGCTGGCTCAATTGCATGACGATGAGCTGTTATGGGAGCAGTGGCGCAATGTGCTTTTTGAACTGCGTATGTTGTGGGAAAAGCGCAGCTTTATTGTGATGATGCAGCGGATTATTCAACACTATTATCAGCCTATTTCATCACGTACCGAAAGAGGACTGACCAACAGCCTGCATTTAATGGAGCTGCTTCAAGCTGAGAGCCTGCGCCATCCATTGCCTTTGTCTTTGCTGCAGTGGTTTGAAAAGCAGCGCGAGGACGCCTTGGCCGCTTCGGAACATGAGCTGCGCCTTGAAAGCGATGAACAACTGATCCGCATCATTACTCAGCATGGTTCAAAAGGTTTGGAATATCCCGTTGTTTTTATTCCTTTTGCCGCGCGCGCCAAAGGTTCGTCCCGAAAATCGGTGTGGTTGCGCTACCATGATCAGCAATTTAATGCTCGTTACTATTTGGGAACCGCTACTGACATACAGGAAAAAGCCACCGAGGAATCCCTGGCAGAGGAGATGCGTTTGCTGTATGTGGCGGTGACACGGGCGGTGCATCGTTGTTATCTGGTCACGGCACCCTTTAAGCAAACCCATTTGTCGCCCTTAGGTCTGGCGCTCGGATTGGATGCGGATGAAGGCTATCAGGATAAGGTTGAGGCGATGGTTCAAGAGTTGCCTCAAGCGATGGTTGCACTAGAAGCGCCAAGCCAGCAAGCGGCGCGTTTACCTAAGCTTATGCAGCAGGAACAGGTAGCCCTAAAGCCGCCCCAAACCATGCACCGTAGCATTGAAAAGGATTGGTGGCTGAGTTCTTTCTCGGCACTAACCAAAAACTTTGCCCATCGTGTATTGGTGAAAGATCGGGATGATGAACTGGAGCAACCCACCATGCATCCTAGCGACGCATTGCGCTTCCGGCTGCAAAAGGGCGCCAAGGCTGGCAACTTGCTACATGACATTCTGGAAAAGCTCGACTTTCAACAACCGGATTGGTCTGAATTATCAAATCTCGATTTAACCCGTTTTGCCAGCGGAGAAAATGACAAGCTACGGCAGGAGCTAATAGCATGGCTAGCCGACGTTTTGCAAAGCCCGCTACAAGGTGTATCTGTCTGCCTGGCTGATTTGTCGCGTCAGGCAACGCTGCGCGAGGCGGAGTTTTATTTTTCGATGCAGCAGGGACACACCTCAAAACTGGAAGCGGTGTTACAACGGTATCGTCAGGCAGAGCAGCGGCCTAACTTGGGCAGTAAAGTACTAACTGGCATGATGCATGGTTTTATCGATTTGGTATTCACCCATCAGGGGAAATATTATGTGGTGGATTATAAATCTTCATTTCTGGGGGATAGAATCACGGACTACTCGCAGGAAGCGATAAAAGACAGCATCGAAGAGAGCTATTACGACCTGCAGTATCTTATCTATAGTCTGGCATTGCACCGTTATTTGAAAATCCGCTTGCCTGATTATTCGCCAGAGCGGCATTTTGGGGGAGCGATTTATTTGTATTTGCGCGGCATGGCCCCCGGTCATACCACCGGTTCGTATTACGCACCTATTTCTGCGCAATGGCTGGATGCGCTTGATCAGCTATTTGATGGTTCATCATCTACAACTAAACACGATAGTCAGGGGGAAGCATGCTGAGTCTCACTGCTTGTTTAAAAAAATACCCTGATCTGCAACCGATTGATTATTTTGTGGCGCGTGATGTCAGCAGGCAATATCCAATGCGTTCGTCAGCGGATAGCGATGTTTTTTATCATGTGCTACTAGCGCTTAGCTATGCATTACGCAATGGCCATAGCTGTTTGGATTTGCGCTTTGTTGCTGAAGCCCATTGGTGGCAACGCGAGAGTGATAACGATAATCCTGGTTATACCTTTCCTGATTATGCAAACATCTGTGCCTTGCTCGGCAGCCTACCCATTTCGAAAAACGACGATGCGCTGATTGTTTTTGATGCTCCTCGGCTTTATTTACGCCGCTATTGGCAGTTTGAAACGGCATTGGCTGGGCATATTCAGCAGCGTTTGCAATGCCAGAGCGCCAATGTTGAGATTGATAAGGCGCAAGATGTGTTGCAAACCTTGTTTCCACCGAACTCGCAACAAAACGATATTGATTGGCAGCAAGTGGCGGTGGCGAATGCGCTGGATAAGTCGTTAAGTATTATTGTTGGTGGGCCTGGCACGGGTAAGACAACCACGGTAACGAAGTTATTAGTCGCGCTAGTGGCTTTGGCCGAGCATGCGCCGCATATCACCTTGGCGGCACCAACGGGTAAGGCCGCCCAACGCTTGTCCGAAAGCATTATGGGGGCGAAAGCCCGTTTGCAATCGTCATTGCCCAATCAGTGGCTAGATGCTATTCCTGCCGAGGCGTCGACATTGCATCGCTTGCTGGGTGTGATTCCGAATAGTTACGAATATCGCCATCATCAGGGCAATCCATTGATGCTGGATGTGTTGGTGGTTGATGAAGTGTCGATGGTTGATTTGCCAATGATGGTGCGTTTGTTTCGCGCGCTACCGCCACAGGCAAGGGTCATTATGCTGGGCGATAGTGATCAGCTGCCATCGGTAGCAGCGGGGTCTGTGTTAGCCGATCTGGCGCCCTACGCCCAAACTGCATTCTCGAAGGAAAATGTTCAGACTATCGAGCAGCTGATGCCATTGGAGATTAATCCAAGTGACGAGCCTTTGGATTATTGCACGCGTTTGATGGTTAGCCATCGCTTTGCCAGTGGCGGGGGGATAGGACTTCTAGCTCAAGCCATTATTCAGGGTGAGGCCGTTGCTAGCTGGAACGCGCTGAGCGATAACCCAGATTCATTGGCATTGTGTTCACCTGAGCAGACCGTCGAAGATTGGTTGAAACCCTTGATTAAGCACTATTATGCGCCGATATTTCGCTGCGAAAGGGTAGAAGACGCATTTGCGCAATTGGAGCAGTTCCGTATCTTAGCGGCAATGCGCGTGGGGGAGCAGGGCGTTGAAAGCCTGAATCTACTGGTTGAATCGCGGCTGCGTGAGTTGGGACTGATGCATGGCGATCATACTTTCTATCACGGTCGCCCGATTATGGTGACGGAGAATCACTATGGATTGGGATTGTTTAATGGTGATATCGGCTTGGTGTGGCGTTATCAGGGGCGGTTAATGGCGGCATTTCCAACACCAGAAGGCACTCGCTGGTTGTTAACGGCGCGGCTGCCCAAAGTGATGACGGTTTATGCCATGACCATCCACAAAACCCAAGGCTCAGAGTTTGGCCATGTGGCATTGGTGCTGCCAGATAATGACCATGATTTATTAACCCGCGAGTTGATTTATACCGGGGTGACGCGGGCGAAACAGCAGTGTTCTGTTTGGTCGAGTGAGATGGTTTGGCGAGCGGCTGTCGAGCGGCGAGTCGAACGCTGGTCTGGGTTACGTGAGGCGCTGGTAGGCTCATAGGGGCTAATACCTTACTATCAGAAAACGCAGTGAATATATCCCTATATGCTTGGACGCGGTTCCATCCGCGTCACATTTCTGATAGTAAGGTATTAACCCCTATGAGCCAGGGCCTCAGGTTTGTTGGATTTATTCCGTGTTAAAAACTCGATCCAGGCTCTTTTAAAAACGCAATTTCTTCATCTGTAGAAGCGCGGCCTAAGATGGCATTGCGGTGGGGGTAGCGGCCAAAGCGATCGATAATGGCTTTGTGTTTGTGTTCGAATTCCAGGTTGTCGGGATTGCCTAGATCAGTAAATAGTTGTACCGCTTGTCCATGAATGCTGGCAGATTCGCTGTGCATATAAGGCATGTACAAAAATGCGCGTTGTTGCTGGTTGAGTGATTGATCGTCTTTGGCTTGCACGGCTTGTTGGGACAGGGCAAGAGCGAGCGGATCGCTGGCGAATGCTTTTGGCGTGTCTCGGTAGATATTGCGCGAAAATTGATCGAGCACGATGATCTCAGCCAGTCTTCCTTGTGGCGTGTCGCGCCATTCCCATAGTTCACATTGGCAGGCTTGGGCGTGTAGATCTCCAAAGCGTCGTTTGATGAGTTGATCCAGCTCGGCATCTTTCATCCACCACTGTTTTGGCTGGAGTTCTTCAAACCAGAATTCGATAACCTGCTTGGCGTTCATAGTTTGTCCTTAATGTGGTTGACGGGCACGATAGCCTTGAATGGCCTGATTGAGTTTTTGAGCGACGCGGCTGTTGGGGGGCAGTTCTGAGAGAATACCTTCGTAGGTGTAGATGTTTTCTTCGTTGATGTATGAGCCAATGCCTGCAGCGATATGTTCTGCAACATGGGTGCGGTCAGAGCGGAGTATGTCGCTGTAGATATATTCGAGTTGTTCGGCATTTTCGGGATAGCGCTGCATTTCTTCCATGGCCTTTTTT
>DFOV01000319.1 GCA_002376965.1 Gammaproteobacteria bacterium UBA3532
GGTGCTGATGAAATCAGCATTGCGATACTTGTTGGTGCACCTTGATACACATCCGGTACCCACATATGAAAAGGCACCAAACCGAATTTAAATGCAATACCGATGGCGATAAAGACCACCCCAAGCAACCATATCAACCGTGATGCCTCACCATTGACCAACTCTGCAGAGATGGCACTAAGCTCCAGTGATCCTGAAACACCATAGAGCAAAGACATTCCGAATAATAGGAAGGCTGAAGCCATAGCACCCAGAAAGAAATATTTCATAGCAGCTTCGGATGCGTACGGGCAATCTCGTCGCATAGCTGTCAGGGCATAAAGAGGCAAAGACATCAACTCCAAACCCAAATAGAGAGATACGAAGTGACCAGCCGAGCTGATAACCATCATGCCCAGCAAGCTAAACAAGATTAGGATTAAATATTCTCCTTGGCGAAACTGGCGATCTAGGACGTAACGTCGGGAATAGACAATGATTAAAAATACAAAGGCAATCAGGATAGCTTTAACCCCACTGCCCAGAGAATCCACAACAAATGTGCCAGAGAGTATTGTTTGCTCACGCACCTCAGCATTTTGCATAACCAAGAATAGCGTGCCTAACAATGTAAGAATCGATAATACAAAGGTCACTACTCGCTGGCGGTCGGTTGAAAATGCATCAACCACTAAAATGACACATAGCATCGTGAACAGAAATATTTCAGGCACTAATGGTGTCAGCGTATTCCAAGTCATTAGCGGCACCCTCCGATAACCAACTCTATTTTCGATTGCATGCCACAACTTATAAACTGCTCTGCTGTTGTATTCATCATTTCAATGAGCGGACTAGGCCAAAGTCCAAAAAGCAGGACCATGAAAGCCATCACTAACAGCAGTCCCAGCTCCCTTGGTGATGCCTCTTTAAGTGCTGCAACCTTGGCATTGGTTACATCTCCAAACACAACGCGCTTATACATCCAGAGCGTATAGGCAGCGCCTAAGATCAAGGTTGTTGCCGCAAGAAAAGCGATCATAAAGTGCCCTTGAAAAGCAGCGATAATGACCATGAACTCACCAACAAACCCTGAAGTGGCTGGCAATCCGGCATTGGCCATAGAAAACAGTAAGAATAACGCCGCAAACTTAGGCATGACATTAGCTACCCCGCCGTAATCACCTATTTCGCGGCTATGCAGCCGGTCATAAAGCACACCAACACACATAAACATCGCGCCAGATATAAAGCCGTGGGAAATGGTTTGCACTAAACCACCTTGCACTGCTAGCAAGTGCGTACTTGATACTCCTTCAGCCTCTGGATTGAAACCGATAATAAATGGCAAAAAGAAGCCCAGTGTCACAAAACCCATATGGGCGATGGATGAGTATGCAATCAGCTTTTTCATGTCCTTTTGAACCAGTGCCACGAGTCCAATATATACCACCGCAACCAGAGACAATACGATGAGTACCCATGCAAACTCTCTCGCCGCATCAGGGGCAAACGGGATACCAAAACGGAGCAAACCATAGGTTCCCATTTTCAGCATGATAGCCGCAAGCACAACCGAGCCACCGGTAGGTGCTTGAACATGAGCATCTGGCAACCAGGTGTGTACTGGCCACATTGGTACTTTGATAGCAAAAGCCAATACCAGCGCGACAAATATTAGTGATTGCTCGTCGAGGTTTAATTGCGTATTTGCCATAATGGGAATCGAAAATGTTCCCGCTTTTAGATATACATAAATTAGCGCAACGAGCATAAAGATAGAGCCGAGGAAGGTATAGATGAAAAATTTCATACTGGCATAGATCCGATTGGGTCCACCCCAAACGCCGACAATCAGGAACATCGGCACCAGCATTGCCTCCCAGAACACGTAAAACAACATGGTATCAGTCGCTGCAAAAACACCATTCATTAGCCCTGAGAGCACTAAAAAAGCACCTAAATAGTGATTCAGCTTGTACGACACATTGGCCCATGCTCCGATAATAACAATCAGATTAATAAAGCAAGTTAAAGCAATTAGTGGTGTAGAAAAGCCATCAACTCCCAGAGCATATTCGATATTTAAAGATGGTATCCAGGCGGCTTGTTCAACAAATTGATAACCAGCGCTCTGGCTATCGAATAAATAGAGCAAAGGGATACAGAAACCAATCACCATCAACGAGGTTAATAACGCCAGCAACTTTGCAAGCTCATCGCGCTGCTTTCCAAAAAGTACAACAGCACCGCCACCTAACACCGGCAGCCAAATCAGTAAACTCAGCAAGGGAAAATTAATGCCCATATATATTCCTTAAACCCCGCTTAACTGAAAAATAGTAGCCAGATGACGCAGCCTAACAAGCCGACCATCATCGAAAATGCATAATGATAGATATAGCCACTCTGTGCCCAACGCAGCCTTTCAGAGAGCTGCCCAAAAAACCTGGCAGAACCGTTAACCATCACGCCATCAATAACCCAACGATCACCATAGTCGGAAAAAATCCGACCTTTTAGTAAGGCGCCCTTAGCAAATACCAACTGATACAACTCATCAAAATAGTATTTGCGAGTGAGGGGGACATAAATGAACCCGAATAAAGTAGCCATTTTTTGCGGTAACTCAGGTCTAACTACATAGCCCACCCAAGCTAGAACAGCCCCTATAAGGGTTAGCAATACCGGCACTGATAGTAACCCATGTACGAAAAATTCCCATGCGGACCCCGCATGGGTAGCCATCTCTGCGAGTGGACCACTCTCTGGCTGAGCAATAGCCCC
>DFOV01000345.1:0-5768 GCA_002376965.1 Gammaproteobacteria bacterium UBA3532
ACCGCCGTTTATTCGCGACTGGGGGTATGACATGATCGGCCAAAGGCGCTATCGCTGGTTTGGCAAGACAGAGCAATGCTGGCTTCCGCGACCAGAATATGCAGAGCGCTTTTTAAAAGAAATTCCCCGCGAAGCACTACCACCCTCTTATAAATATTGACTATTTTACTCTTGAGCTAGAGGCTGCTTTTAGCCACTTGTTCTAACATTGCTTTCACAGCCGAACAACCTTGTTCAAATTCATAATCAGCCATTAATCGGTAGATCGTTTCGGCCTGCTCTTTATATTGACTTGCTAAGCACTGCTTATAGAGCTTTTCTGCTACGTCTTCCGCCAGGGTATCATTTTCTTCCGCCAACAATTCGAGTTGATACAGTGACTGTAGTACTTCACTGTTATCAAAGGTCATGGATTCAACCAGTGTCGACTCTGAGGCGATCAAGATAGTAATTTGCGTTACCAACGTTGTCGCTTGACGACCGATATGTCGCCCCAGTATGGCAGCGGATGAGAGGTCTTGACGAGCACGAGCGAGGCCTTCCAGATCTTTGGCCTGAGCGCTTAGCTGTGTAGCACCAATATAATTGGCAGATGTTTTCAGGGTGTGGGCAATTCGATACAGTTTCTCCCAATCACCAGCATCCAGCGCTTGATGAATATCCTGTTCCAGCGTCCGATTTTCACCGAAGCTGCGAATAAGCCGTTCATAAACACTTGGCTTATCCCCCAGTGCCTTGATAGCCCCCTCCACATCCAGATTTTCAAACATAGTGATACGCTTTATAAGCGACGACTCTTCGTTTGGCTGAGTATTATTTTCAGTAGGGCTGCGAGAAGATAGTGGCTCCAAGTATTTAAGCAAAGTAGCGGTCACTATATCTGGGTTTAGCGGTTTGGTGATATGTTCATTCATACCAGCATTCAGGCTTTTTTCAGCATCCCCTTTCATGGCATGGGCTGTCATAGCAACCACCGGAGTATCGAGCATAAAGTCCTGGCGCATTTTTCTGACAGCTGTCAGGCCATCCATCACTGGCATTTGTATATCCATTAAAATGAGATCATAACGTTGTATTTTTACCCGTTCTAATGCCAGGAGTCCGTTTTCAACCACATCTACGCGTACACGAAAGTCGCTTAACAGACCTAATATGACTTCTCGATTGGTTTCGTTGTCTTCAACAACCAGTAGATGGTATTGGCTGAAATCAGGAATGCCTTGCTCTACATTTCGTTCGGAGCAGAGCTGACCGTGGTTCTTGGCACGTATTAGGTCGAACATCTCGCCATAATGCAATGGCCAACTAAGAAAATACCAACTCTTGTTCGGCCCATCAAAGGGCTTAAAGCGGCTGTGCTCGTCCTCATTGCCGATAAAAAATACTCTAGTCCCCTTCTCACTCAGCGAATTCAATGACTTTATCCAACCAAGGTTTGATAGCCCGATATGACTTAGGTGTAAAAACAGAATGTCCGGCAGCACACCACTCTCGCGTTCCATCAGAGAAAAGAAGTCATCAGGCTGGCAATAAGTGGTGGTGTGATGGCCTGATGACGTAAGTGTCTGCTCAATTACTTGCGCTGATAGCCGGTGTCCATCGATCAATGCCACGGCGCTATCCGCAGAAGATGCTCGTTGCGGTATAACAGGCTCAGAATGGTCAACAGGTTCGAGAGCAACATTGAAATAAAACGTAGTTCCTTCTCCATACTGACTTACCAAGCCAATATTTCCTCCCATCAATTCGCACAACTGTTTGCAAATGATAAGCCCAAGCCCCGTGCCGCCGTATTTTCTGGTCGTAGAATCATCGACCTGGGTAAAGGACATGAACAGCTTACGCTGCTGTTCTTCGGTCATGCCGCAGCCAGTATCCGTTATCCTAACCTGCAGATTCGTCTTACTGTTTTGTAGCTGATTAACGGGTAATACATCGATCAATACATACCCTTGCTCGGTGAACTTCACCGCATTAGCCACCAAATTAGTCATTATCTGCTGCAAGCGTAGCGAATCACCAATCACCTGGCGCGACAAACCAGGCGCAAAACGGGTTATCAGATCGATGCCTTTTTCTTGAGCTTTCAAATTCAGCATGCTTGCCGCCTGATGGATACAGTCTTCCAGCATAAACGGACTATGCTCAATGGTCATTTTGCCCGCTTCAATCTTAGAGAAGTCGAGAATATCATCAACGATATGCAACATGGCCTCAGACGAGCCTGCAATTTTGCTTAAGTAACCTTTTATGCGGCTGTCATCAGCATGCTTCATCGCCAACCGTGTAAGCCCGATAACAGCATTCATAGGCGTGCGAATTTCATGACTCATTTTAGCCAGAAACCGCGACTTAGCTTCGCTAGCTTGCTCCAGCTGCTGACGCTGCATTATCAACTGGTTTACCTCGTCAGTCACTTTTTCCTCTTGACGATGGTCGCACCAAGGCTTTGACAAGACCAAGTGCGTCCGCCCTTTGGCATCCAGCCACAGCTGATGGCTATACGCTTCGGCCCCCCATTGCTGAGCAACGCTAAGGCCATTGAATAAAAAGCCATCCGCATTCATTTCCTGTTGCCTTTGCCTAGCCAAAGACTGCCCGCGGAGACACGCCAACAGAGCCAGCGCTGGCGCACCATCAACCATAGCCCGCTCACTGCATTCAGCATAGAGCTGTAGCGCTTCAGCGTCATTTTGGCGAACAAGGGCCAGCTCGGCATCAATCATCAATAGCCGAGCAGAGAAATTCTGCGAACAACTACAACACCACACCCCAAAGAGATCGATAGTACTCTCGCAATCCTGAGCGGCAGATTCAACTTGCTCCCATGCGGCTTTGTCAGCAACAACTAATGCCGTAATCGCTTTAATAAATTCCAATTCAATGGCTACTGATGTGCCCTGAAAGTAGTCAGCCAAAGACAGTGCCTGGTTAACCGCTAATCTCGACTTTTCCATATCACGCTGGATGAAATGATATTGCGCTAGCAACACCCAATAGAGTGCTTGTTGTGTCGGATCATCGCGAGGTGGCTTTAATCGCAGTAATTCAGAACTACTATCTTTCAGAGCGGTAGCAAAACACTGTATCAGCTTAAGTAGTCCTCTTGCTCGAGGCTGGCTGTTACAAACCAGCGAAACCCGCTCCAACACCTGGAGCAGGCTTTCCAGGCTTGACGTAACATAAACCAGTCCCAGGCAACTCAAGGCCATGTTATATGCCGTTCCAGGTAGCATCGTTCCGTTAAAAGTCGCATTTTCGAGCAATTGATCAGCCAAGCCGCTCATGGGTGCCAACCACGGCAGCAGCCTTGCCCCATAAACCACTCGGCAATAAGTGAGCTGAGCATCATCATTGAAAAACATAGCCAAGTGCGTTGCTAAATCAAAGAGCTTCTGGGCCAAGGTGTAGTCGTGCCCCTCTGCCCCTACCAAGGTTGCCAGCTCAACAAAGACAATTGTCGCTTGTGGCATCATACCGTGCTCAATCACTGTTTCTGCGCCATGCAATGTCAAACTTTGATGTAACTCAGGCTGAACCACCCGGGTGGGATGAAAGAGTAACGCAATTACCAGCAATTGGTGTTTAAAACGCTCTTCCTGCATTGGTGGGTGCTGAGCAAGTGTGGATACGCCGTGTTCGGCGAAATAGCTACCGAGCTTCTTGAATCGACGCGAAAACTCCATATTCCTCGGGCCGCTATCAAATGCCAAGCCCAACTGATCTAATATATTCAGGCCGGTAGCTATGGCATGCGAGTAGTGATTGTCGGCAATGTGGGCCTGAATTTGACGCAGGGCCTGCTCTATACACTGCTTATCATTGGTGGGGTAATCCGTCATGACGAGCCATTGAAGCAAATAATATCAAATTATAGACCCGAACATTGCAAAATGCAGGGGAAAGCCTTGCACCGTCCCAACTATCCTCGACGGACTAGCTCTCGACGGCAGAATAGCTTCCCACCACAAAACACAGGCTAAAGCGATACGTGAGCATTTTTAACCGCGGAAGATCGTAGAGCCTGCAATTTCAATGTCACCTTGCGTTCGAAAAACAGTCCATCGCTATCATGTTCACTCGCCTCAGCCTCAGACTCGCCATACGCAGCGGTCAAAATCCGCTCGGGAGCAATGCCTTCGTCAATGAAAAGCTCAACTACGCTGGCCACGCGTTTTTCAGATAGTCGCTGATTATATTCTTTATCGCCACGCGCGTCGGCATAACCACCTAGCGTTAACTGCAGTTGCGGCTGTGCCTTCATCAAACTGGCCCACTGCTCTAGCTGTTGTCGGTATTCTGCCTCTATGGCAAAGGAGTTGGAGCGAAACGGCACCGGCGCCAACAGAAGGTCAACCTTGCTGCTGGCAAGCTCGATAGGAGCATGCGCTTGAAGAGGCTGAACCGAAGGCATTATTTGTGCTTCAGACATAGTGGTTGGTTCAATCTCCCCTGCGCTTACGACACTAGAAAAAAATAAGCCGCTTAATAGAATCTTCGTTACTTTTTGCATCATCATTCTCCTGTTAAGTGATAGGCGCAAACAGGCTACAGAATGTTAGGAGGTGAAGTGGGTGACCCGTAACCTGCTTGCTTGATACCTATTAAAACAAGCAATTCCAACAAAACACGGCCAAGAAAGAGGCAAGCTCAGGCTCAAATATGGCATCAATATGGCATTTTCTAATAAGGGCCATGGAATGGATGAGGCTGAGTAACTGAAATAGTGTAAATGCCTGCTGTTGGGCATAAGTTTCCCATGCAAAACGTCGTGAAATCATCCCTGATGACTTAACTGCCGCATCCCTACGGCAGATATTTGCACCAGAAACTAATGACCAACAGCAGGCATTGTTTAATCCTAACTTGTCGTATAGTCTTTGCTCTACGATTGAATAAGGGTTTACTTGGACTATGAACCGACGCATTGCCATTATTGAAGATGAAGAAGCCATTCGTGAAAACTATGCCGATGCTCTGAAAAAGCAGGGATATCAGGTCAATACCTATGCCGACAGGCCTAGTGCAGAAAAAGCATTCGCTGTGCGCCTTCCCGACCTGGCCATTGTCGATATTGGTCTTGGCGAAGAAATGGATGGCGGCTTTCACCTTTGTCAGTCTTTACGCCAGCAGTCCCCAACACTACCCATTATGTTTTTAACTGCCCGAGACAACGACATCGATACCGTGTGCGGCCTGCGTATGGGAGCCGATGACTACCTGACCAAAGACATCAGCTTAATGCACCTGATCGCTCGGGTATCAGCTATTTTTCGTCGAATTGATGCGCTGGACAAACCTGCAACCAAGCAAGATGAGATCTACGTTGATCAGCTAAGTATGAACACCGAAAGAATGAGCGCGACTTGGCAGCAAAGAAATGTTGGCCTATCGTTGACTGAATTCTGGATGGTTTACTCATTAGCGAAACATGCTGGCCACGTTAAATCCCGTGATCACCTGATGCAGGAGTCCAATATGGTCGTCGACGACAGCACCATCACCTCCCACATTAAGCGCATACGTAAAAAGTTTATGGCAATTGATCCACATTTTAACGCCATAGATACCGTTTACGGCTTAGGATATCGCTGGAAGCATGATCAGAGTTAAAGTAGGTATTCGCTTTAAGGTATTAATTATTACCGGCTTTTTGCTTTCTGTCCCTTGGCTTGGCTATCAGTACATCGGCGAAATGGAAAGCTACCTGCGGCGGGGACAGGAGAAAAATCTTATCGGCACAGCTGGAGCCGTGGCCGCGGCACTTC
>DFOV01000345.1:6069-10254 GCA_002376965.1 Gammaproteobacteria bacterium UBA3532
CGGCACTTCATGAACGACCGGCCCTATTTCTACAAAACGCCAGCTTTCGCGACAGTATTGAGCGCGGGCGCGACTTGTATGCCTACCCCTTAGCGGATCCGGTTCAGTTAGACGGTCAGTTTGCCGATTGGAAAACCCTCAACGAAAAACGCATATACTACCGAGAAGAATACCGCCAGGATACTCAAGATACGCCCCAAAGTCTAAGCTTCGAGCATGTACTGGGACAATACCAAAACTACATATATGCCCTTTTTGATGTCAATGACGATAGCTTGGTTTTTCGATCAGCGACTAACCGATCGTTTGAATCTAGCGATCGACTGGTTATTGGTTTGCTATCGCCCGAGGGTAAGTTCCATCGCTATATTATAGCCACCCACGACTCGGGCTGGATCAATGGCTATTACCAGGCAGAGACATCAGCGCCAACCTATCAGCTAGAAAAGAAGATTCAGGGATATTGGCTAAAAACCGCACCAGGCTATCGAATTGAACTACGTATCCATCGCCAGCTGATCAGCCAAAAACTGGCGTTTACCTTCTATGATGTGGATGAACACGGCACAACACCAACACTCACCAGTATTGTCGGCACAGCCCCGACAAGTTCCACAGACACTCTCGGCACCATAGCCGTTCCATCACCGGAAATAGAACAGATCATCAAAGGGCTTGGCCACAGCGCATCACGCATATGGGTAATCGACAAGCATGGACGGGTACTGGCGAAAGCGGGAGACATTCATCAATCGAATGGTGACTGGACATCCCCGAATAAGCCTACAAATAATTCAGAGGGGCTGCGCCGTTGGCTTGAACCACTTTACACCAAACTGCTAACCCCTCCACCAACGAACTTCATTGATGGATTAGAAAACAGCTCTCGCTTAGATGGGAAGGCAGTAAAATCGAGCCTTGAGGGAGATGTCGCGACCCAGTGGCGACTTTCTAAAGATAAAGCTGCGGTGATCTTAGCAGCCTCACACCCTATTTGGATCGATCAGGATGTCATGGGGGCGGTAGTCGTGGAGGAAACGACTAATGGTATACGTAGTTTGCGTAATCATGCGCTGGAAAAACTCATCAACCTTTTTCTGATCATTATGCTCGTTGGCTGCATTGCCTTACTGCTATTTGCCACTAATATTTCAAGCCGCATCAGGCGCTTACGCGATTTAGCAGAAAATGCCATCGATGAGCAAGGACGGGTTCGCCATTCTATAACCTCGTTTCGAGCGGGAGATGAAATTGGCGACTTATCGCGCAGCTTTTCATCTATCGTACAGCGACTGTCAGAGTACAATCATTACTTGGAAAATATGGCGAAACGGCTGTCTCATGAAATACGAACACCCATTGCAGTCGTATCTTCATCCCTCGACAACCTCCAATTGACAAAGGTTTCCGAAGAGTCTCAGATCTACATTGACCGCGCTCAAGACGGCATCAAGCGGCTAAATCATATTCTGACCAATATGGGTGAAGCAACTCGGCTGGAGCAGATTTTACAAAAGACAGAAAAAGAGTACTTTCAACTATCAGTATTGCTTGAAGGCTGTATTGAGGGTTATCGAGCTATATATCCTCAACAACGTTTCTTACTTGAGACAGCCCCTAAGGAAATCACCATTCACGGCTGCCCTGAGCTTATCGCACAACTATTGGACAAGCTAATTTCAAACGCAGTGGAATTTGCCCGCCTCGATACCCCAATTAGAATTAGGTCATACTCTTTAGCGAGTCATAATGTAAGTATCGAGGTGATTAATCAGGGACCGCTGCTACCGGATACCATGCAGCACCGGCTCTTTGATTCAATGGTATCGGTTCGGAGTGAGGCGAAGAGCGAAGCGCCCCATCTAGGGTTGGGGCTATATATTGCCCGCCTTATCAGCGACTTTCACCAAGCAACATTAACAGCGCAAAACTTAGATGATCAAAGCGGTGTTTGCTTTCGCCTTACGCTTTCCGCTGAAACTAGTGCCTAGTAAAACACGCCATTTAAAGCAAAATGTGATTAATAGCCATCAGTAGCTTGGCGGGTTTGACCGGTTTTCGCAGCAGCGGGATGTCTTCTGCAGCCAAGCGCTCCTGCACTGCAGGATCAGTTTCTCCTGATATTGCCAGTATAGGTACCTGTGGTAATTGACGCTTTTTATAGCCTTCCAATAAGTCAAAGAAGTTGCGTTGACCGCCCAGATTGATATCACATATTAATAACTGAGGCTGCCAATGCTGATGGATCAGGTGAAAGAAGAAGTCTTCAATGGTGTTAAACGAGCGAACGAGGTATCCATGTTCGGCTAAGAACTCAACCAATGCCGTCGTAATGCTTTTGTCATCGTCAATGATAGCAATTCGCTCTCCTGATGCTGACAGCAGTGACGAGTTACTCTCCGCTTTTTCAGCAGGCTCACTGCCATAAGGTATTGTCAGAGTGAAACGAGTACCCTGGCCCTCAACTGAACGAATTTTCAGATCAATGTTTAAGTACGTACTCAAACGCTTCACAATGCCAAGCCCTAACCCGAGACCCGTTTCACTGTGCCGCGATTCATTATTTACTCGGAAGTAGTCTTCAAAAATCTTATCCAGCTTATCCTCTGGAATACCAATGCCGTTATCCATGATCTCTAATACGCAGTGTTGCTGATAACGCCTGACTGCCGCAATCATCCGACAAGGCCCGGCATGTCGCTGCACATTCACGACCAGATTGCGTATTATTCGCCCAAGCAAAACTGAATCACTATGAATATAAGTCGACTTGCCACGTACTTTCACTTCCTGACGCGCTTGGATTATATGATCTCGCTGCTCGGTCACCACGTCATTAAGCAATGACAATATATCAATATCAACAAGCTGCGGCTTCACATGGCCGCTTTCCAGGCTGGTGTAATCAAGTAGACCAGTAAACATCTGGCTTAGCTGCTCAACTGACTGTTGCAGCGGCTCTAATAACCGGTCATCACTACTTTTCCGTTTTCGCAAGGATGCGACCATTAGATGAATGGCTTGCATAGGCTGACGCAGGTCATGACTGATTGCAGCCAGAAATTTGTTTTTCGCTTTATCGGATTTATCCAGTTTGGCCAACGCGCGATTTAAATCTGCCGTCCGTTCATTTACCAGTTTTTCTAGCTCCAGAGCTGATTTTCGCTCCAGCTCCAGCGCTTTATACTGTGCTTCACGCGCCTCTCGCTCATAACTTAAAGCCTGCTCCTGGGCAATAATGCGCTGCTTTTTCTCTTGGTTTATCTGAGAAGCCAGAGCTAGAGAAAGCAAGGTTACATCCATTACCGCCCCAAAGCGCATAGCGTGCTCTGTCAAACCGTTCCGAGGCAAATAACCAAATCGGCTTAACAGTAAAACTATAGAACCAAAAACGAGGGTAACCCATGCAGTAGTAAAATAAAGCGCAGGCAACCCGGTGGCACGCCACTTGGTTACGCCAATAACCAGAGCAGCGACAGAGGCAGCCATCACCAGCATTCCAGCGAACATCAATGACCATTGATAAGGCAAGATAATAAGAAGCAAGACCCCAAGGCCAGCCAATGAGGCATTAACAATATTCAACCAAAAGCGCCAGTCTTCACCACGCCGTAAACGAAAAAATTGATTGGAAAACAGCGACGCCCCAATAATGGCACCAAAAATACTCAAAGGTAGCCACGAACTTGGTTGAATCAGGCCACCTTTGGAAAAAAACTGGGTGGGTATCCCATGAATAAACAGCTGACTGGCACAAATACAGGTTGCAAAGCCAACGTAGTACCCATACATCGGTACGCGTGTCGCAACGCCTAAAAATGCGTTGTAAAGTACCATTACCGCCATTAAACCGAAAAAGGCTCCCCAATAAAATACATTCCAAGCATCTGCTGCATAAAATGCCTTGGGGTGCCACAGCGTTATAGGCAACTGGATCGGGTTATGACTTTCAACCCGCATCACAACCTGGTACTCGGTATGAGGTTCAAAGCTTAAAGGAAAAACGAACTCGCGGTGATGCATTGGCCGGTGGATAACCGGCTCTTTGTAACCCGTCGAGCGAAGATACTTCACCTCTCCATCTTTAATAAGGAGAAGTGTAATATCACCGATATTAGAGGTGTGGACATGAAACAGACGCTCAACTTGCTTATTTTGCGGGTTGTCGATTCGCCCAACAAACCA
>DFOV01000285.1 GCA_002376965.1 Gammaproteobacteria bacterium UBA3532
TGGATGTTTGTTGGCGGCATTCTGGGCTGGATCAATACACGTATTATATTGGGGTTCACCTTTTTCATTCTGTTAACCCCTATCGGCTTTTTCATGAGGCTACGACGCAAACTACAATATAAGAATTATTTGGATAAAAAGTCCTCGTCATACTTTATTAAGCGCGAAGATGATATGAATAAAGAAAAGTTGGAGAATCCATTCTGATGTTAGAGTTTTTACAAGATCTATGGGCATTTTTGAAAGTACGCAAGAAATTTTGGTTATTGCCCATCATAATCATTCTCGCGCTACTAGGTGCATTAGTTGTCGCAACTCAGCAATCGGCGCTAGCGACCTTTATTTATACGCTGTTCTAAATGGCCTGCTTGGGATCATGTTTGGCTTGGAAACATGTTTTGCTAAAAAATATGCTTAGGGGAAATTAGCGGTGAAAAAGATACTCATCATTGGTGCCAATGGAGCCATTGGCCGCATGGTTGCCCAAAAACTGCTAGCACAGGGGAAACCTGTTGTTGCAATGATCCGTAATACTGACCAGCAGAGCTATTTCACCGAGCTTGGCGCCGAAGTGGTGATCGCCGATTTAGAAGGCGACTTTCGACATGCCTTTACTGGTTGTGAAAGAGTTGTGTTCACTGCCGGTTCTGGCCCCAAAACCGGTGCCGATAAAACCCTGCTGGTTGATCTTTGGGCTGCCAGCCGCTCTGTGGATTATGCAAAGACGTTCAACATACGCCAGTTTGTGATGGTAAGCGCCCGTGGAGCTGCCGATCCTGATCTGGGGCCGGTGAGCATTAAGCCCTACAATGTCGCCAAGCGTTTTGCCGACCAATACTTACTCGATAGTGGCATTCCATGTACGATTTTGCGCCCTGGTCGGCTGTTAAATGAACAAGCCACTCACCGCTTTACCACCCTCAGGCCTGCGGAACCAGAGAATCAAGTTATTACCCGAGAAGACACAGCTGATGCCATTGTCTATTGCCTGAATCACCCCAGTACCATTGGCGAAGTCGCCGAATTGTACCAGGGCGAATTACCACTGAGTGCGGTGCTGACAGTTTAGCAACTATTAACATGATGCTCCCTGGCTGGCGGCTGGACATTTCTTGCGCAAAACGCCGTGAAGTCATCCTTGATGGCTCAACTGCCGCATCCATGCGGCAGATGTTTGCTGCAGAAACATCCAGCCGCCAGCCAGGGAGCATCGTGCACTAACGCTATTCTACGGCGATAGCTACCACACCGTCTGACACAGAAACGCTTTGCAAACTATCTCCATGCTCGGAGAAGTCGATATGCCCGGCAATATAAGCCTGGCGGGGCTTTGATACATCGATAATATCGACTCGCTTCGTTTCAGCATTGGTCACAAACAGTTGCAATCCTACAGCATCGTAATCAACGATTTCTGCCGCTCCTTCGCCAAAGCTACCAACCATCACTTGCGCAACTTTAGACGCTCGACCAGAAGAGCGCAGCTCAAACAAGCTAACCGTCGAGCTAAGCTCATGCGCAACAGCGAGGTAATGCCCACCATTTAGCTCAAATGCGACCATGCCTTCCGGCGCTAAGTCTCCGGCAAATGATGGTAGTGAATGATACTGAATGCGGTTGTAATATTGAACGCGGCTCGGGCTGGCAGGATCAGTGATGTCATAGACAAAAAAGCCACCCTGCTTCTCTAAACCAATATACGCAAATACCTTATCATCGATGCGGTGTACGGCCAATGCCTCTGGCTCAGCACCTTTTTTAAGGCTTCTTGCATCAACGTCATCCCAGAAAAAAGCTGTATCACCAAACATCTCATAAGGAATGCCGTCTTCATCCAATTCAGCGATATCATCCGGATCGTCGGTATCATCAACGCGGGTATTAAAGTTTAGCGCGTACTGACTGGCCAGATAGGTTTCAAACTCAGCACCACTATCAAAAACCAACGTGCCATTTTCATCCCAGATAGAAAAGCTACGCGTGCCCGCCATATATAGCGAATGATAACGTCCATCAGCACCTAGCCCCAGATCAGTGAAGACTTCCAACTTTTCCATATCCGTATCGAGCAATGCCTGTTGCAGCTCTTCAGATAGCAATGACTCATCATTAGCATCGACCAGGTCTTTAGCTTTTTCAACATCGGTGAAGTCGCCGTATTCACGATCATCACCTTCATTAGCCGTAACATAGTAGTCTTTACCATTGATATGATAAGAGGCTATGGTGTCCGGCTGGTAGAGCGCAAAAATATTGGCTGGAACACCCAATATTGGGTTAGCCACGCCATCTTTTGTAATATCAACCGCTTGAGTCGCCCACTCGACCTTGCCAAGCCCAATAACTTTCTCGATAGACTCGCTATCTAGATCGACGACAGCTACCGCATTGTTTTCTTGCAATGTCACCCAGGCTTTGGTCATCGACTCGTTGATGGTAACGTATTCTGGCTCCAAATCATGCGCAGCATCGCTGCCCGGTTTGATGCGCACATCACCATTTAACATCGCATCCTCAAAACCCAGAGTTACGACATCAGAAACCAGCTTATCGTCGCCTAAATAGATAATACTGATTGAACCAGGGGCGTCGGCGGCATAATCATCTTCCGGCTCGCCTTCGTTAGCCACAACCAGCCGATCCGCTCCGGCAAAAGTCACCATGTCTGGCAAGTTGCCAACATTTGCCGCATCGATAAATGTACCATCGGTTGTGTACAATAGGACTTTGCCACCACCTAAGTCAGGGTTTCT
>DFOV01000331.1 GCA_002376965.1 Gammaproteobacteria bacterium UBA3532
TACAACCGATTCATAGGCTAATAGCCGCACCGGCTGGGGTAGACTCTGAGGCAGGTAGGATACGATGCGGGCACGCTGACCGGGTTCCATTTCGATAATAGGGTGCTCATTGAGCTGGACACGGCCTGAGGCTTTCACTAGTCCGCATAGGGATTTTAAAAAGGTCGACTTGCCGACGGCATTTGGCCCCAAAACAGCGACCATAGTACCGTTTTGTATAGTGGGTAGTGATAGCTGTTTGATGATGTCTTGCTGGCCCAAGCGGCCGTATCCGGCATGGAGTTGTTGAATCGATAACATGGTTACAGTGTCCTCGCGCGGGTTATCACCAAGGTACAAAAGAGCGGAATGCCGATCATCGCGGTGACGATGCCAATCGGCAAAATTACGCCCTCGATCACCACTTTGCTGAGTATGGCGGCAATGGATAGCAGCAAACCACCGACCAGGGCACTGCCTAACATATATAGCCGTTGATTTTCGCCCAGCAGCATGCGTGAAATATGTGGCGCGACCAATCCGATAAAGCCGATTTCGCCAACAAAGCAGATCGCAACAGCGGTTAACAAGCTCACTTTTAACAACACTTGCAGGCGCAGGCGTTTTACATTGATGCCAATACTGCGGGCGTGGTCTTCGCCATTGCGTAAAACCGTCATAGCACCGGCATAGCGCATGGATAAGAGCAGGCTAATGACTAAAACGGCGCTGATCAGCATGATTTTTGGCCATGTGGCACGTGATAGACTGCCCATGGAGAAAAATACAATCTGGGTCATGGCATCGTCGTTAGATATGTATTGCAGCAGCCAGATCAATGCGTTCATTGCAAAATACAGGGTAATTCCGAAGAGCACTACCACTCCGACGCTGGCCCCATAAAATCGAGCCAATGACAGGATCAAACTGATGGCCAAGGCGGCGGCGATAAAAGCAAAAGTCGCTTCGACATAGTGTGAGGGAATAGCACCGAATGATGGCTGAAATACAATCGCAATAGCGGCCCCGAGGGTGGCGGCACCGGAAATGCCCAGCGTGAAGGGGCTGGCTAGTGGGTTATTGAGCATGGTTTGCATTTCTGCTCCCGCTAGCCCCAAAGCGGCCCCGACACAAATCGCCAACACGGCTACCGGCAGGCGAATATCCCATAGGATAACCGCTGTTCCACCGCTTAACTGCTCGGGGGAGGTGACAGCCTGCCAAAGCGTGGCAAAAGGAAGGTTGGCTGGCCCCGAGGTTAGATTGATGACCAAGCTCACAATGGTTAAGCCAAGCAGCCCAACCAATAGCAAACTGCGCCTTCGCATACGCTGACGATACTCCAGGGCTAGATTACCCCGGCTTTTTTCGTTGCCTGTGGTGCCGTTAGCGGTGATAGATGCGCTGTTCATGGTTGCCTCTGCTGTGGCTGTAGGCTTGCCCAATAGACGCCATCCCGATCAAAAGGTAGAAAGTCCTGGTGAAAGCGAGTCAGTAGCGCATCGGGTTGAAGGTGGGCGAAGGTGTCGGGGTAGAACCATTTGGCCATGACTTGCACCGCGACGACATTAAATGGCGATATATAGAAATGGTGCCAGATGCTGTGCATGCGTTGCTGCTTTATAGCGTTTAGATAGTCAAAACCGCGTGTTTGACTGGCTTTGTGCAAGGAGCGCTGCACGATGTCTTCTGAAATAAAAGCGCCACTGATAAGGGTGTTAACGTCGCTAGTTTTCTGTTGGAAGTGACCGATGGCGGTGCCGATATAGATGTCAGGCTGGTTGGCTAGCAGGTATTCCAGGTTGACCATGCCATGATCGCCAGGCAGCAGATCGCGGCCCATGTTGTGGCCACCGGCAGCGTCAATAAAATCGGCAAACATCTGATGGGCAATGGTTTCGCAGCATTCGGTGAACAACCCAACGCGGCTATGCAAAAAAACCTTGGGTTTCGGTGTTTTGATCCGGCTAAGGGGCTCTAAAACTTGATCGAGTGCTTGCTGATATAGCCGGTTGAATTGTTCGGCTCGCTCGGTCTTGCTCAATAAGCGGCCTAAAATAGCCATGCTTTGGGTGGTGTGTTCCAGTGGCTTCTGGCGAAAATCGATGAATACGACGGGAATGTTGGCTGCTTCCAGCTTTTCGAGTATTGACGTATTTTTGAGTGTTGGGCCGTGGCCTTTTTGTAGCCCAAAAATCGCAACGTCTGGTTTTAAGGCAATGGCCTTTTCAACGCTGAAACTGTTGGCTCCTTTGCCGCCAATCACCGGAATTTTCTCGATGTTTGGCATTACGCGGCGAAACTGCTCCCATGTTCCGGGGTCATAACGCTGCATTTCACCGAGCATGCCGACGATCTTGGTGGTGGCTATTTGTGGATCGATCACTGAAAGGGCCGTTAAGAAGCGTCCTTCGCCTAAGATAATTCGTTGGATGTTGGTCGGCACGAAAACCTGGCGTTCTGCAATATCCGTTATTTGTTGGGTATTGGCTTGTGGTGTCTGGGCCGCTGCTATTGGGAGCCAAGTAATGACAGATAAAAGAAGGATAAGTAGTCGATACATATTGGCCTGCTTTGTTGTGAGTGGTTTCTTGCGTAGATTGATCTAACGATTGGCAATTTGGCCTTTGGGTGGATAAGCAAATCAGAACCATTGCCAACGCTAAATACGCGCTCCCGGCGCGAATTTAGCTCGAAAATCATCCTTGATTTTCGTGGCAATGAACCTGCTTTACTTATCCACCCAAAGGCCTACCAGCGCTAGAAATCGTAGGACACCGTCATTTTAATATTCCTGCCTGGTTCAAAATCCGCCAGATAGAGCGTGCCAAACAGTGGGTGATTAGAGGTGCCGGTGCGTGACGATTGTGAGATATAGAATTCATCGAATAGATTGTCGACGCCCAAAGTCACAGCTAAACCATCCAGGCTCCCCTCTGGTTGCCAGCGGGCCGAGATGTTGTGCACCTTATAGCCCTCTTTGGCGCTGTCAGAAACCGTGCTATCCAGCACCAGACCAGCATCAAGATCATCAACGTCCATAAAATCCCAGTGCAATGTGGTATCGATCGCAGTAAAGGTATAGTCCAAGCTGAGAGTTAAGGTATCGCCTTGTTCGCGGCTTAAGCGAGCACCATCCAGATTTAAACGGGCATTTTCTTCTTCCAGGAAAGTATATTGACCGAATGCATCCAGTTCGGTTTCTGCCGATGAATAGGTAACCAGAGCTGCCAAGCCGCCAATATCATAACCGGCGTAGAACTCATAACCGTCAATCGTTAGATCACCCACATTGTCTTTCCAGGCACGGATTTCTTCGCTGGGATGGCTGGCATAATCATAGATATAATCGTTGATCTCGGTTTCAAACAGCGTCACGCCAACCGAAAAGCGCTCTGCACCCAAGACTGGTGCTTCATAGGCAAAGCCGACTTCGGTGTTCAAACCGGTTTCCGCATCGATATCTTCATTGGGAACGTCATATAAACCGGCACCACTGAAAGTTTCGCCGATTTCCGGGCCTTTAAACAGTTGGGTGGCACTGGCATGCAGCAGCAAGTCAGAATTTACATCGTATTCAAGACCGAGGCCCAGCGTGGTGTCGCTGAAGCTATCATCAACAACGGCGCTATCAATAGTGTAGTCTTCATACCGAACGCCGGGGATAACGCTAAACCCACCACCAACTAACCAGCGATCTTCAACATAAATGGCGCTGCTTTTTGCCTCTTCGGAAGAAGACGTGGAGCCTTCAGCCCCTTTGAATTGATAGTCAGTGTCATATTTGATGATGTCAAAGCCATAGGTGACGCTGTGTTCGCCCAACGCCGTGATATCGGTGACAGCCATCAGGTTTAAGCCGGTGTTGGTTGCTTCACCCGTGACATCTCCGGCTGCGGGTGGTCGCCAGCTTGCCAGCCCACTTTCATCCCGATTTAATTCACTGATATTTTTAAACAGGCTCGCGCTAATGTCGGTTGCGCCGACCTGACCTGAGTATTTAAGTGTCAGGGTGTCACGGGTGAATTCGGTTGGGTAGGTCAGTGGAATTTCCAGGGTTTCAGCAATCACTATGTCTGTTGCCAATCCCATATCGGGTCGGTAGCTATAATCCCCCTCGTCTTTATAAAACTCATAACCAAAGGACAGGCGATGGGAGGGGCTGATATCCCAGCCAAACTTGACCAGAAAATCATCGAGGTCGCCTTCCAGCCCGCGCACTTCGCCATGGGTTCCTTCGATTTCATCGCCATTTTGGTCAACGATTTTGCCATCGCCAACGTCGTAGTTATCGCGGCTAACCACATTGTAATAGGCCAAAAAATCGAAGCTGTCATTGAGTTGGCCATAGCCGGTTACAGCAAGGCTGTCACTGGCATTGTCAGACACAGTGGCTTGCACCCGTCCTCCAAATTGCGATCCAGGCTTTAGAAGCTCTTTGGCTTCTTTGGTTTCAAAGCGCACAGCGCCACCCAGCCCGCCATTGACAACCGAATTGTTGCCGACATCAATATCGGCGGATTTGAGAATGTCTGCGTGGATCTGCAAGTTGCCCATGTGGTGATACATGTAGGTATTCTGGTTAGCGCCATCGATGGTGATTTTCAGATCTTTATCATCCATGCTGCGAATAGTGATTCGTTGATTCAGTGAGTGGGCTCCGCCGACATCGACACCAGGAACAGGGCGCAATAGGTCGCTGATATGGTCTGCCTGTTTAATGGCCATGATATCGCTGTCCAGCTTGACACTCGATGATGATACTTCCGTACCCCAAACCACCATTTCTTCCGTGGTTTCTTGGTTGATGTCTGACTCAGCCGCCGCCAACGCAGGAATGCAAATCGCCGGAAATGAAAGGGCTGCAGCGATTCTGATAGCCAGTTTATTTTGAGAAAAAGATAGATATGCTTTCTTCATAGGTCACCCAATGTTGTGGCGTTCTTTATCGCAAGGAACGCCTTAAAGTGTTAACGCCTAATGTGAATGTCTTCCTTTTCCCCATTAGCGCAATTGATAATCATTCGTGATAAGATTTTGTGGATGATAATGATTATCATTTGAAAAGTAAATAGCGAATATTTACCGCATAGCTGCGCTGACTGAATGCCACCTTCAGCTAAGCCCGCGCTTTTGAGTGAGCCCCAAACCTCCGTTGGCTGAGTCTCAAATCTCCGTTGGCTGAGCTTGTCGAAGCCCACTCAGAAAAGGAGAGCACTTCGACAGGCTCAGTGAACAGATTAAAAAATAATTATTTATACTTGATAATGATTATCATTACGATCTAAGATGGACCGACTTTGTGATCAGGTACGAGAATAATCATGAGAGACACAACCTTTGTTGATTCGACCTTGAACGGCTCGAATGGTAGCTCTGCACATGCTGCGCTGCTACACGCTTCTCCGCGCTTGCTGGAGCAATATCAGCCCGAGTCGTCGGTGTATTTCGCGTCGCCGGAGAGGGCATTATTAGCCATGCCACCCTTTGCCTCTCTCCTGGTGGCGGGAATGCAAGACTTGTCTCAGCAGGCGTCGGAGTCCTTAAAGCTGGCACGCGATCTTGGCTTTGAGCGGCCTATTGTGGTGGGGGCGCTCCCTTTTAATACCAACGAAAAGCCGTTACTGCGGGTAAGTATTCAATCCGAGTGGGAGGAGACGCCCGTAAAACCACAGCTAACAGCGGTAAAGGCCGTGGATGCCGAAAGCATTAGCGCTTATCCGGCACCAGAGCACTATATGGCGGGGGTTAAAGATGCGTTAACCCGCTTTGCACGCGGAGAGCTGGATAAGGTGGTGCTGTCTCGCACCCTGGAAGTGTCATGTAAGCAACGGCCAGATGTGAAGGCGTTGTTAAACAACCTGGCAGCGAAAAACCATCATGGCTATACCTTTGCCGTTGATTTTCCGGCAGAAGATGGTCAGAGCAAGCCAGCGACATTGATTGGTGCCAGTCCAGAGCTGCTGCTATCACATCGCGGCAATAAAATTATCGCCAATCCACTGGCTGGCTCTGAACCGCGTAGCAGCGATCCGCAAGAAGATCGCCAGCGGGCGCAGCAGTTGTTGGCATCTCAAAAGGATCGCTATGAGCATGCGATTGTCATTGAGGCAGTGGCAGAGGCACTGCGTCCATTTTGCCGTGATCTGGACATCCCTGAGCAACCCGAACTGATTCAGACCGAAACCATGTGGCATTTGTCGACCGTGATCGAAGGTGAGTTAAAAAACACCGATACCTCTTCGCTGGAATTGGCCTTAGCGATGCACCCAACGCCAGCAGTGTGCGGCTTTCCAAAAGCCGAGGCGCAGCAGGCGATAAAGGATATTGAGCCACATCAGCGGGGGTTATTTACCGGTATGGTCGGATGGTGTGACAGTGCTGGTGATGGGGAATGGGTGGTCACGATTCGCTGTGCCCAGATCCAGGATTGTGCAATTCGGCTGTATGCCGGTGCTGGGGTGGTGGCGGGTTCTTGTCCTGAAAAAGAACTGGCTGAAACTGGGGCCAAGTTTAATACCATGTTACAGGCGATGGGGGTTTGCATATGAGTTTACGTCAGTACACGCCATGGCCGGAAGATATCGCACGCCAATACCGCGAAGCCGGTTTATGGGCGGGCAAACGATTGAGCGATATTGTGGATGACAATGCGCGTCGCTACCCCGAACGCTGTGCGCTTGTTGACCAACACTGGGAACAGCGCAGCTTTGCCGAGTTAAAAACTCGGGTGGACCAATTGGCTTGTGGATTGCGCCAGGCGGGTTTTTCTGCTGGGGATATTGTGGTTGTGCAGCTACCTAATCGGGTTGAAGCGATTGAGGTATTCTTCGCGGTGATTAAATTGGGTGTCATTCCTGTTATGGCGTTGCCTGCTCATCGCGGCAGTGAGATCCGCAACTTTTGTCAGCAAACCAACGCCAAAGCTTATATTGGGAGTGACCGCCACGGTACGTTTGACTATCAGTCGATGGCGGCATCCCTATTAGAAGATGGTGCTATCAAGCAGGTTATTATCGCCGGAGACATAACCGCGCCCGGCCTTAGCAAAGCGCATACCCTGGCGTCTCTTTTTATCAATACCGTCGATGCGGAACAAACGGATCACAATCTGACAGCGTCTGACATGGCATTGCTGCAGCTTTCTGGAGGCACTACCGGCATTCCGAAACTTATTCCGCGCACCCATGATGATTATTTCTACAGCATTCGTGCCAGTGTGGATGTTTGTCATCTCACTCAACACACGGTTTATCTGGCTGCTTTGCCACTGGCTCACAATTTTCCCCTCAGTTCTCCTGGCGTTTTAGGGACATTGTGGGCTGGAGGTTGTGTGGTGATGGCCGATAGCGGTGCCCCTGATCTTTGTTTTCCATTGATTGCGCAATACAAGGTGAATATCACGGCACTGGTTCCGCCATTGGCGATGGTGTGGCTAGAGGCTGCTGCGCGTCAAAGAACGCAGGGCAAATGGACAATGGGGCAAAGTTTACAGGTATTGCAAGTGGGCGGAGCCAAGCTGAGCGAATCCGCTGCCCGCCGCGTTAAGCCGGTCATGGGGTGTCAACTGCAGCAAGTGTTTGGTATGGCCGAAGGGTTGGTGAATTACACGCGGCTAGATGATACCGATGACATTGTGGCTAGCACTCAGGGGCGGCCAATGAGTTTGTATGACGAATTAATGGTGGTTGATGAGCATGATCAACCGGTCGCTCCTGGACATGTTGGCCACCTGATCACGCGTGGCCCATACACCATTCGCGGTTATTTCGGTGCCGAAGATTGTTCGAAGTTGCAGCAAAACTTCACCGCCGATGGCTTTTATCGTACCGGCGATGAAGTTCGATTAACGCCAGAAGGTAACATTGTAGTTGAAGGGCGTAGTAAAGATCAGATCAATCGTGGTGGCGAAAAAATCGCGGCAGAAGAAATTGAAAACCATCTGCTGGCCCACCCAGCCATTCACGATGCTGCTGTTGTCGCCATGCCCGATGCGTTTCTGGGGGAAAAATCCTGCGCCTTTATTATTACCAAGTCACAAGTGGCTGAGCCCGTTCTGCCGATGCGTATATTGGCCTTTTTGCGCAGTCGCCAGCTGGCTGACTATAAGGTGCCCGACCGGATAGAGCTCGTCGATGCTTTTCCACAAACGCGTTTAGGCAAAGTGAATAAAAAACAGCTTAGACAAATGATTAGCGACAAGCTCGGCTTGTCGGCATAAAGGGGAGCCATATGACCATTCCAAAAATAGCAGACTACTCGTTGGCCCAAGCAGCCAAGTTGCCGAACAACCGTGTTGACTGGGAAGTCGCCCCAGATAAAGCGGTATTACTCATCCATGATATGCAAAACTATTTTGTCGATTTTTATGGTGAAGACAGTGTATTGGTGCAACAGCTCATCCATCAGATCCAGCAGTTAAAACGCTGGGCCAACCGTCATGATGTACCTATTGTCTATACGGCACAACCCGGCAACCAAAGCGCAGAAGATCGTGCCTTGTTAACCGACTTTTGGGGCCCAGGTCTTGAAGCCTCGGCATTAGTCACGGATATCGTGCCCGCTTTGCAGCCAGACACTACCGATATTCAATATACTAAATGGCGTTACAGCGCCTTTAAGCGTAGCCCGCTTGAGCACTACATGAAAACCTACAACCGCGATCAACTCGTGATCTGTGGTATCTATGCGCATATTGGCATTTTGTCGACGGCCCTTGAAGGCTTCATGCTCGACATCAAGCCTTTTGTGGTGGCCGACGCTGTGGCGGATTTTTCGTTGGAAGAGCAACAAATGGCGCTCAATTTTATTGCCGGCCGCTGTGGGCGGGTGGTGGCGTGTCAGGAGGTAGTGCGCAAACCGTCAAGTGGCTTTGAACTTGAGCAATTGAAACAGGATATTGCTGATAGCTTGATGCTGGATCCCAGCTTGATCGACGTGGATGAAAACCTGATGTATTTGGGATTGGACTCGATTCGCATGATGACGTTGGTTGATAAGTGGCAAAGTGCGGGTGCGCCCATCAATTTTTCGGACCTTGCTGAATCAACGACTTTGTCTGAGTGGCACCGGATTATTGCAAGCAAGTTGGCACAGCCGGTTGAGGATTTGGAGCATGCGTAAGCTGGCGCTAACAGCAGCCCAAGAAGGGATATGGTTGGGGCAGCAGCTGCAGCCAGACAGCCCAATGTATTTGGCGGCGGAGTATCTAGACATCGCCGAAGGGCTTGATGTCGCGAGATTCCGAAGTGCCTGGCAACAAACCCTGGCTCAGTCCGCCGCGTTGCGTGTCTGTTTTGATGAGCAGGATAACCAGCCCTATCAGTTTGTTGCTGACACTTCGCTTGTCGTCAACACTTCACTTGTCGCAAACGTAGAGGATGCGTTGCCGGTGATTGATTTACGCCAGGAGAATGATGTAGAGCAAGTGGCGCAGGAGTGGATGGCTCAGGATCTGCAAACACCTATCGATCTCCGCCATCAGCCACCTTACCGTAGTGCCTTGCTGCGCCTCAGTGACGATCGCTACTGGTGGTATCTATGCATTCACCATATCGCCAGCGACGGCTACAGCTTTGGCTTGTTGACTCAACATGTCGTCAACGCCTATCAACAAAGCTCGCCTGTTTATTCAAAACCGAGTGTTTATTCAAAACCGAGTGTTTATTCAAAACCGAGTGTGAAACAAACATTGGGCGACTATCGCGAGCTGATAAATCTGGATGAGCACTATCAGCAGTCGAAATACCGGGATTTGGACAAGGCGTTTTGGGTTGAACACTTGGAACGAAGCGATTTTAACTACCAGCCCAGCATGGCTCCTGGCTCAGACTATGCTGAGCAAATAGCTGATCGGGCCATTCGTTTCAGTAAAACACAACCATCTTGCTGGTTGGAACAGGTTCAGAGCTACCTTACCACGTTGGTGTCGAGCGACAGGATAGCCGGTCCTGCGCCTTCGTGGGGGGACGTGGCGCTGGCATCGGTAGCCGCATTGTATTATCACAAGCGAGGTGTGTTGGATATTCGTTTGGGTGTGCCAGTGATGGGGCGAATGGGCAGTGCAGCGGTGCGCATTCCTGGTATGGTCATGAATATCTGCCCGCTATTGCTAAGCCTGCAGCATGAACCATTATTTGCTGATTTGGTGGCGCAGGCGAGTCTGAACATGCGCCAGTCGCGGCCACATCAACGCTATCGCTATGAGCAACTGCGGCGTGATTTGGGATTGGTTGGCGGAGAGCAACGCTTGTTTGGCCCGGTGGTCAATGTGATGCCGTTTGATCGTCATTTACGCTTGGCTGAGCAGCCTGTCACAGTACATAACCTGAGTGCTGGGCCAGTCGAAGATATTTCATTTGCCTTTGTCCAGTTACCACAGGGCCAAGTTCGCTTGGATATAGATGCCAACCCAAACAATTACAGCCTGGAAGACTTGGAGAGACTGGCCAGTGATTGGCAAGTGATTGCTGAACAGGCTGTTCGTAATATTCACTATCAGGTTCCGATTGGCATGGATGAAATGTCTTGGGCCGATGGTGGGGAGCTAGACAAAAAATCTGCGACGGTCTGGCACCAATTCAATGAACAGGTATCGCTTCGACCCGATGCCCTCGCGCTGGTTGATGGCGAGCAGCAGCTGGATTACGGGTCGCTGCAGGCCAAGGTTGGAACGTTGGCTCATTA
>DFOV01000073.1 GCA_002376965.1 Gammaproteobacteria bacterium UBA3532
TGTGCTTCGAGGGTAAAAACGGGAACAAAACTTACGGTGATGATAAGCAAACTGAAAAACAGGGCTGGCCCTACTTCAGCGGCTGATTCGGCTACTAATTGCCAGCGGTTTTCTTTGGTTAGAGGGGTACGCTCCATGTGTTTGTGCATATTTTCTATCAATACGATAGCGCCATCGATCATGGCACCAATGGCGATAGCTATACCGCCCAGCGACATGATGTTGGCATTCAGTCCTTGAAGGTGCATGATAATAAAGGCGCTGAGAATACCGACTGGCAGGCTGAAAATCGCAACTAGTGATGAGCGTACGTGAAACAAAAAGACAACACAGACAAGGGCTACCACAAGAAACTCTTCGAGCAGTTTGTGCCAAAGGTTTTCTACAGCGCGTTCAATCAGCCCCGAGCGATCATAAACGGTGATCAGTTCTACACCTTCTGGTAAGCCTAGTTTAAGCTGTTCCAGTTTAGCTTTGACGCCGTCGATGGTTTTTTGGGCATTTTCGCCAAAGCGCATTACAATAATGCCACCAACCGTTTCGCCTTCGCCATCCAGTTCGACAACACCGCGCCGCATCTGTGGCCCAAGCTCGATTTCGGCAATATCTTTGAGCAACAGTGGTGTACCATTCTGATTAACGCCCAGTGGAATGTTGGCCAGATCGGTTTTATTCTGAATGTATCCAGATGCGCGCACCATGTATTCCGCTTCGGCCATTTCGACGACCGATGCCCCCACTTCCTGATTAGCGCGTTTAATCGCCATCTGAATATGGGATAACGGAATGCCAAAGGCGCGCAGTTTCTCTGGGTTTACCTTGACCTGATATTGTTTGACCATGCCGCCTGCGGTGGCGACTTCGGAAACGCCGGGTACTGTTTGTAACTCATATTTTAAGAAAAAATCCTGCAAACTGCGCAGTTGACTTATGTCATGTTGTCCGGATTTATCTACCAGAGCGTACAGATAAACCCAGCCTACACCGGTCGCATCTGGCCCCAATTGTGGCGCAGCATTTTCGGGCAAGGTTGGTGCAACCTGACTCAGGTATTCCAAAACCCGGCTGCGTGCCCAATACAAGTCGGTATCTTCATCAAAGATCACATAGACATATGAATCCCCAAAAAAGGAGTAGCCGCGTACCGTTACTGCGCCGGGCACCGATAACATGGCGGTGGTCAGTGGATAGGTCACCTGATCTTCAACGACCTGGGGTGCTTGGCCGGGATAACTGGTCTTTATAATTACCTGTACATCGGATAAATCAGGAATAGCGTCTACTGGTGTGTTTTTTAAAGAAAACAAACCAGCTCCAACCAGAATGGCTGTCGTCAACAATACAAAGAAACGATTGGTGACAGACCAACGAATAATTGCTTCTATCATAATCCGCCCCTCCTACATCTCTTGATGCTGGTTGTGATCCATCTGGCTGTGGTCTGGTTCTTGATGCTGACTATGATCCATCTGGCTGTGGTCTGGTTCTTGATGTTGACTATGATCCATCTGGCTGTGAGCCATTTTTTTACTAGTCATGGGTTGATCAGGAATATGCACATCCACGATGGCATAAGTGTTTTTCTCTACCTGCTCAATTTCAATGTGAAGTGTCATACCATTCTGTAACCGGGAAATATCGACGCTTTTGTCTACAGTGAAGTCCATGGTCATTGCTGGCCAGTCCCAGTCGCTAATGGCTTGATGGGTCAGGTTAACCTTGCGGTGTGCTGCCATCATGCTGTTTATGGTTGCTTCTACCCAAACGGTTTCAGGTTTGTTGTGACTTTCATGATGCATGCGTTTGAAATCCGAGTTTTTGCTCGATTCCGAGTCCAGTAAAAACTGTGCGGATGTCACGACACGGTCTTCGATGCTAAGCCCTTTTAATATTTCGGCATATTGCTCATCCATGCGGCCGAGCTCTACTTCGAGCGACTTGAATCGGCCATCGCCGAGAGCGATCACGACGCGATCCTGCTCTCCTGTGCGAATCACCGCTTCTCGTGGAATAATCAACGTATCTTCCTGATCGCTGGTGTGGATAACCACCTGTGCGAACATATTAGGTTTCAATGTGTTATTTTCATTATCAAAACGCAGACGCACACGCAGAGTACGTGTCTTGGCATCTAGTGAGGGATAGACGTAGTCCACACTGCCTTGCCATTCCTTACCGGGCAGGTAATCCAGTGTCATGGTCACTGGATTACCTGCTGCCACCTGAGAGGCCTGGCGCTCAAAAATCTCAGCTTCAACCCAGACTACGTTAAGTGCGCCAATGGACATCAGCGTCGTTCCAGGTTTGACATAAAACCCTTCCCGAATGTTGAGGTTATCGATCACGCCACCTTGGGGTGCCTGAAAGGTAATGGTTTGTTTGACTTTTTTGTTGTGCTTTAACTTTCTTATAAAGGCATTGGTTAGTTGAAGCGCTCGCAAACGATCTTCTGCCGCCTGAATCAAGCGTTGATTATTACGGTTCAAAGCCAGGATCAGTTCTTCTTGGGCATTCACCAATTGTGGTGAATAGAGCTCATATACAGGCTGTCCTTTGGTTACCGGATCGCCAGCTGCTTTAACATAAAGTTTTTCAATCCAGCCCTCAACCCTAGGGTGAAGATGAATTAATCGATCTTCATCGTATCGCACATACCCTACGGTTTTGATTTGTGAATGCAGAGATTGACGTTGGACCTTAGCCGTTCGAACGCCAAGATTGTTAACAACCTCTGGCGATATTTTGATCGTTCCTGGGCCGCTACTATCACTACCTGTCTCTTCTTCAAATACAGGGATCAAATCCATGCCCATTGGTGATTTTCCGGGTTGGTCGCGGCGGTAATTGGGATCCATAGGTGCGACCCAATACAGTGGTTCCTTTTCTTGCTCGGTCTGCTCTTGGCTCACTGTTTGATTGTATCTATCCTGCCAAAAATAGACGAAACCGACGGTTGCAAGTGCTCCAAGTACACGGCAAGATCATTTTAATTTGA
>DFOV01000126.1 GCA_002376965.1 Gammaproteobacteria bacterium UBA3532
AAAATAGGTTTTTCCGTGTGCAGTTTCTCTCACTTCAATACTAAGCAGATCGTTATCAATCGCCTGATTGAAGAAAATACTAACAGGGCGGACTGGCTCTACCCCGGTCGCAAGATTAGGTGGCTCGGTGCGACTGACGGCTAATGTCTGATCAAGAAACGGCTCGACTTGTACCGTTCTGGATACCAGTGCGAGAGTTTCTTCATCTAGATTTTGTATTTTCAGATATAGCTCTACCTCACCACTCAAATCACTTAGCTCAACCTGACCATTAATAACCCCATTATTGATTGATAGCTCATAAGCCTGTTGCTCGACAACAAGGGACGCCCGGTAGTCTCCGGCTGGTGTAACAAGTGCGGTAAGCTCCAGCTCCCATGAGTCGCTTGATGGCCTATAGACTGCGCCTCGCTCAGGAATAATGATTTTCGCTGCGACCGCTGCTTGATAAAGCATGGTGTAACTAACAGAGGATTCATTCCCAGCATGATCACGGGCGACAATAGATACTACATGGTTTTCATTGACGGGCAGTTCGACGACGCCATTAAACGTATATTGATTATCACCGCTCTGGGTGAACTGTGCAGTTACTCCATCAATGGTTAAACTGGCTAAGTTGTCATCAGCAACCTGCCCTCGGATCACAACAGGATTCGCTGTTATCAGATTAAGCTGTGGGTATTCACTAAAGCCATTATCTACGCTGATTGTCGGTAATTGGCTATCTCGGTAAACCGTTCTGGTTTGAGATACTTCGCCGCCCGCTAGGTCCGTTACCGTGATGGTAATAGCAAACTCAGAGACACCTTCTGGTATGCTAACCTTTTCAGCAACCGTCCCTGAAGTTAACGTGCCATTCACCAATGTGGCCGCTTGCCCGTTAATTGAAACACTAACAGGGGTTTGCGCCGAGACACTAGCGCTTACTTTCACTTCTTCACCTTTGACCAGCTGGTTGTCATAGGGAAGTTGCCAGTTCAGTGTTGGAGGATTCGAAGCCGTCAGCTCATCCGAATGATAAAACACGTTCACCGCTGCCGAACCTGTTCCCGAAGGCGATTGCGCAATAGCGGAAATGTAGTTATCACCCTCTTGCAACATCACTCCGGTAAAGGTTGCCGTATAGACACCCCCTTCTCCGGTCAGGGTCAAATCGCCACCCTGGTTAAGCGATACCGAAATATCATCAATGGGTTCAATGGCTGTTATGCTCAGCACCACACTAATAGTACCTTCCTGTGATTCTGTTTCGGATTCAGCAGGAGGATAGATAACGCTATTGTTCGCTGGTGAAGCAAAGGTTACCTGTGGGCCGTTGGGCTCTCGCGTAATAGATACGGTTGCCGTTTCGGTGTTGCCGAGGTAGTCAGTTGCGGTAACAGTGATGGTGTTGATGCCGATCAATAATGGTATTTGCATGCTGTAATCACCATTCGCATCGGTCGAGATATCGAATGTCGTCCCTTGCACTAAGTTATTCACAGCAGATAATGCCTGGATCCCGGTTTCGCTGTCTATTGCTGTACCATGGATGACTATTTGCTCTTCTTTGGTAAGGCTTTCAGCAAAAACATCGATATCCGGCGCACGATCATCTTTGGCTATCACCACCTCTTTTGTGAGGGTTCGAGAAGGGATACTGAGCTCGGACAGGGTAAAGGTAACCCGCGACTCCCCATCTGGATAAGGAATGGCTACCTGCCAGTTTTGTTCATTTATCGTTGCCTCTATTGGCTCATTGCCTTCAACCATCGCGGTAATACTAATATCGGCCATTACGCCATCAACTGTTCCGCTAACCACCAAAGGCTCAACTGTTGTAGGATAATAAGGTGCATTCTTAACAAACTGTGGCGTCTGAATAGTCCACACAATGTCACTGAGTGGCTCCACGGTTAAAAGATCTGTATCTAACGCGGGGCCAGCAAGCTTAAGCACTTCGTTGGTATAAACATTGGTCGTTACTATTTCTGTTTGCACACGATAGCGATATTGTCCAGCCTCTAACGTGGTAAGCCTATGGATCACTTGCTTATCTTCACTGACCAAAAGTGGCGTGCCGACATTTGAAAGCGCATAAAGCTTAGCTGGCAGCCCGGTATTATTTGTCCAGGAGAGGCCAATGCTATTGGCTGTTACTACGGCTTCAAGCTCTGTTACCTGCTGATTATTGTAGGCAATATAAGTCTCAACGCTTGGCGCAATCCCCCCTTCCCCGCTGACGTTTCCAACCGGCACGACCTGATACTGATAGCCTGTAAGATTCGTGATATGTTGATCAATAAACTCATATGCGCTGACGTTGTCTTGATATAACTGGTAGCTGCCATGATTTTCACGTCGGTAAATGCGGAAAAATGGTGGGTTTTCTGGATGCTGATCCCACATGAGTTTAACGCTTGTATCAGATGCAGTGATAGACAGTCCGGTAACAGGCTTATGCCTATAACGGCTGGGATCGTCGGGAAACTCATCGACATCGTTTAGCACCCCATCACCATCCCGATCAGGGTTTTCTCGTTGCTCAATGGTTACGCTAGCTTCAGATTTATTGTCAGAGCGATCCCGTGCCGTAACACGAATATTATTTAGCCCTCGAACTAACGGCACATTGATTGAAAACTGGCCATTGTCATCCACCTGAATAGCCTGGCTCTCACCAGGCGTCAGGCTGTTTGATACGAAGACCTCCGCAAGGCCATGCTCTGTATCTACGACGCTGCCTTGTATAGTCCAGGAATATTCAAATGTTACCGCGTTTGCATTGCTTAGTTTTAGATCGGGAGGGGTTGTATCGGCATACACCATCACCGTTTCAGTGAGCCTGCGAAATGGCTCCGTTGGTTCAGAAAGCACAACGGTCCAGGCTGTCGTGCTCGGCAGATAAGGCAATGCTAACGTAAACTGATGGTTTACCACCTGTCCGGCCACTTCTACATCTCCCGCTGTCGCACTTATTTGAAGCGGAACAATAGGGTTAATAATGGTGCCACTAACCTTAAGTGTTTCGCCTTCTTTGATGTAGCTTCCCCTTTCACCATTGATGCTATCTGGCTCGGTAAACGACCAATCAAGGGATAAAAGTTCATGCACCGTCAATGGTTCTAATTCAGTGACAGGACCATCAATCAGTGCCTCATCTAATGTAACTGGATGCTGAAATTGTCGCTGGGTGTATAGTTGATATTGATACTGCCCTGCTTGAAGAGACGCATCTTTATATTGATTAACGCCAGGCGCTATCTCTGCTATTTGGGCAAATTCGCCGCCATTCATTGAACGCTCAACAACAACTGGGAGTGACATCGCCCCCCAGGTTAGCTCTATACTGGTGATATTTACTGTAGCAAGGGCTTGCTCAACCCCTTTGTCATTGAATGTTAGCCATGTACTTTTCGCGGGACTTGGATCGCTCTCACCGCTTCGGAAGCCCACCGCGACAACGTAGTATTGATAAAACCCGCCCAACTCAACTTTATGGTCAGTAAAACTGGTAGAAAGAACATCACCTGAGAGCAGTTGATAGTCGTCACTATTTTTCTGTCGGTACACTCGATAGGCGGCAACAGGGTCGGTATGCGCTGGCCATGATACAGTTACCAGCGCCGGAGCAGATGCTATGGTCAGCTGCTCGATGGGGCTGAGCCTAAACTTCGTTGGGTCATCGGGAAATTCATCTTGGCTATTGAGAACACCATCGCCATCTCGATCTGGGTTTTCTCTCTGCTCAATGGTTACCTGAGCTTCTGAGCGATTCCCCGATTTATCTATGGCCACCACCGTTATGGTATTTATCCCTCTTATCAGAGAGATAGTGGCGGCGTACTGCCCACTGTCATCAGCGGTTAGACTGACTTGATTGTCAGGCTGTAAACTATTGGTCAGGTAAAACTCCGCCAGACCGTGCCCTTCTTCCACAATACTGCCCGTGATCTCCCATTCGAACTCATAGGTCATTTGATCTTGGTTATCCAAACGAAGGGTTGGTGCTTTTGTATCCGCCAAAACCCATACTATCTGGCTAAGTTGGCGATAGGGCTCACCCACTTCTTTGAGCCGTACTTCCCAGGCCGTAGACGTTGCTTGATAAGGTAAGGTTATTTCAAACTCGCCATTGCTAATCGTTCCAGTAATAACTTCAGTCCCACTCACGGCTTCTATACTCATTGGAACACGACGGTTAATGATTGTGCCGTGAACATGCAACTCTGCTCCCGACAAAACATATTCACGCATCTCATGATTCTGATCAGGCTCGGGTTGGGTAAACGTCCACTCAAGGGGATGAAGTGGCAAAATAACTTTAGGTGGCGTCTGCAAAATTCGGCCATAGATCACTTTTCGCTCACCGGTAATGGGGTGGACAAATTCTCGAAAGCTAATGACCTGATAACGATATTCACCTGCACTTAGCGGCGTATCTTTATATTGATTAACTCTCGGCCGGAGCGTTGCTATCGGCGTAAACATGCCGCCATTCTTACTCCGCTTGATAACGACGGGCCAAGGGCTCTTAATCCATGACAGGTCGATGCTGACAATATTAGCAACGGCCAAAAGATTAGCTACGGAGTGGTGATGGGTAGTGACCCAGTTTTCAGATAATGCACTAGGATCACCCTCCCCACTGACATAACTAACGGCACTGACATAATACTGATAGACACTACCATTATTAAATTGGGTATCTCTAAAAGAGGTTCCTAATAACTTATCCGCTATTAAAATAAATTCGCCATTGTTTTCCCGCCGGTATACTCGGTAATAAGCAACATCGTTATTATGATGCTGCCAGGTAATTTGGTTTAACTCACCGGTAAATAACGTATCGACGCTTGAAACAGGCTCTAATTTATACTGGCTGGGATCATTGGGATATTCATCAAAATCATTAAATATCCCATCCCCATCGGTGTCGAAGTCGGAAATAGCCGTATCGGTTTCAGCATCCCCTACCCGGAGATTGTCAATCATCCACGCAGATGTTGCGCTTGGTGTTATGACATCGTCAAAACGCAAACGAATACGCTGTCCTTCATAACCACTTAAACTGTAGTGGACCCGCTGATATCCATTGTCGGCTACCTGTATATTGGTCAGTGAAGTGAGCGCCTTCCAGCCACTATCGCTTGCGCTCTGAACATGAATGCTACCTAGAGCAGCCGGGCTAAATTGAGAGAAGCTCACTGTGGGATTCGTCGCGTCTTCAGGAATAGTGATAAACCCTTGTAAACGGCTCGACAACTTATGAGCCCTTGTCACCTTCATGTCATCTATGCGACTTGTCAGGTAATAATCACCACTTTCACTCGGCCTGCTTGAGGTTGACCGCTGTATCCCCCAGGTACCTTCAAAACTCCAGTCACTCCAGCCGTTGATATCATTTAGTGCATTGGTGTCTTTTTGAGAGTCATGACGCCCCAGAGGCTCCTCAAAATTGGTATTGTAAGGATAGTCATAATCGTCTAGCTGCACGTTTCCGATATAAACGTTATCAACGGCAATAAAGCTTGCTGATTGGCCAAACACCACAAATTCTTCAAATTTGATGCGGATACTTTTGCCAACAAATGCATCCAGATCGATTTCTTCCCACTTGAAACGTTGCGAGAAATGCACTTTGGCATAATCCTTTAACACATGCCAATGCGACGTACCTTCCATTTGGTATAAGACCCGAAACCTTGTGCTATTGGTTGCATATTTAAATCTCAGTACGGGATTTATACTACTTTTCGGGATTTTCACAAAACGAGACATTAGCGCTGCTCGACGTGCATAGCCATTCGAATCGTTATAATCTGGGTTGCTGCTTAAGTGCCGCTTTCCCATATCACTCAATAACTGTTGGTTATCCGCAACATCAATATAGGCTGCGGATTGATGTGCCTGACTATTCCATAGGCCTTCCAATAACCAGTCATCTGTTAGCGTTTCAAAATTATCAGTAAATGGGTAATTTTTATAGGGCTGCTGGTTATCAATAATTTCCAAATTATCGACGAGGAAAGGCTGAATAGTTCGATTTGCCGAAGCTGAATATGCAAAATTTAGGCGTATGGCCTGATCTTTAAACCCAGACAAGTCGATCTCTATCGGCGTATAAACCGGACGGTAATCCTGTTGGCCAAAGCGCCTTAGGATGTGCCACTTTCCATCGTGCTGGGTTTGAGCATATAGCGTGAGGTAAAGTCCGCCTGACATATAATGAAAACGAAGTATTGGATTACTCGCATCACTCGGTATATTCACAAAACCATCCATTCGGGCCTGCATAAATGCCCAGTGGGACGAAACGCTCCGTGATGGATTGGCATTCAGGTGAAATGGCTTAGACAAGCTCTTATAGTGTTTATTCGACGAGATACCGCCCCAAAAACCATGAAGCAGCCAATGATCCAGACCTGCTTTTTCATCAACACTTGCCGTTGGATCGAAACTATTACGATATGGGAAAGGATAGGTCACATCGGGAACATCCGTAATGCTAAGCTCTTGGATGTCTATAGAGCCATTTTGGTTGGTTAACGACTCAACTGTGAGTTTTAACAACAGTGAGTGGCCCTTGTGAGAATGTAACGATATTTCTTTCTTTTTTAGAGTATTAACCGTGTTACTACCAACAATGCGTCCAACTCTATGCCAACCACTTCGACTTCCGACACGTTTAACCCAAAAAGTTACTACCGCATTTTTTATCCGATAGTTAACCTGTAACACTGGGGCTTTTGCCGTACTGGGTACTAAAATGGATTTATTTCTGATGCTTTCAGCGTTTTCAGGCGATAATGAACTGCCAGAGCCAGCCGTCTTATAGCGTAACCCCGAAACCGGCTCACCTTGACTATCAGCATAGTCCCAACCGTCGCTTAATGACCAAGCCGCTTTTTCAGCATTGGATTCAAATGAGGTATTCCACAACGCTTGACTGGCAAACGCGGGCAACGCCAAAGCCACGAGCACGAAGCACCAATATAAAGAACGTATCATATTCATCACTAGGAGTATCCCAAACTAAGGCTTATTGGTATTTCTTTATCTCGATGCTGCTTAATAGCTTTTCTTTCTCTGCCGCTTTATTTTTTTGCCTAAGGTGGTAGCGAATATCCCCCCTTACCGACTCAAACGGTTTGGTAAAGGGTTCTTTTTGCTTTATCGCTTTAATAATATGAAACCCATACCGAGACTCAATAACATCAGATACCTCGCCGGTTTTCAGATTAAAAGCTGCTTCAGAAAAGCCTTCCCCTATCGCTCCTTCTTTAAGCCAGCCAATGTCCCCACCTTTGTTTGAGGTGCGCTTGTCATCAGACACCTGCCGCGCCAGTTCCTCAAAGGGTGTGCCGCGCTTTAGCTGCGAGAACACGTCATCCGCTTGGCTTCTCTTGGCTTGCTTTTCCGACTCATGCATATTTTCGCGCGTACGGATTAGAATATGCGCCAAATGGGCTCGGTTGTACTGATAGTCTTCAATATGGGCGGCGTAATAGTTACGCAGATTTTGTTCACCCACCTTCTCATCTAAAACGCTGTCGAAATAGCGGCCAAGCAACATTTCCTGGCGAAACAACTCCTGCTCCACGTCAAGTGACTGGGTATCAAGTACACCCGTCTCAACGATAGCCTGACTTAATTGAAGCCGAGATAGGTAATCATCAAGAACTTGTTGTCGCTGCTCTTTATTTTCAATCTTTATCCGCTTAAATTTGATATAAGCATCAAAAAATTCTTGCGTTACCTGTTGATCACCAACCGTTGCCAAAATGCCTTCATTGTTCCCTCCGCACCCTGGTATAAAGGTTAATCCTGACAAAACAATCAACAAGCCATGTAATTTTAATTTCATAGTTCTAATCCGTTACTATTTGCGTTTTTATTTGGTTATGAGTCACTGTGTTTGTAGCTGCAAGCTCTGCTGAAGCTTCCACGGCAGTGTCCTGACTATCTAGTGTTTGCGTTTCCTCTTCTGATGATGAAGTGGAATCACATAAGCTCTCAAAACACAGCTGACCACCAGAAATACCGAATACCTGCTTATTTTCTACAATAACACTGGCCTCTTTTTCGACATACCAACGACTATCGCTGCTTAATTCAACCCGATCGGCTCCAAAAGATACCGAGCCTTTGCCATAAATGGCTAAGGATTGTAACTTATGCACGCCAACCAAAGAGTCACCTGCGGTTACTTGTTTTTCGAAATGAGCTTGCTTTTCGAAATCAGCCGGATTTTCGGGCTCAACTGCCGAATCAAAGTCGAAGATTAAGGTATTATCGTAATTGCTCGAAATGGTATATAACGGGCTATCATCATCCAGCAGGTCAAAATCTACCAACAAACCAGCGACCCCAAGGCGACTACTCTCATTGCTTGCCTGCCAAGCCACACCATTCACTTCCACATACCACCGGTTGGGATGCTTCTGATCTTGATACACCCGTGATACTTGGTGCTGCCCCACATGTCGGAGCAAGGTGCTCGCTGTTGCAGCAGGATTTGCAGCATCAGCAATCAACTTGCCATCGCTATTACTTTCACGGATCCAAACGGTTCCCGTACCCGCAAAACTACCACCTTCACTGGCTATCGCCTCAATAAATGGCGTATCAATCAATTGGTCGACCACTAAAGACACAGCCCCTCCAGAACTACCAACCGATCCGCCAGAGCGCCCGGCATTTGCCAGTATACTTCCTGTACCTTGATAGGTGCCAATATCCAAGTATATCGCTCCACCCGCGCCGGGATAGTCATTTTGCTCCGCCATAGCGCCATTAGCGGATATGCGTCCGTGATGAAGCAGGGCATTCGCTTTAATATTAATCGTTCCACCACCAGCAACACGTTCACCACCACTTCCAGCAAACACCGGCTTGCGATAGTCATCATAAACACATTCTTTTAACATGAAATCGGCCACGCCAACGTGACAACCAATGTTCGTTCCGTGATGTTTGGTAAATTCAGGTCCAGCATAACCGCCCGGATAGCCCTTGCTATCAACATGAATCATCGAGTCGTTGCTAATATCAATGGTGTTGTCTACTTCGATATACAGCGGACTTAGGCGTTTAAGCGGCAGAATTCGCGCTTGTGGCACCGATAGTATCGAGTTGTCAATGATACGTAGTCCATTACTACCCTTAACATGCATGCCTGCCACCAAGTCCAAGTTAAGGAGACTAGCGTTATTTAAAATAACATCACCGTGCACTATGAGCTGCTTGGCCTTAATTTGTGAAACGCCACCAACCAGGGTAAGCGCCCCTTCGATCTCGATGATTTCAGGTGAAGAGACTTGACTATCTTGCAGGATCACATTCCCTGGTATGAACTCTGCTTGCTCAAATGTATAGGTATCCCCTTTCCAGGTGGTGCTTTCGTCAGCAACTAAACCAGCTGCTTCATGGCTTTCCTTAGTCTCTTCCACTGCGCTCGCACTGGCACTCGTCGTTACACAGCTTTGCTCAAGGCATAGGCCGTTGCTGTTGATTTGCAATACCTCGCGTCCATCAACAAACAAGCTAGCATCTGGGTCAATATACGACGATGCCGTATCGAGCAAGGCAGTAGGGTGCGATAAACTCACTGAAGCGAATCCTGATACTTGGATAGCATCCAAGACATATACCGATTCAACCCACGTATCGAATACCAGCCCAGAGAGATCATCCGTCGTTTCAATTTCTAACCAGCGTTCATCTTCATGAATATTGGCGACTTTATAAATCACTGGCGTATCGCTAGCTGAATTAACATCAACAAACAAGGGTTGGAAATCATAGTTATTAAAGCTAAACCAATTAAATTGGAGTCGCCAAATGCCTGGTGAGGGTTGCTCTATTGAATCCAAACGGCCATAGAAATAGGGCTTTCCTAATTCTCCCAGATTGACGTGGGTTGAGTTAGCCAGGGTAGCCTCCGGCGAATGAACATACAGAGTGCCAACACTCCCCAATTCTCGGTCAACTCGATAAACCGTCCCGGCCCCAGCAGGGGTGCCATTTAGCGTAGGATAAGCTTGATAATCAATTGTATCATTGCTCCGATCATCTGCTTTTACTGCTATTCGGCCACCACCGGCGGCCATTGCATCAGTTGTTGGACCAGCATTCGCTTTTATCTTTCCAGAGCCCGTAAGAGCTTGAGCGTTGATCAAAATGGTTCCTCCCGCGCCAGGAATACCATCCCCCTGAGGGCTTCCAATACCAGAAGCATCGATATATCCATTTATTACAGCATTAACTGCAATTAACTCTAACCACCCTCCAGAATTGGCGCCCTCGCTATTCCCCGCTCCTCCGACATAGGCTGGCCAGAATGCATTTGAAACGACACAAGCTCTATAACCTAAATGATTCGTGCCACCATTACACCCATAATCTGTCTCACTATAATGGCTGGTGTAATTAGCTCCCTTACCAACAAGATCAACCATAGATGATTCGTCGAGATAAAAATCGTGCCCCACTTCCAACTTCAATGTTCGATCTGAGGAAGGCGTTAGCTTTGAGTTATTGGAGATATTTATACTACCCAGAGCAATCACGCTATCAGTTGATAGCGTCAATGATGCATCCTCTGTCACGACTATATCCCCATCAACGAAGACTTGGTCTGCCTGCAGTTCCAGCTCTCCACTTTGCGTGACACTAATATCGCCAGTAACCTGTACCTCTGTTGCATTAATACTCAGTGATTGGTTAGTCGCAGCTAGGTTTGGATAAATAAGTCGAGTCCCTCCAAAACCAAGAGATGCTCCACCTGTAATACGTCCATTAACTATCGCCGAAGGTGGAGACTGGGTATCGTATACACCGATGACTCTCCCTTCGGTATTTGGCGGCTCAGTTAAGGGGGCATCAATAACCCAAGCATTATTTTGTGCACCCAGCAAGGTGTATAACGGACTCAAGCTTTCAGCGGAGCTAACATCGACCAGGATACCAATCGGGATAATATTTCTTTCTATACAGCAATAGGTTTGCGGTATGTGCCAGCGCTGCTGTCCTTCAAAAGCATCAGGATATGGGGCTCCATTTCCCGGGCTATCTAGGAAGGGGTATGGAGTGGATCCTTCAAATGCGGGCTGGCCTCCATTATCCAAAATCAACTTATCTTCACCAGTCGCGGTATTTAAGAAATAAACAGTGCCTGCTCCAGGTTGCAGTGCTGAGGTCTGATCAAACACGCGACCAGAATAAGCATGGGCATTGGACTCGAAATGAATATCCCAACTAGCAGCATGAATACTGATTCGTCCCCCACCACCAATGCTTTCGCTATCTTGGCCATCACTGTCTCCACCATTGGCGAGAATCGTTCCACTGCCTGATAGCTGTTGCGTTTCGATATGCACACCACCACCAGCACCGGTATTACCTGAATCGCGGCCCATAGACAAAGGCATGGCTGAGGCATCAATAACGCCAGCTACTTGAACGTTGTTGGCTATAAGCTCGACAAACCCTCCTCCTCGCTCGAAGGGTGTTCTGGTCGGGTATCCCCCATCGTAATAAGAATAGTTCGTGTGGCCGCCACCACTACCAGGTTGGGTTGAGCGATAATATGAGCCGTAACTGCAAGAGTATGTGGCATAAGATGAAATCCCCCCATGACACCCATACACACCAGACTGCGAACCATCTCTAGTAGGGCTACGATTTGCTTTGTAGCCTTTACCAACTAAGTCAAAACGCGAAGATTCGTCAATCGTAATATCGCCACCTGAATGGATTCGCAATGGGTATGGACTATCCCCTTGATAGTCCAGTACCGTAATCGTTGCACCTCCAGAGACTATTACAGAGCCGTCCACCTCTATAATTCCTGGAACAGCCAAGGTTAGGGTTGAATTGTCTGTAACTGTTATCTGGCCTGCCTGAAAACTCCCTTCCACTCTAATAGTCACCGAGGTTCCATTAGAAACATGAACTTCTCCAGCACCATCTAAATACAGTTCATGTTCTTGGCCATCTGAAAGACTCAGTTGCCCTTTCGTTGCAATCTGATCATGCAACCAGGTCAGGTTAGCTCCTGCACGTATGTCCACGTTGACTAACTTGTCCTGATACTGAACCCCCTGTAGTCGTTGACCCCAGGCTGGAAGATCGCTGCTATTAGAACGGATAGTGATGGTGTCTTCGGTATTATCAACTACTTGATACAAAGGCCCTGGATTATCAAGATCCAAATCAACCTCGATCAACTCACTAATACCGAAAGCAAGTGGAAGCAGAGAGGACTCCCTTACAGCATAGTTATTTTCATTTTCCAAATCCAAATAAACAACAAAGTGGTTAGCTAATTCAGGGTGAGCAACCACGCTGCTAATGGCCCGAATACCTATGGATGGTAAGAAGGTGGTTGCCTCAGGAGCAGGTTCACCTCCGTTATCAACAATCAATTTATCGCTAACAAAGGCTCCGTTTGCATCCAGCTCCCTAAAATAAAGCGTCCCCGCACCGCCAATCAAAGAACCATGCGAACCATTAACGGAAACCGCCGTTTCAAAATGCGGAGCCCAGGATTGAGCATGGATACTAACCCTACCACCGCCTGCGGGCCTGCTGCTCGAATCGGTGGTGTTACCGGCTGACGCATCAATACTCCCACTACCAGTTAAGCTTGACGCTTCGATATGCACACCACCACCAGAACCGACGGGTTCTGCCGAGGCATCAATGATTCCGTCCAAAATAATAGTGTCAGCATATAAGGAAGTGTAACCTCCACCTAAATAATTTCCCGAATAAAGCACGTGGTGTAAGTCATCATAGCTACAATCAATATTTGATTGATTCGTACCACCATGGCAAGGCTTATTAATAGACTCCCCATTAACTTTAATAGCATATTTAGTCCCCTTACCGGATACATCCACACTACTAGAGGAATCGATGGATATTGAACCGTTCGCCAGAAGGTTTAGCTCGAAATATTCATAAGAACCATCATTTTCTGGCACTGTTATATGACTATTGGTTAGATTAATATTCTGACCACCAACAACATACTCATCAGCCCGCATGAGGATGTTGGAATTTTCGACACTGATATCGTCCCGGAACGTGATATTAGAAGCGGCGAGGAGCTCGAAATCGTTCACATTAGTAATAGAAAGGCCACCTTGAATATAAACATCGCCTCGAATGTTACTTAAATCCAAAGTCACGGCATCTTGGTCAGCAAAGGCATAATCGCCTTCAACATAAACAATGTCTTCACCAAAATCGACTATTGCGTTTTCAACCACTAAATTAGAGAAGTGATGCACGCCGACTAAGCTATTTCCGGCCGTAAGCACATCACCTGATGGCACCTCGATGGTTAGCGTGGTCGCTGTATTATCAATGATTCTATATAGCGGCGCATCGGGGTTGTCCGCATCTAATCGTACTTGCAACCCTCGCACTCCCTTCTCTCTTGGATCATCACTTTCAGGCCAGGTTGCAGACAAAGACGTGACTACCCAAGCGTTTGGCATATTGCCGTGTGCTACTACACTATCAATTGTGTGGCGGCCTACCGAGTTGATAGGCGTAGTATATGAATTCCAACTTGGCCGCTCTGGGGTTGATACAATTAGTTGCTGGCTATCACTTTCTTTTTCATAGAGGTAAACCGTTGCAGGCCCACCGTAGCCGGGGCTGTTGACACCAACTAGGTGCATACCAAAATCATTGACAAAATGCTTAGCATGCACCGCTATTCGACCACCACTGCCACCACTTACATCTACTAGATCGCGTATTTCAATCGAGTCACGTGCATTGAAATACATTCCACCGCCAGCTCCACCTTCATCGGAATCACTTTCGGCCCTTGCCGTCACTACTCCTAATAACTGAATATTTTCCGCATCAAGTGAAATGAAGCCACCGCCATAGTAATCTTCGCCACCAGATCCTGGATATGATGGGTATACATAGCTACCATACGCGCATCCATTCCCCGGACTCGAAGCATGACACCCTATGTATCGAGAGCTATTGCTGAAGTCTGGCCCAGCAACTCCGTATGGATAACCGCTATCATCAAGATCTATCGTCGCAGGATAGCTCAGATAGATATTGCCTACCGTTTGAATATCAATTGGATAATAAGTTTTAGTACTACGGTTTGCTTCAGGAACAGTAATCGTGCCGCGTTTGAAGTGCACATCGCCTGTGCCACTAGAACCATCCAATACGATACTTCCAGTAACACCTATAGTCGAAATACCAGCAGAATCTTTGATTAGCTCATTTCCAATTGTGATATTAGATGCACGAAGTTCACCGGCTCCAAGCTGTAAACTACCTTGAACCTGAAGCTCTCCTTCAATAATAACTTTACCCGAACTGATAACAGCATCACCCGCAACCACTAGGCCTTTGTAGCGATGGTAGCCTTCCCAAACAACATCCCCAACATCATAATAAGCCATCACATTAACCAAAACGTCCGAAGATACACTGGTTTGATCTGGGAAGGTGATGGTGAGTATGGCCTGACCTTCACTCAATGCACTTACCTCGCGCCCTAACAACTGAGCTGCAACAGTTTCATCGCTGCTGACAATGACGGGCTGGATATCACTAATATATTGATGGTCAATTTCAAACGTTAGCCCATTAAACTCAGAGACAATGAGAAGATCCAGAGTATACGTTTCTTCCCAGGTAACCATAACCTCTGGCGGTTCCACAACATTAATACCGACCACAGTCGACCAATCAAAGCTATTGTCATCAGGATCGGCCGGGGCATTATCCAAGCCATCTGGTACACCGTCATTATCTGTATCGAGTAACACTGGGTCGGTGCCATTGGCAAGCTCTTGTTGCGTTGATAAACCATCCAGATCGATATCGTCTAATGGATCAGTAATACCATCAGCATCCGAATCTGGGTGGTATGGGCTTAGTCCCAGTGCTAGCTCAACATCATCGTTTAGGCCGTCGCTATCAAAGTCTTGTCCTTCGCTATAGATTTCTCCATAGCGGCCAAGCAGATGCAGCGCTTTTAGATCCAAAGCATCAATTGAGCTAGCATTGAGTGACAACCAGTGCACTGCGCCGGTATATGGTGTCAAGTTGGTTTCTGACTGATGGTATTGCAACGTCTGCAACGACTGGAAAGGTGACTGCCAGTCCGCGCTACTCACTTTTTCACCGTTGAAATAAAGAGAAAGCTGGCCCTGGTGATAATCTAAGCTCACATATCCCCAGCTATCTTCCAACCAGTCAGTGTCAACGCTTAATAAGGTATCCAGCTCGCTACCGTTGCGCTGAGCAACAACCAACGCAGCTTGATCTGCTGATTTTGAAATATAACTAACAAGTCCTTGGTCACTCAGCTCGGAGGTCATAGACAGAAGCAATCGTTGATCGGTTAGCGCGTCCGGTTTCAACCAAGCGCCTAGATTCCAGTCACTAGTGGCTGATAGTGGTGTCTTTGATAGTGAAATACTTATTTCGCTACTCTCATTCAAGCGAGCAAGCTTGTTGCGGTCATTTAAGATAGAGGGTTCGCTAGCAAGGCTAACTGTGTCGTATTGACCATGATTAGCATTTCCAGACAGATCTCGAATCAATGCACCAGACGTTTCGTTGAATTCATATAGACCAAGTGCTGGGTAAGACAATGCCAAATTGGCATAGTCGCCATAACGTCCATAGGGGGTATGTAAAGAGCTCAGTTCACCACTAGAAAGGGTGTGATGTGAAGCAAAGTCATTTCCACCAATGACAATATCACTCCCTGAATGGGTTATAGCAACACTATTTCCAAAATAACTACCACTGTCTGTTACTTGCCAACGCTCAATCTTCTGCGTTAATGCCCATAGACCCTTTTCCTCAACAAATATATAAGCTTTTGAGGCAGATGCACCGCCAATAACAAGGGCTTTACCATTGCCAGACAAAGCTAGATCGCGGGCAAATCCCGTTATTAACTCTTCTTTAGGTAAAACTATTCTTTGAACCTTCTGCCAACGCTTACCTATACGCTCAGAGGGTTGGCGCTGCGCATAAATATATACAGCACCAAACTTATCTAATTGATGCACATCCTCATCTGGAGCACAAATAGCTAAAATATCACCAACATAATTGAGATCCAGGCAATAACCAAGGCTAACGTAACTCTGTTCAGCCGGGGACGCAATAGTGGCGGATTGTTCATAAACCTGAGAGACCTCGTTAAAACGATAGAGATAGATCTCGCCACGTGTATTGACATTCTCTTGGGAAGTCTTTGGTGATGACACAGCTAACACATTACCACTGCCCGAAAGCACAATACTTCCATCAAAGACACCAAAGTTTTCTATCTTAAGATCTTGCAACAAGGTATATAGGCCTGATTGCAAGTTTTTCTTATAGATTTCAGCACCTGCACTCTTATAACTACTAACAGCCAAAACTTCCGCGTTATCTGAAATTGAGATTGACTTTATAGAATATTGAAACTCAATAACTTGCTGTCTCGACCAACTACCATTGGTTCGATTAAATATAGAAACAGCATTGGTATTATTGGCCGAGTCTGAAGCGACGATTGTTGAACCGTCTCCCGAAACCTCGGTTATTTTACCGAAGTATTGCTCTTTGGCTAACTCAGGCAACTCCAATATTTGGCTTTGGTTTCTAACACCATTGAATACTTCAAATATGGATACTATGCCACGGTTTTTATAGCTAGAGTCTTGATAAGCACGAGCTATCCCTAAGGTTATTACGTTAGTGTTATCAGATATATCCGCGTCAACCCTGCTATATTCTTCGTAGGTCCGATATGCCGAATCTAATCCAAATACTGAGTCATCAGTTGAGTTCCATTGCAATTCAGCGCCGACTAATGGATCGGTTGGAGCCAGATCAAGAGCATCATTCACACCATCCTTATCAGTATCCACTTGCAGGAGATCAGTATTGTTCGCAAGTTCATCGATATTCGATACACCATCTCCATCAAAGTCTTCATCTCCATCGAGCACCCCATTACTATCGCTATCAGTGCTATTCTCGTTGTAACCCAACTCCAGCTCTAAACCATTACTCAACCCATCACCATCGTTATCCAGCGACGGATCTACAGTTTTACCAAACTTTCCTAGTTGGTACTGCTTAATAACTTCTTCCTCACTAAGCTGTCTTTCCGTTACAAGGAAGTGGCCTAATGTTTCATAATAATCGTCCGAACTAAGCCCAGACCCACCGATACGTACCTGGGTGATAATTGGGGTAATCTCATCCACAGCTTCGATAGCGCCTGCATACGCACCATCGATATAGATATGATATTTACCTGTAATGATATCGATATTTATTACTAAGTGATGCGCAGTGCCATCATTTAGCCCTGAGCCATAGTTCATATTGGTGAAATGGTCAGAAGCAATGGATAACTCTCCTGACGTCACGTTAAGCGCAACACTGACCAGCCTAGCATCACCAACTAGGTCAAATAACCAGCGGCTATAATTATATTTGTTAAACACTATCGAGTTAAACCAAATAGCCACTGATAGGCCATCATTACTACCAGACAGCTCAACATTTTTATTGATATCAACATCTCGAATCCCCTCTAGTTGAGTAGTTAAGCTACTGCTGTATACCTCATTGTCATTACTCAACAAATGTAGACCATGCCCAGATGCATCAAACACGTACATACGTGACAAAGAACTAGGGGTATTTGTAGGATGAGACTTCTCAGTATGAGCACTATCCATAGGGTAATATAGAAGTGGATCCAGCTCAGATATGTAGCTTACATAGACACCTTTCTGGTCTTCAAAGCTATCGATATCTAAGCCATCCAACACCCCATCACCATCAGAATCCTGATTCAGTCCATCCAGCCCAAAATCTCGTTCATACAAATCAGACAACCCGTCTCTATCAGTATCAATCGAGTCAGGGGCATATCCGAGCTGTACTTCTTCCAGATTTGTTAGTCCATCACCATCATAGTCCCCTTCTGCATCAACTAACCTGTTGCCACTCGTATCCTTATCACTATCAACGTCTAATGGGTTATAACCAAACGCCAACTCAAGTGCATTGCTTAAGCCATCACCATCATTATCGCTAGTCGGCTCAATCCAGATTAGCTCCAGTGTATTGGCTAATAAATATGGATTACCTTCATTGTCTTCTGCATGGAAAGATATCTGAACGGTATCCCCCTCAACCAAGCCTAGGTCATCAAGAGTTACACTATGACTTACCCAGTCGAATGGCTGAGTTTGACCATTGATTGTAATTTGGCCGTTATAAATTACTCCTGAAATATTATGATCAAACTTAAACTTGTGGGCATACCCGCTAGAAATGGTGTTATGAGGAGTCGTTTTAACTCGAATGGCAGGCGGACATACTTCCGGCTCCAAACGCTTTAATACCGGATTATTATTTAAATCCAAGATATCAATCGTTCGCGTATCCATCTGATAGTAATAATAACAGTTTCTATTAACCTCAAGCGGAGAGTCAGGCTTGAAGACAAGCGTATTGCCCTCTAACCAGGATTCACCAGAAACACTATTTGAATAACGATTTTTAAACTGAGCCCCTGTTTCTGTCGCACCATCAACCAAAGACACATCGTACTCATAAGTACCTCGATAGGTCATTGGCTCGTCGTTCACACCAGGCACCAATACCTGCTCGATAATAGCTACTGGTAGCGTGCTAATGGTAATTTCCTGTTCAACCGGTAATGTAAGATCGGCGATCTCAGGCGTTGTCGCTTGTAGACTAAGGGTTACAGTTTCGGCGACTTCATCAACCAAAGTGACACTGGCCTGACCTTGCGTCAGATCGAGCGTTATGCTGTTTGACTGTGTATCAACAAATACAGCACTTCCTGAAACACTGAGGGTTGTAGAAAAGTCTGCACTTTCTTTCGCCCCTTGTGGGCCAATTTCAGATATATGGTTGCCATACTCATCAACCAGGGTGACATCATAGGTAAAGGGTTCGGTTACCTCCAGTACAGAGTCATTACCAAACTCAAAGTGTTCAATATTGTCGAGAGTTAGCGCCCAGTCGGCTGGCGGGCCGGTCATGACTTCGAGAGGTATTTTGTCGTTGGTTCTATAGTCTCCATCGTAATAAACATATAAGTCATCATACCGACTATCGATAAACTCAAAATTGTACAGGCCTGATTCAGTAGGAGCATTAATTACATATGTGATTGTCGACGTTGTCGGTTTTATCGAGTAGGTTATATTGCTGGAGCTTGGACTTTCATCGGTGATAGCTTCCCCAGCCAGCACAAAATCGTCGTGGTTAAACTCTAACTCCAGCGTGCGCATTTCTGCGGTTGGGTTGTTATTTGGATCGAAAAAACTCATCGTGATCTGAGTTGAACCCAAAGGCGGCAGTGCCTCAATGCGGTCAACGTAGATTCTAGCAACGTCTCCAGGAACCACGGTTATTATATGCGGCTCGGAGCGTATCGCACTAAACTTGCTTAATTGGGCGATGACCTTGTACTCTCCCAAGTCGCGATCACGGCTAAAGCTTTGCTTGGCCACGCCTGAATTGTCCGTAGAACTAGTACCTAAACTGCTCTCCTCTCCAGTTGGTTCTATTACAACCCACTGAACCTCTCGGCCAACGATAGGCATAGATAGTTCATCGGTAACACGAACCATTAACTCAACATCTCGATATTTCGCAACCCTTACCTCAGCAGGATTAGCCGAAGAGTTAGACGTGTTATCAAAGACAACCGCATTAGGTATCAAGGATAAATCAATTTCAAACAAAGAAGAGCGAGCCACTTGCTCAAACCGGTCTTCCACTTCAATCACAAACTGGTATACGGAGACACCTTCATCTGAGCCTGGCATGTTGGCCAAAGCAACTAATTCAGAATCCACAGGGGAGTTAAATTCTTTTATAAGTCGCTCTCCCCCAGCTTCAAGCGCAATGATACGCATAATGGTTTCGGATGCGGGCCCATCGTCAATAGCATCAAAATCTTTAAGACGTATACCTATTTGCTCTTTATAAAATGCGCTATTTGGCACATCAACAACCATATTATCCGGTGTTGGTGCTTGGTTGCGTGTTAGATTGACCACCCTCTCTACTGTAACGGTGGTGCCTGAAGAATCAGTAACATCTATAAATATAGGCTCAACAGCCCCTTCTGGTGGAACTCGCTCAAATGCTTGGTGTTTAAGCGTAAATACAGCAGAAGGACGGGCTTCATTTATGAGCTGTTGGTGTGCCTGCCCTAACCAGTGAACAGTAATATCTGTCAC
>DFOV01000311.1 GCA_002376965.1 Gammaproteobacteria bacterium UBA3532
CATCGAGAGTGACACGAGGAGAGTCAATTGCGACTACTGTTATTTCCTTATGCTGGCGGTAACGCCCATGTTTATCGGCCACTATTAAAAGCGCTTCCGTCATTTATTGAGCCAGTGTGTATCGAATACCCAGGACGAGGGCAACGGATTAAAGAGCGTTGTTTGCGCGATATGCAACGCTTGGCCGAGAGCTGTTTTAATCAGCTGTTTCAGCAAAGTCAGTTGCAAGGTGATTACGCCATTTATGGCCACAGTATGGGAGCCATTGTGGCCTACCTGGTAACCCAACACGTCCAGGGGCATTATTTACCCTTACCAAAACGACTGTTTGTCAGTGGCAAATCGGCACCTCAGCTTCATGTTTCGAAACAGCGTCATTTATTAGCTAGCGACGAGTTGTGGGCATTGCTTGGTTCTATGGGCGGAACGGCGGCTGAAATCAGCCAACATGCCGAATTAAAAGCTTTTCTAGAGCCGGTGCTACGCGCTGACTTTGAAGCGCTTGATACATGGGGCTATCAAGAAGAGTCCCCACTACCCGTGCCAATATCGGCAGCGGTTGGACGAGAGGAAGGCATTTCTATCTCCGATGTTGAGGGCTGGGCGAATAGAACCACCAAGTCTTTTGACTGGCAGCATGTGCCGGGGAATCACTTTTTTATTTTTGACCAAAGTGAATGGATGGGGCAGTGGTTTGGTGAAGCGCTACAGACATCCAGTGATATGCCTTCAGCACCTTTAAATGCCTGATATTCAGCTGTATATCATTGAACACGGTACTGTGTTGGAGTCTGCAACTCGGCAGCAGTGGCTAAGCCTCCTTTCTACCAGCGATCAACAGCGCTACCTGCGCTTCCAGCGTTGGCAAGATAGTCAGGCTTTTCTTTTGGGGCGTATGTTGTTGGCCTATGGGCTGACTTGCGCAGGTAAGTCCCTCTCACTACTCAAAACATTCAACTTTCCTCCCTTTCAAAAGCCGCATTTAAATCACTCCGAGCTTGAGTTCAATATTAGCCATAGTGGTTCGGTTGTTGTTTGTGGCGTAGGACAAGTTGCTGTTGGGGTTGATGTAGAGCTTGTTCATGACAATATTGCATTAGCTGACTATGAAATGATGTTTTGTCATCAGGAATTGCAATATCTGGAGTCTATCTCACCAAGCGAGCTACCAGTGGCGTTTTCAAGGCTTTGGACGCGAAAAGAGGCGGTGCTAAAGCTGGTAGGGGATGGTTTAGGCGGCGATTTAAAGCAGCTTAACTGCCTGAACGATGCGACAAACTATAAAGGGCAGCCTGTTTATCTATATCCGTTTCATCCTGGTGAAAAGGTAGCAGGGCATATGGCAGCTTTCGAGCCGATAACTCTATCTTTCTCGCATCTTAGCTGTCATCATTTTTCATCACTTTTGATCTAAATCAACTGCACGCTAAAAGAGTGCGCATCCAATATTGTTACACCTAAACGCTTGATCTCAGTCAATCTAATTTTTGCACTATTTTTTAACATGTCTCAACTTTCACGAAACATGACCGTGATATGACAAAGCCCTTGGAGAGAGACAAAATGAAAAGAACAGTAGCATTAATGGTTTTAGCCGCTTTAGGAAGTGTTGGCGTAGCTCAAGCTTATGAAAAAGGTGATTTTATTGCTCGTGCCGGTATTGCCTGGGTTGCTCCGAATGATGACAGTGGCAATGTGTTAGGTGCTGACGATGGTGTTACGGTGGATGATGCCGTTGGTGTTGGCTTAACGGGTAGTTATTTTTTCTCAAAGAATATTGCGGTTGAATTGTTAGGTGCATTACCGTTTTCTCATGATATTGAAGGTGATGGCAGCTTGGATGGCGTTGCGATCGGAAATGTAAAGCAATTGCCGCCAACCGTTAGTGTTCAGTACTATTTTGGTAACGGAGACAATGGTTTCCACCCATACGTTGGTGCAGGTATCAACTACACCATTTTCTTTGATGAAGATGTGGATAGTGAGCTAGAAGATGCTTTAGGCACCAAAAATGTCGATTTAAAACTGACCAGCTCTGTTGGCTTTGCCTTGCAGGCCGGTGTTGATTATGAAATCAATGAAAACCTCTTTGCCAGCGCAACCGCCTACTATCTGGATATCGATACCCGCGCCGATGTCGAAGTTGAGCATATGACCGCTACCGAAGTCGACGTTGATATTAATCCGCTGGTCGCAATGTTTTCTATAGGTTATAAATTCTAATTCACTCCCTTGTTGATTAATCGGCTGCGCAGTTAGGGCGCAGCCCACCCTGCCTCTTCCATCCATTCTTAAATATCCAGCGGCCAGTCTTATTTTTATACCTCCCACGGAAGGCAATTAACGCTTTTGATGTAGATTGTGGTGTAGTCTAAATCGATGTACGATGAAAACGAAAGCTAAAGATACAAGGAATCAGTGAACCGTATATGAAATGCCCAAAATGTCAGGAGAAAATGTCTCCGTCTAATGCCAGTAAAGTCTCGCTACATTACTGCCTGTACTGCGATGGTTCTTGGGTTTCCAAAGACGCTTTAAAGCAATTGCTGGTCATGGAGTACGGATCGCAGCAGCCTTCTCGCGATAGAGAGTTATCGCTTTCTTTCGAGGCTGCAGAGTCACCTTTAGGCTGTCCTAGCGGTTGTGACGATAGGCTGCGAACTACACATATGGAAGGCATTGAGCTTGATCTATGTCCCTGCTGTAACGGGATATTCTTTGACCGAGGCGAATTGAAAGCGATCCTGCCCACAAAGTACGAGTTTACCAACCCTATTCAAAAAGAAGCATTTATTGTC
>DFOV01000303.1 GCA_002376965.1 Gammaproteobacteria bacterium UBA3532
TGGTTAGTATCCGGCTTCTTTTTGATGTCGCACGGCAAGAATCGTTGCGGTTTCACCATCGAAGCGATACAAGGCGATATAGCCACTGCTTCCGAAAGCGATCAGCCATTCCCGAAACACCGGATCCATATCTTCAACTGGACGTCCTACCTCTGGCTGGTGTGCCAGTATTTTCACGCCTGCCCGTATTGATTTGATGGCACGTCGAGCAGCATTTTCATCTTTCAGTTCAAGAAAGCGATAAAGTCGCTGAACGTCTGCGAGAGCTGGTGGAGACCAGATCAGATGTGGCACTTAGGCAGCTCCTCATCTTCGCCCGCTTCAAGCTTCGCTAGCCAAGCGTCAGCTTCTTCAAGCGTCAGGTGCAGCCCGTTTTCCTGGTAGGCTTCCCAAGCGCGCAATGCATCCTGTTTGAAAGACTCTCGTTTTTCTTCACGCTCAACATAATCACGGATCGCTTCGCGCATGATCCAGTGCGATGAACGGTTTCGCACTTCGGCTAAGTGCTGGATTCGGCTTTTCAAATCATCATCAAGTTTTACTGATGTTGCCATTTTGCGACCTCAATATCAAAAGGTAATACCTTTGAATACTATACCACATAATCTTTTGCTGACCATCGAGTAGAGAAAGCCCTCGTGTTATAAACTGCTGCTTCCTGCGATCAACGCAGTAGTTATGCTCGCAGCTCTGACAAATCAGACAAAGTCAAACTCCACACAACATTGAATGATTCGAATTTTCCTGAGCAACACACAAAAGAGCCTCAGAGCGAAAGCGGCATAAAGCCAGAAATTTCATGCATCATATTGTTTACAATATGCTTTTGGGGTGGCTGTCTTGATTTTTCTTTCCACCTGATACGCGGCGGCAATTTTCCACAAGCATACGTTTATCCAAAACACCTCAGAGCAACTCGCGATCTGCTTAGACGGCGAACCAGCATTGTTCGCCATGGTGCAGATTTAAAAGCTCATGTTGTTAATACCACCAGCCAGTACAACCTGCCGCCCAACAAGGTAAACCTGAAAAATCTGTGTGCCAGAGAGCAGCTTAAGCACACTTTCGATGAGCCAAGTGCACAGAAAAGTATTGATCTCGATATGGCTATTCTCGATTGTTATCAGCAGGAGTTAAGCAAAATCGAGTGGTATATTGAACAGCAAACCAAACAGTTCAAATCGGCGGAAGTCTGTTTGCTGCGTTCGATACCGGGAGTGGGCAAGATCTTATCGTTAACCATTTTACTCGAAATCGGTGATATCGAACGCTTTCCCAATGTACAAAAATTTGCATCCTATTGCCGCCTGGTGAAATGCAAAGCCGAGTCCGCTGGTAAGTCTTACGGGACTCAGGGTAACAAGATCGGCAATGCTCACTTGAAATGGGCCTTTTCCGAAGCCGCCGTACTGTACTTGCGCGGTAACCCCTCGGCACAAAAGTACCTTCAGAGGCTTCAAAAACGCATGAGTAAAGCCAAAGCCCTTTCTGCCTTGGCGCATAAAATAGGCCGCGCAGTCTTCTTCATGCTGAAGAACAAAACGGTATTTGATGAGCAACGTTTTTTACATCGTTAGCCACGCAACGAGGTAAGCTATATCGTCTAACTGGATGCCCATGATTGTGTCGATATTTTTCGGGTCTGCTGACTGAATACTCACCATTATGCCGAAAAATCTACAACAGCTTGCAAACCAGTCGCTTTGATTAGATACCTCGTTGGCGTGCATCTAAATTGGCTATGCTTTGTACTTACACCTTGACTGAGCCTGATACTAACTGGATGCCATTAAGCCCGATTTTTGAATAGTGCCAGCCAAGGTTAACCGATAGATGTCTCGGCTTTGGCTTCCTGCGTCGCCCTACCTCAGGCATCCATGCCTTCGTAGTGCCCCAAACCACCCGCATGTGCAACCGGTTTGGCAGTGGGTAAACCACAATAAGAGAGCCTCTATATGTGTTTGCTGTAAGTCTTTTAACAGCTTTCCTGAGACTAACGAAGTAAGAACAATTGCTTGCGCCGACATTCACTGGCTTTTTCAGGCCAGAGAGTTGGTATTGCCCGTTGACTTAGTTCGGCTCATATGTGTTAGGAGCCTGCCAGAAGAGTGGGATATTGCTTTGCACGAGCGAAGGAATCCCTACTTATAAATGGCCAAAACTCTATATCACCGGAAGTTAAAAAATCGTGTTGCTTCTTATGTCGATTAAATAATTTGCCAAACAAGCCGTATTCTATGGGTCGAACCCCTGGATGACTTATTTTTGGCCAATCGTACTCTTCATTTGAATATAAAAATAAAATCCAACGAAGCATCAACGATCTAGTATCTTCTGGAACCGCCCACTCTCCCGTGAGGCAATGTTCATCGAAATCATCGTAGAAACACCACAAAGTATCTTCTATTGCCCACATTGCCGGATCTTTCGATGAAGGAAAACTATTTTCAAATTCAAAATTAGTTACTTGGCCCGCTACGAATCTTCTTGCAACTTCTGCTGCTTTTTTTCGTGCAACTGGATCGATCATCGGACCTCCTAACGTTTATGTTTGTTTGACCTAACGTCAAACAAACCTTTGTGGACTAATCCGTCTGCGAGAGGGACTAGACGTTGGTATGACTCATGCTAATAGAATTTGTATTTTG
>DFOV01000249.1 GCA_002376965.1 Gammaproteobacteria bacterium UBA3532
GCGGGAGAGACCATTACATCATCAAGGACGATTTCACGGCGTTTTGCGCAAGAAATTTCCGGTCGCTTGGTGAGAATTGCTGGCGGTGGTTGATTGTACCGCGCATCACGCATTATCGTTCGAAGCGACTTTGCCATCCACTTCGGGTTGTTCCTGCATAACCTGATGACTGTTTTTCAGCAGGTGTTTAATGCCGGTGCCGTAGGCAACACCGAGCGAAGCAATTAAGCCGCGACGGCCATCCAAAAAGCCCTTTTTAAAGAAGTACTGCTTAATGAAAGCGTTGATGGGGCTCAGAAAAAGTTTTGACTGATTACTTGGCTTGGGATCATATTGCATTGCTCTGTGACCCAGCTCAACATAGCGGCGCATCATATCGGTTGGGTCTTTCCACGAATCGTGCTTACAGGTGCCATGGAGCAGAGCCGTTTGTCCTTCAACAACAATGCTATCGTGGCCACCCTTGCCATGAACCCCAACACCGACGACTTTAGCGTTATTTGGTCGAACCAAACGCAAGCGTGGTTCTGGTTGAAAAACATAGTTGAGCCAGCCATCCATAAACCACACTTTGCGGTTGATTTTGTAACCATGAATGTGAGGCGCATCTTGCTCGGCTGCTTCGCGAACGGCTTCTGCTAAACTCTCATCGAGCGATTCATCTGAATCCAGGCTGAGCACCCAGCGATAATCGTGGCAGCGGTCGATAGAAAACTGGCGCTGCTTTACCATGCCTGGCCATTCGCGGTATTCCACCTCGGCACCATAGCTGTGGCACAACTCGACCGTTCCGTCGGTGGAACCTGAATCGACGACATAGATTTTGTCGGCAATGCCTCGCACGCTATCCAAACACTCGCGTATGGTGCGAATGCTATTAAAGGTTGTTATGGCGACGGCCAAGGTTTTGGTTGGATTTGCGTTGTCTTGAATGCTCATGCGGTGTCCCGTTCACTGGATAATATATTGTCAATGACCTGGAGGTAAGACGCAATCTCTGCTTCAGCGGTTAAGTGTGAAACAGAGCGAGCAACCTCAACGCAAGGCGTTGCAAATTCGGTAATGAAATTTGCCGCTTGCTCTAAATCTTTAACATCGTATTGTCCTGTGAAAGTATAGCCGGTAGTTTTCATTAATATTTCAGCGGCCCCATTGTCATGAGATGTTAACACGGGACAACCACAAGCTAGTGCTTCAAGACAGGCATTAGAAAATGGATCGTGGCGCGTGGGCAGCACCATAAAATCTGCCAAGCGGTAGAAATCAGCAGGGGCGGCAACGCGCCCTACAAAGTTTACCGCATCCGTGAGGCCTGTATGTTTTAGTTGTGCCGCGAAGGCTGATTTGTCACCATCGCCAATAATAACGGCAAGCGCATTTTCAAAACCTGAGCGAAGCCTGAGACGAGCCAGCAGGTTAATCAGGTGTTTGACGCCTTTACGCCCAAAGCCGTGGCCACTCAGTAATAGAACCGGAGCGAGTTCAGGTAGTTGATATTGTTGGCGTAATGAGATTTTGCTATCGGGATCTGGGTAGTAGATATCGGGATCGTAGCCGTTATAAATGGTAATAAATTTATCGCGCCACTGAGGATAGGTTTGCTCAAGCAGTCCTTTAACCAGATTTGAGTTGGCTACCACTACCTCTGCCGAGCGAATGCCCTTTCTTTCTTGCATAGGGGCATACCAGTGCCAGGGATTAACCATCCAGCCCGGATGGTTGCCATAGCGCCTTTTTACATTCAGCTTATGCACGCCATCGCCTGCTCGATAGATATGGCAATCAGGGCCATACTCAAGGCTCAGCAGGATATTGGTTGAGTCCTGTTTTAGTTTGAGCCTGTCGATAAATCGGGAATAGCGCAAGGAGCGCCACCATGGCGGTCCACTTTGACCAGGGATGGACTGTTGCAGGAAGGATTGTCCGGCCCACATCCGCAGCACAGGATAGCTAGAAGCCAACTGACTGGCTAGTCGTTCTGCTGCTTTTTCAGCTCCACCACTGCCACTGTTGCGGCGAAGAATGAAAATATTGGGGCGAAGTTCTGGGTTTATATCCACCGGCGTGTCTTCTTGAGGTAGTCTTTATAGCTTTGGCCAAACCGCTTAATCAGCGCTGTTTCCTCTGGCTTAATTTGCAGCTCAGTCATATACCAGGCAAAGGCGCCAGCTAAGAGCAAGCTAAACAGACTACCCAATAGAAACCCCCAGCCCAGTAAGCACAGTAAAAAGCCAAGATACATGGGATTACGACTAAGGCGATAGACACCATGAGTAACCAAAGATGAAGCTGTCTCGGGGCGAATAGGATTAACCGTCGTTTCGGCAAGCTTAAAAGTAAGCACGCCGGAGACCATAAAATAAACCCCAGCGCTAGCGAGTAATACAGTGAGCGGTATGCGCAGCATCAAGGGAAGCGGTATCGACGGTGTGATCAAAACCATTGCCCACATCAGGCCTGCGATTATGAGCGCCAACAGCAAAGGTGGAATTTTCAATTCTAACCATTGGCGCATTGCCATATTGTGCCTCGTTATAAGCTGTCGTTATAGACTGGTGCAGTGCCCAAAAAGGTCGTGTTCGTCTGCCGAGGTGATGGTCACTTCGACAATGTCTCCTACCGGAAGTTCTATGCCTGGATCTTCGATATAAACCACACCATCGATTTCTGGTGCGTCGGCTTTGGTGCGGCCGATATAGCCGTTGTCAGTTTCGCCATCAATCAATACATCCTGAGTTGAACCGACTTTTTTCTGCAATTTGTTGGCACTGATCTCCGCCTG
>DFOV01000281.1 GCA_002376965.1 Gammaproteobacteria bacterium UBA3532
AAGAAAAATATGTCGGGCTGGACATTGGCGACATTGTAGGTGTTGCAGGTCAGCTCAAAAAATCGGGTAAGGGTGATTTGTTCGTTAACATGGAACGATACGCGTTGCTGACCAAGTCGCTGCGTCCATTACCTGAGAAATTTCATGGATTGGCGGATCAGGAAATTCGTTACCGCCAACGCTATCTCGACCTCATTATGAACGATGAAAGCCGCAATACCTTTCTGGTTCGCTCAAAAGTGGTTGATGGGATCCGTCGCTTTTTAGTGGATCGAGGTTTTCTTGAAGTCGAAACGCCAATGATGCAGGTCATCCCTGGCGGCGCTACAGCACGGCCGTTTGTTACTCATCATAATGCGCTGGATATGCCTTTATATTTGCGTATTGCCCCTGAGCTTTATCTTAAACGCTTGGTGGTTGGTGGTTTTGAGCAAGTATTTGAAATCAATCGTAACTTCCGTAATGAAGGCCTGTCAACGCGCCATAACCCTGAATTTACCATGCTGGAGTTTTACTGGGCGTATCAAGACTATATCGCCATGATGGACATAACTGAAGCCATGTTGCGTCAGGTGACGCTCGACGTGCTTGGTACGTCGAAAGTGAGTTATCAGGGTGAAGAGTACGACTTTGGCGCGCCGTTTGAACGGATCACCGTGTTTGACTCTATTCTTAAATTTAATCCAGACATCAGTGCAGAAGATCTATCTGATTTGGAGCGAGCAAGAGCACTTTGCGCGCGACTGGAGATCCCGGTTAAACCCGGGTATGGCCTCGGCAAGTTGCAAATCGAAGTATTTGAGAAAACGGTTGAGCACCGTCTCAAGCAGCCAACCTTTATCACCGCGTATCCAACCGAAGTTTCACCATTGGCGCGACGCAATGATGATGACCCCTTTGTTACCGACCGCTTTGAGTTTTTTGTGGGTGGGCGCGAAATTGCTAACGGCTTCTCCGAGCTGAATGATGCTCAGGATCAGGCGGAGCGATTCCTACAGCAGGTTCAGGAAAAAGAAGCCGGTGATGATGAAGCGATGTTTTTTGATGAGGACTATGTGACGGCCCTTGAATATGGGTTGCCGCCAACAGCCGGAGAGGGTATAGGAATCGATCGTTTGGTGATGTTGTTTACTGATTCTCCGTCCATTCGTGATGTATTGTTGTTCCCGCATATGCGACCACGAAGCGAAGGTTAATTTTAACGCCTACATCATCGCCGTATAGAGGTTCGTTATGGCAAAAGGGCTTTTTCGATCGAGTGCTATTGTCAGTGTAGCGACCATGGCTTCTCGCGTACTAGGGTTAGTACGCGATGTAATTTTGGCTAATCTAATTGGGGCTGGGCTAAATGCCGATGTGTACTACTTCGCGCAAAAAATCCCCAATTTTTTGCGGCGACTATTTGCAGAAGGCGCGTTTGCCCAAGCTTTTGTTCCTGTTTTATCTGAGTACTATACGCAACAGGACATAGGTAATACTCAGCGCCTTATTGCCAGCGTGGCGGGCACCTTGGGTCTAATTACCTTTGGTATTTCACTCTTTGCGGTTCTCTTTTCGCCGCTGGTGGTGGTGCTATTTGGTGCTGGCTTCATTGATGAACCGCCAAAGGCCGAGTTGGCTGGTTGGTTGCTGAAAATAACCTTCCCTTATCTGTTTTTCATATCGCTAACCGCACTTTCCGGCTCGGTGCTGAATACCTTGGGCCAGTTTAGTGTTCCGGCTCTTAGTCCTGTTTTTCTCAATATCTGTATCATTACCTCAGCTTTATTTGTGGCTCCGCAGTTAGATGAGCCAACCTTCGCTTTGGCTTGGGCTATATTCGTAGGAGGCTTACTACAGCTTCTTTTTCAGCTTCCTTTTCTTTTAGCAAAAGGTATGTTGGGACGGCCAAGGTGGGGCTGGTCTGACCCAGGCGTGCAACGCATTCTAAAATTGATGCTACCGGCGCTGTTTGGGGTATCAGTCAGTCAGATCAACCTGTTACTCGATACCCAAATCGCCTCCTTTCTCGAAACAGGGAGTATTTCCTGGCTCTATTATGCCGACCGCTTGCTTGAGTTTCCGCTTGGTGTTTTTGGGATTGCCATTGCGACGGTTATATTGCCAGCACTATCCAAGCAGATTTCAACCGAGAACACGGAACATTATCAGCGTACACTCGATTGGGGATTGCGAATGGTATGCCTGATTGGGATTCCGTCAGCGATTGGTTTGATGATTCTTGCTGAGCCGCTACTAATTACCTTGTTTCAATATGGACAATTTAGCGGGGACGATACCCTAAAATCCAGCTATAGCCTTATGGCATATGGCGCTGGCCTGATCTTCTTTATGTATATCAAGGTTCTGGCTCCAGGATTTTTCTCGCGCCAAGATACCAAAACACCGGTAAAAATCGGCGTCTATGCCATGATTGCCAATATGGTGTTTAACTTAATCTTAGTTTTTCCGTTTAAACACGTTGGTCTGGCAATGGCTACCACACTGTCTGCTGCATTGAATGCATGGCTACTATACCATGGTCTTAGAAAGGCGGGGTTTTACTCACCACAATCGGGTTGGCTGCTTTTTGCTGGTCGCATTATTGTCGCCTGTGTGGTTCTGGTTTGGATCGTACACTACTTTTCACCCCAGCGAGACGTGTGGTTGGCCTACGCAGTATATGAGCGTGTTGTGAAGTTATTTATGTTGGTGGGAGCAGGGGTTGTAAGTTATGGCGCAGTCCTACTCCTACTGGGGCTGAGATCACGCCACTTTCGTTCGGCGCACTGACAAGTGTTCGTGTGCCGTTCTTAGGCGATACTGTCGTTCTAGGCGATACCGTCGTTTTAGGCAATACTGTGCAAGGCGGTCAGAGATACCTTGCGTAACTCGCTATTGGGGTGGCTAAGATTAGTTGGCTTTGGCAGGTCTTGTGAAGGTAGTTGTGTACCTTCACAAAGGTGTTGGTCGATCATCGCATTGATGCTTACTTGGGCTTGGCTAAAAGCTTCTTCTGACGAACTGGCGTGTATGCCTGATGGTGTGATGCCTAACGTATCGGCGATGTAATCGTTGACGTTCCGCTGTCTAATTTCTACAAAATAATCCATCATTGTTGGTTCACCCTTGTCTGATTTGTGGCGATGCGCCTATTACCAACCAGTATTCAGCTTGATTGATGAGCTCTACGTGGTTATTAAGCGCAGATTACGGTTAGTTCCGTTAACCGGTTCACAAAGTATAGTTTACGCTTTCCAAAAAATTTTGCGTAGCAGCAGATCAAGGAATATGCTGTCAGCGAAAATAAGCTGAGTGTAAGATTATGGCTTACCCTCCTTGATAAAATGTCGTAATAACACGCGTGAGATAATGGTGATCCAAGGTACCGCACGACTCTCGAAGACTGTGCATGGACCACATAGGATTGCCCACATCAACGGTTAGAATCCCAAGTTGCGAGCTGGCAAGAGGGCCTAAGGTGCTACCGCAAGCCAGATCGGTACGATGAATTGCTAATTGATAAGGTACATTGGCTTTCTTACATAGTTGCTGAAAAAACGCGACAGAAGGTGCATCACTGGCGTAGCGTTGATTGGCATTAATTTTTATTGCTGGCCCGTGGTTCACCTTCAATTTGTGTTCGGGCTCATAAAACTTGGAATGACTTGGGTGGTAGGCATGACTCATATCGGCGCTGATCATTTTCGATTTGGCCAGGCTGGCGCGATAGGTGTCCTCCGATAGTTTTAGGTGTTCGCGAAGTCGCTGCAAAACATCGCCTAGAAAAGGGCCATCCGCACCTTTAAAGCTTTGGCTACCAATCTCTTCGTGGTCAAACAGCGCTAAAATATTGATCTGGTTATCGGGTGCTTGGGTGTCTAGAAACCCTGACAATAGAGCATGACATGAAGCGAGATTGTCTAACTGGCTATTGGCATAGAATTCCTGGCTCTTCCCCCAACGAGATCCTTGTTGTGTATCAAATACGCAGATATCCCAGCTTTCGATAGCTGATGCTGGGAGTGATGTTTGGTTATCTTTGTTAAGCAGCTCGGCTAGCCAGCTCTTGAAGTTTAGGGTGTCGCTCAGATCTGCTTGGGTGCACAGCAGCGGTATTTCGGTTTGTTTATCAAAACGTAAACCTTGTTCATTCACCTCTCGATTTAAATGAATAGCGAGGGTAGGGAGGCGCAAGCTGGCGTCGGACTGCCGAAATAGCAAGTTATGTAAGTCGCCATTTTGTTCAACCGTGACTCGGCCCGCCATGGCCAGATCGCGATCGGCACAGGTAGCGATCATCAATCCGCCATAGACTTCGACGCCAAGAAAAGATAAGTCGTCTTTACGAATGACAGGATTGGGTTTAATCCTTAGACAAGGAGAGTCGGTGTGTGCTGCACTGATGTTGAACCGAGGGATTTGATCGAGTTGAGAGGGCAACGAAAAAGCAACTATCGACGACTCACCGCGAATGACGTAGTATTTCCCGCCGTGTTGGAGCTGCCAGCCACTACTCTCATCTAAGCGCGTATATCCTTGCTGATTGAGTAATGAGGCTGCTTGCTCAACGGCATGCCATGGTGAAGGGCTGGCATTAATAAATTGATCGAGCTGTTTTATGGTGTCGTTAGGGATACTGCTTTTTTGCTGATGACTGGACATAGTTGCCTGCTGGTAAGAATAAGTATTTTCATTTACGCCACCTAAGTCGCTCTCTGTCATTTTTCGACTTATATCGAGATGCAAAATGCCAGTAGCGAGTAGCTTAGATTAGCTTATCATGATATGTATTTTTAACTCAAAGATCCTTCGATTAGAGAACAGCTGTCCGAAAGAATGAATAAGATGAACTCATCACTTGAGCAAGCCATAGAGCTATGCCAAACGCGTCAGACATACAGACTAAAACAGGCTGCGAAAAGGGCCGCTGGATCGCCGGATGAAAAGTTACTTCAGCGCATTGAGCGGTCGCTTGAACAGACCAAAGCGCGTCGGGCACGGATCCCAACCATAGACTACGATAGCGAGCTGCCAGTTGTTCAGGCACGAGAAAAGATTAAGTCGTTGCTGGCAGGCCATCAAGTGGTTGTCATTGCTGGTGAAACTGGCTCGGGTAAGACCACGCAGTTACCTAAGATTTGTCTTGAATTAGGGCTGGGTGGCCGTGGCTTGATTGGCCATACTCAGCCGCGTCGTATCGCCGCACGCTCAGTGGCATCTCGTATCGCTGAAGAGCTGAAAAGTCAGCTTGGGGATCTTGTTGGATATAAAATTCGCTTTAATGAAAAAGGCTCCTCGAAAAGCCTTATTCGCTTGATGACAGATGGCATATTACTGGCTGAAATTCAAAGCGATCCCTACCTGAATGACTATGAAGTCTTGATCATTGATGAGGCGCATGAGCGGAGTCTTAATATTGATTTTCTTCTGGGGTACCTGAAGAGGATACTTCCAAAACGCCCAGATCTAAAAGTCATTATCACCTCAGCGACGATAGATCCTGAACGCTTCTCCAATCACTTTTCTAATGCGCCAATTCTTCAGGTAGAAGGACGAACCTATCCAGTTGAAACCCGCTACCGCCCATTCATAGAAGATGATGATATCGATATTAATCAAGCCATCGCGATGGGTGTTGATGAACTCCATGACGAGGGGAAGGGTGATATTTTGGTATTCTTGCCTGGCGAGCGCGACATTCGTGATGCTTATGACTATCTGCAAAAGCAATATCAACGTAAGTACGAAGTGTTGCCACTGTATGCTCGCTTAAGCCAAACTCAACAGCAAGCGATTTTCCACCCTTCCAGCTCCAAGTCACGCATTATACTGGCGACAAATGTGGCTGAAACATCTGTTACTGTGCCAGGTATCCGCTATGTTATTGATAGTGGTTTAGCCAGAATCAGTCGTTATAGTCACCAGAGCCATGTTCAGCGATTACCGATCGAGCGAGTATCGCAAGCGAGTGCTAATCAGCGAAAAGGACGCTGTGGCAGGTTGGGACCAGGTATCTGTATTCGTCTGTATGATGAAGACGATTTTGTGCAGCGCCCTGAGTTTACCGAGCCAGAGATCCTGCGTACAAATCTGGCTTCGGTTATTTTGCAGATGGCTAACTTGCGCCTCGGAAGTATCGACAAATTTGGTTTTATCGATCCGCCTGAGTCTCGCGCTATTAAAGAAGGCATAAAGCTGCTGGAAGAAATTGGGGCGATAAAAAAGCGGCATGATATTACTGCTATTGGACGTAAACTGTCCCGTTTGCCGCTGGACCCGCGCTTATCAAGGGTGCTTATCGCTGCTGAATCCCATCAATGTTTACGTGAGCTACTGGTGATTGTTAGTGGACTGGCGATTCAAGATCCAAGGGAGCGTCCGCAGGAATTTCAGCAGAAGTCCGATGAGTTGCACCGTCGCTTTAATGATGCCAAGTCCGACTTTATCGCTTTTCTCAACCTGTGGAACTACATTCAGCTACAAATGAAGGAACTGAGTCGGAACAAGTTCAGGCAGCTATGTATCAAGGAGTTTATTAACTATCGCCGGGTTTTGGAGTGGTTTGATGTGCATCAACAGCTAGTCGAGTTGGTGGGCGAGCTTGAGCTGAAAGAAAATACTAACGTTGCTGAATATGAGGCGATCCATCGCGCCATTATCGAAGGCTATTTGGGGCAAATCGCTCAGCAGGATGAAGGGCGGATCTACCGAACGGCCAAGGGTAGGCA
>DFOV01000343.1 GCA_002376965.1 Gammaproteobacteria bacterium UBA3532
TTATCTGACAACAATTACGTCAAATTACTGACTTTAGCTGTCAGTGAGATAAAGAGGTACGTGATGGATAAATTATTCTATATAGCCGCCAGTGGTGCCAAACAAAACATGATGGCCCAGGCGGCCCACGCTAACAATCTGGCCAATGCTGGCACCACCGGCTTTAAAGCCGATTTTAATCAGCATCGTTCTATGCCAGTTTATGGCGATGGTATGCCAACTCGCGCTTTCGCTATGTCTGAGCGTCCGGGAACAGATTTCAAATATGGATCGCTCGTTACTACGGGGCGAGACTTAGATGTTGCGGTAAAAGGCGATGGCTGGATTGTCGTTCAGGATGCGCAAGGTAACCCTGCTTACTCCCGCTCTGGTAGCTTTCATATATCCCCTGATGGTCTTCTAGTGAATAGCGAAGGATTGCTAGTCATGGGAGACGGGGAGTCGCCCATTGCTATTCCTCCTTCTGAAAAAGTTCAGATTGGTACTGATGGCACTATCACCGTTAAACCTCTTGGTTCGACGCCCACCGAGCTGGAAGTGGTTGATAGGTTATGGCTAGCCAAGCCTGACCAAGCTAATTTGACCAAGGGGCCGGACGGTTTGTTTCGTAACCTTGATGGCGCCGTTGACGAACCGCGTGCTGATGTGGCTGTGGTTTCGGGGGCAATAGAAGGCAGTAACGTCAATGCCGTTGAAGAGCTGATCGGCATGATTACCCACTCTCGCCAGTTTGAAATGCAAGTCAAAATGATCAAAACCGCTGAAGAAATGGATACAGCTTCGGCACGTCTATTGCAAAGCTAGTAGACAGAACAGCATTTTTTTGACGCGAAGACGCTCTTAAGTTCTAAAGCACGAGTTTAAGTTCAAAAAGCGAGTCAGCGCAAAGACACGAATTAGTAACAGGAGGTGCAGTATGCATCCGGCACTTTGGATCAGTAAAACCGGCTTAGATGCCCAACAGACCGATATCAGCGTTATATCGAATAACCTGGCCAACGCCAGTACCGTTGGCTTTAAGAAAGACCGCGCGGTTTTCGAAGATCTGCTCTATCAAAAAGTTCGCCAGCCTGGTGGTCAATCGACACAGGATACCCGCTTACCAACCGGTCTGATGCTTGGTACGGGGGTAAAAACCGTCGGTACACAAAAAACGTTCACCCAAGGCGGTGTGGTCAGCACCGAGAATGCGCTGGATTTGATGGTAGAAGGGCGAGGCTTTCTTCAAGTGGTAATGCCCGACGGCTCGTTGGGTTACACCCGTAACGGTCAGTTCACCTTGGATTCTGAGGGAAATGTGGTCACGGTTGGCAGTGGTTATCCTCTTGAACCAGCCGTTACCCTGCCAGCAGACTACCAGAGCATTACCATTGGTCAGGACGGAACGATTTCTGTTCAATTGCAAGGGCAGGCTGAGCCAGCGGTTGTTGGAAACATCGAGGTAGCTGATTTTGTAAACCCTGCCGGTTTAGAGCCGCGTGGTGAAAACGTATTTGCCGAAACAGGTGCCAGTGGCGCTCCTATTGTGGGTGTACCTGGGTTAACAGGGCTAGGGCAGATCCGCCAGGGAATGCTCGAATCTTCTAATGTCAGTGCGGTAGAAGAGCTGGTTAATTTGATTGAAACGCAACGTGCTTACGAAATGAATTCGAAGGTGGTTTCAGCTGTTGACTCGATGCTGCAAAACATTGCGCAGAATCTGTAAGCCGGAGGTGTTGGTATGCGACATTTAATTTTACGTTTGATAGGTTGTTTAACTGTTGCTTGTTTAACCGTTGGCTGCGCCACCATGCAGGAGCCTTCGCCCGGCGATGCTGAGTTTGCGCCAACCTATCCTCCGATGCAGCCAGCGCCACCCGCAGCCAATGGTGCCATCTACAATCCTGCAACGGCGCTTAATCTATATACCGATGTACGTGCTCGTCGTGTTGGTGACATTATTACAGTTAAGCTGGATGAAAAAACTCGGGCTCAGAAAAATCAGGATACTGAAATCGCCAAGGCTAGCAAAGGAGGAATGGAAAGTCCTAATTTACTTGGAAGTGCATTACAGTTTAATGCGCCAGGTATATTACCTTTGGCATCTAATCAGGCAAATAGCCTGTCATTTGGGTACGATTCCAGCACTGATTTTAGTGGTGAGGCCGATTCTTCTCAGAGCAACTTGCTACAAGGTGAGATCACCGTCACGGTTTCTGAAGTTTTACCCAATGGCAATTTGATTATACGTGGCGAAAAGTGGCTGACTCTGAATCAAGGAGATGAATATATCCGCATCAGTGGCATTATTCGTCCAGAAGATGTTGAACCTGACAACTCCATTTCGTCGGGCCGAGTCGCCAACGCACAAATCAGTTACAGTGGCAAAGGTTCGCTGAATGAAGCCAATAGAAATGGTTGGTTATCAGCAATGTTTGGCCATTCTCTGTGGCCATTTTAGGAGGCGATCATGAAAGTAATTCACTTTGCCGCTGCGCTCATAATGGCGCTTGCTGCCAACATGGTTTCTGCTGAACGAATCAAAGATGTTGCCGACATTCAGGGCGTGCGTGAAAACCCTTTGATAGGCTATGGACTGGTGGTGGGGCTTGATGGGACGGGCGAGCAAAATACCTATACCCAACAAACCTTTGCGACCATGCTTAAGCAGTTCGGTATAAAGTTGCCACAAGGCTTAAAGCCTAAGATAAAAAATGTCGCGGCCGTGGCCGTTCACGCCACGCTTCGTCCGTTTAAAAAGCCCGGACAGACCATTGATATAACCGTTTCATCCATCGGCTCAGCGAAATCCCTACGTGGTGGCACACTATTGTTAACTCCTCTTCGAGGTGCGGATAATAATGTGTACGCGATGGCTCAAGGGAGCCTGGTTGTGGGTGGTCTTGGTGTAGAAGGGAGGGATGGTTCTAAGCTAACGATTAATGTTCCAACCGTAGGGCGCATACCTAATGGCGCTACCGTTGAAAGAGCGGTGCCGAACGGATTGCATGTTGGAGATTATGTTGTGTTTAATCTTAAACGCTCTGATTTTACTTCGGCGAAGCGTTTGGCCGATGCTGTCAATAATTTTGTAGGGGCGGGCACGGCCAAAGCGGTAGATGCTAGTTCGGTTCGCGTTAGTGCGCCACGTAATCCTACTCAGCGCGTCAATTTTATTGCCATGCTTGAGAATTTAGAGTTTACCACCGGAGTAGGGCCGGCACGAATCGTTATCAATTCACGCACTGGTACCATCGTTATGGGGCAGCATGTGCGGGTTAAGCCTGCGGCCGTCACGCATGGCAATCTCGTAGTAACGGTGACAGAAGAAGAGTTTGCTGACCAACCACAGCCTTTTGCAGACGGGGAAACGCAGCGGCTCCAAAATACCAATATTGGTGTTACTCAGGAAAATGCCCGCGCATTTCGCATGGGGCAGACCGTGTCCCTGGATGATGTGGTGCAGGCGATCAATGCTCTTGGCATGGCTCCTGGTGATCTGATGGCTATTTTAGAAGCGCTAAAGCAAGCGGGTGCGCTTGATGCGGAGCTGGTTGTGCTATGAACATTCCTATGTCGCCAATGCAAGGAATGCCTATGAGGCTGGATGGAAGCCTGCCTGAGGTTAGTTTACCGAGTAAAGGTGCGGCTAATGTTTATAGCGATTTGCAGGGGCTGGATGAGCTTCGTAAACAGGCTAAAACCGATGAAAAAGGTGCGTTAAAGGCTGCTGCCAAGCAGCTTGAATCGGTGTTTATGAATTTAGTGCTAAAAAGCATGCGCGAAGCGAATGACGTTTTTAGTGATGGTAATCTGTTTGATAGTCAGCAAAGCAAGATGTTTCGCTCTATGTATGATGAGCAGCTGACGCTAGAACTATCTCAGGGACGAGGGCTGGGGCTTGCCGATATTATTGTTAAGCAGCTTTCTCCCGATGTTGGTGCCAGGGATATCCCGAAGGAGCAGTTAAATCACGAGGTGACGCGCCAAGCTGCTAACCCGCAAAATGCGCTACAAGAGAAACTAGCGGCCGAACCACAGAATGGGAGCCGACTGGAAATAGAGTCGAAGTCGGCACATCATGCTGACATGGCGCTATCGCCCCAAGAGTGTCATTTGCCGCCGTCTGCCATTCTCGCCGCTCGAAGTGAAAAGCCCGCTTATGCCTCCCAACCAGAAATCAAGGTGGGTAAAGCTGGAGCCGTAGCCAGTGAGCAGGTGCCCGAGCTGGACTTTAGTTCGCCTACCGCTTTTGTGAAAAGCCTGATGCCGGTTGCCGAAAAATGGGCCGAGCAGCTCAATGGGTTAGACCCGAAAGCCTTAGTTGCCCAAGCCGCACTAGAGACTGGCTGGGGGAAACACGTCATCAATAAGTCGGATGGTCAATCCAGCTTCAATCTGTTTAATATCAAAGCCGATCATCGCTGGGGTGGCGATAAAGCGTCGGTTCAGACGCTGGAATATATCCAAGGAAACCCGATAAAGCAGCAGGCAAATTTTCGGGCCTATAACGACATCGAACACAGCTTTTCCGACTATGCGCAGTTCATTAAGAACAGCGCCAGATATGCGCCAGCGCTAGACAAAGCCAGTGATCCCGCCCAATACATCGAGCAGCTCCAACAAGCGGGCTATGCTACCGATCCTGAGTATGCCAACAAGATAAAACGCATAATGGCATCAGACTTGCTTAACTCTAACTAAGTAGAATTAAGCGACGAGTCTTTGACACCTTTATAGGTATTCCATCATGGCAGATTTATTTGGTATTGCAGTTTCCGGGTTGAGTGTCAGCCAGCAGGCACTGGATGTTGCTGGCCATAATATTGCCAATGTCAACAATCCTAACTATTCTCGACAGCAGGTTTCTCAGGGTACACGAATACCAGAGCTAACTGGTGCTGGTGCTTTTGGCACTGGCGCGCAGATAACGGATATTAAGCGCTCATATGATGAGTTTGCAGTAAAAGAGCTGCGTAGCGCTATTTCATTTGAGCAATATCAGGTCACCTCTGAAAGGTTGACCAGTCGTTTAGATAACTTGTTTGGTGATCCTGATACTGGGTTAACCGCAGTAATGGAAGACTTTTATTCGTCGGTTCACCAGCTTACTCAAGATCCGACAAGTATTCCTGCTCGCGAAGTTCTGTTGCAAAAAGCCGATGTTGTCGCCAGACAGTTTAATGGTGTAAATGAAGAGTTAAAGACCCAACGAAACCTTATCAATACCGAAATCGAGGCTGCTGTCGTTCGTATCAATGCGTTGGCTGATAATATCGCAGAATTAAACAATAAAATCGTTTCTTCCGGCGCGAGGGATGGAGCTCAGTTACCGAATGATCTTTTAGACCGACGAGATGCCGCAATTGCGGAGCTAGCAGAAGAAGTAGATGTGCAAACGATTCAGATATCGGATGGCAGCCTCAATGTATTCGTAGGTAGTGGGCAAATATTGGTTTTAGGTGGGCGCACGCAGTCAATGTCGACGGTTGCAAACGATACCGATCCGCTCCGAACAGAAGTCGCGCTTGAAAACACTAATGGCGATAGGGTTAATATAAATAATAATGTATCCGGTGGTTCACTGGGCAGTTTGATGGACTTTCGCGAAAATGTCCTTGAACAAAGCTTTAATAGCTTAGGCCGTGTCGCCATTGGGCTCGCTGAAACATTTAACAATCAACACCAATTGGGTATGGACTTGGAAAACAATCTAGGAGGGTTGTTTTTCACTGATGTGAATAGTGCTGCCGCTGCGGGGCAACGGGTTGCCGCCAATGTGAACAATAACCCTGCTTCTCCTGTTTCGCTGGAAGTTCAAATAAGCAATGTAGCTGAGCTAACCGATGATGAGTACCAGCTGGACTATGATGGTGGAACGTCAACATGGACATTACGTAATCTCAATGATCGGAGCCTTGTTACCTCATTCCCAGAGCCTGCTGCTGCACCCGCTTTGATCCCCGTTCCTGGAGAAGGCTTTTCAATAAATTTTACCGCAATAGGGGCGCTTGGTGGCGAGAGCTATCGAATTCAGCCCGTGCGAAATGGGGCAGATGAATTAGGTGTTGTGATACAAGATCCTCAAGATATTGCTGCTGCAAGTCCTATTCGAACTCAAACCGCTTTAGATAACATAGGGACAGGTATTATCGGTGCGGGAGAAGTAACAGATACAACCAACGCTACGTTTACTACGACCGCACAGGCACTAACTCCGCCGTTGGAAATTAATTTTATTTCATCAACGGAATATGAAATTTTGGATTCCACGACGGGACTTCCGGTGGATGCACTAAACCCTACATATAATAATTATGTGCCTGGTCAAACAAACGACATTTTAGCCCTGGCTGGTCTTAATTATGGCTACAGTTTCACTATATCAGGTGAGCCCGTCTCCGGTGACACATTCACTGTCGGATATAACACAGATGGTGTTGGTGATAATCGAAATATCGTGGCGTTAGCAGCACTTCAAACGACTAAAACACTGGATAACGGTACGACGAATTATCAAGAGTCATATGGTCGATTGGTGTCGGAGGTTGGCGCAAAAACCGAAGAAGCAAAGATAAATGCCAAAACGGCAGAAGCTCTCCGCGAACAAGCTCAGCAACGTCGAGATAGTGTTTCTGCGGTTAATCTTGATGAAGAGGCAGCTAACCTTATTAAGTTTCAACAAGCCTATCAGGCTAATGCCAGAGTACTGAGTACCGTGCAACAGTTAATTGATGTGTTGTTTGCGGCGGTGCAGTGAGGTAATGAATTATGCGTATATCTAATCTGCAATTCGGTCGCCCTGGCTTTGTCGCTATGCAAGACAACCAGGAGCTACTCAACAAAACTCAAGAGCAGTTGGCTACTGGCAAGCGCGTTAATAAGCCCTCAGATGATCCCATCGCGGCGACCGCTATATTGACGCTAAAAGAAGAAATCTCGGTAACCCAGCAATATATTGATAATTCTACAGCGGCTAAAAACAAACTTGAACTGGAGGAGTCAACTCTAGCGAATGTCGATGATTTGATTCTAAATATTCAAGAGTTAATTATCCGTGGTGGCTCAGCCAGCCTTACTGAAACCGATAAGAAAACTCTGGCTGATGAAATTGAAGTACGCTTCGAGCAGCTAATGGGTATGGCCAATACACGAGGAGCTGACGGCAATTACTTATTTGGCGGTTATCAAAGCCGTACGCAGCCTTTTACGGTGGACAATGCTGGAAATGTTACCTATGCCGGTGACGAAGGCGTAAGGCGCATTCAGCTAAGTGCTGCGGTGACTGTGCCTGTATCCGACAATGGCAACGAAATATTTATGCGCGTGCCTAATAGTCTGGGCGACTTCCAGGTTACTCTTGGTCCGACCAATGACGGAACTGGGTATGTGGAATATGCTCGGGTCGTCGATAACACCACTTATGTCAGTGACACCTACACGCTGAACTTTATTACCAATGGTGCGGGCAATCTGGCATACCAGGTGGTTGACTCCGGTGGGGCTGTAATCGATCCGGCACCACCTGCTGATCCTATTATTAATGCCCAAGAGTTCACGACAGGCCAGCCGATTACCTTCAACGGTATTGAAGTACAGGTGACGGATAACCCCATCCCCGGCGATTCTTTTGAGCTGCAGCCTTCATCATCGCAAGATTTGTTCTCTATTGTTCAGCGGGCTATGGATACATTGCGTCGCCCGTTAGAGGACCAAGGTGATTACAATCAGCAATCCGTCGAACTAAGGCGTATTATTGCTGATCTTGATGAAGGTTTAGATAACGTATTGGAGGTGCGCTCAAAAGTAGGGGCGCGCATGAACCTTGTTGATAAAGAACTACAACAAAACGAAACGCACGAACTAGTCAGCACCCAAAACTTATCAGAGATTGAAGATCTTGATTATGCTGATGCAATCAGCATCTACCAACGACAGCTCACCGCCCTTCAAGCAGCGCAGCAGAGCTATACCCAAATTACCAACCTATCGATTTTCAACTACTTATAACCCCTATAAGTAAATGGTATGGGGTGATTAGAAAGGATTTTGTGCCTTGTCTCACACTTCATTCTCGTGGTGTCGTCAAAATGTGAACTGGTCGACATTTACCCTCTATTTACTTTGTTAGACTTTGACATTAGCTGGCCTTATTTTGTTCTGATATTGGTTGCCTGATGTCCGGCCAGTCCGAGTTGCTAACCAATTTATTTACTCGTTCACGTATGGATGGCTGTCGAATGGGTGTTAAGACAGGGGGCCCTATGTCTGACTTATTCAAGGTTGTAATTGCGACTATTTTAATGTCGTCCTTCTCAGCTGCTTATGCATCATGTGACGTTTCGAGTGAATGGGAGCTGGTTGGACGGCTGAATATGGGGGGACATACCGGTCAGCTGGCAATTGGAAATGAACCCTGTATGGAGTACATCGTTCTAGATAACGCTAGCACCTATGAAGATACCACATCGCTATCATTGAAAATGGTCAAAGTTAAAAAGCCTACCCGAGGTATTAATGCTATCGGTCAAGTCTTTTTTGAGGATATCAGTCACGTAACCGCGATTATTCGTTACCAAAATGAACAGGGCCAATCGGGTTACCATGTATCTGAGCAAGGCTATAGCTTTAAGCCAATCAGTGACAATGTGATGTCTGAGAAGCTAAAAGGTTTCCCTCAATCAACCAAGCTAGTGGTTGGAGGGAACGGCAGCTATTTGGCACCCGGAGGAGTCGTATATGCTTCAACTCCCTCGCTGGTCTTCAAACGAGCGACTGGACAACGAGCGCAGTCTTGGAGTCTTTATGATAGTGCAATAGCTCCGGCTGGAAACGATGTTTTAGTGATGAAACTAGATGATCCAACCAAGGATTATTGGGTATTCACCCGAGCAGGTGCGTCCCAAGCTGAGCTTGATATGATTGATACTGCAGAAATTATTGGACTGGATATCACACCGAATATATCTCTCCTAATCAATAGTACGCGTCAACACCGTACTCAAACGCCATTTTTCTGGGTATTACTGGAAAACGGCGGCAATATGCTCGTGAATTCTCAAACTTTAAATCAACGAGAAATATTTTCCTCCAGCCGTCCCGCAAACTATCTGGCATTTCAGACGGAAGGTGACTTCTTCGTTGAAGATCTTCCTGATTTGGCCATTACCTCTCGCGGCTACACCTATGGGAGTAGGACCAGCATCTGGCTGTATGCCAACGGTGATGTTCGTATGAAAAATGTTACCGCTGCCAATCACTACGTTTTGGTTTTTCAAAGAGACCGATTGATTGAGCCTGACTGTGCTAATGGCTGTTCAGGGGGCGGAGGTGAGCCCGATAGTGACTTAGACGGGCATATTGATGTCATGGATAACTGTCCACTCACGCCGAATGTTGATCAAGCCGACATGGATTTGGATAGTGTAGGCGACGTTTGTGATGATGATATGGATGGTGATGGGTATATTAACTCCAGCGATAATTGCCCAGTAGTGTCCAATGAAGAGCAAACGGATACGGATAGTGATGGATTGGGAAATGCCTGTGATGCCGACGTTGATAATGATGGTTGGGCAAATGAACAGGATAATTGTGCACTTGTTGCCAACCCTGAGCAGTTGGACAATGATGCAGATGGGGTCGGAGACCTATGTGACTCTGATGATGACAATGACACAATTGATGACGAGCTGGATAACTGCCCGTTGACCTGGAATACCGATCAAAAGGATCTGGATGATGATTGGTTGGGAGACGTGTGTGATGATGATGCAGATGGGGATGAGTATGCCAAAGTTGACGATTGTGATGATTTAAATCCGTCCATTTATCCAGGAGCGACTGAGATCTTGAATAATGGGATAGATGAAAACTGTAATGGTCTGGAAGATGACAATGTCGATGCAATTGAAGACAAAATATCAGCGATTATTCGTGCCATACCTGATGACGATTATACGAACCGTAACCATCGTAAAACGCTGTTAAATAAAGTGGATTCGTTATTTGATAGCATTCGAGAAGGGCTTGATGCGGCACCAGAACAAAGAGCTGCTATTTTGCAACAAGCTATCGACAAAATAGAGCAGGATTTAATGAAAAAGACCGATGGTTGCTATGTAAAAGGAAGTGCTGAAAAGAATGACTGGGTTGAGTCTTGCGATGAGCAATACCGACTCTATTGGGCTTTAGATGATTTGAGAGCGGCGTTATTAGCTGTTATGTAAGTCGACACTAGGAAAGAGGGCGGTTAGTTTAAATGCCTTTATAGGCACTAACCGCCTTCTTGGTTGTTCGTTTGGAAGATAGCTGAGCTTGGATATCGGCTTTTTCTTTGGATACCAAGGCTCTTGTTTGCTCATCTAGTGATTGAATTTCTTGAATAAAGCTGGCTACAGAGGGCTGATCGGATTCAGGAATCGAAACAGAAAAGTACTGCTTTAATAGCTCATCGCGCTCTAATTGAAGAGTATCTAGCTTTTTCCATTCATTCTTTTGGGCACATTCAAGAAGAGCTTTCGTATGTTCAAGTGCTTGTTCCAGTTGGCTCATTGGCTATCTAACCTTAGCCCTTATTCAGGTTGGCATACGGCAGGTTCTTCAATTGCGACTCTAAAAAACTACCCGTGTTGTTAAATCGACCGACAATGATATCCATCGCGGTGAATTGTTTCATTAGCCTTGTTTCAAGCTGAGACATTCGTAAGTCAAGGGCTGTTAATTGTTCATTGTAGTCGGTGATCTGGGCTTGTAGTGCGCTGGTTTTATTAGAGAATAGGCCATCAGAGGCGAGTATATCACTTAGAATAGTATCTAACTGGTCACTGACGCCGCGAAAGAAAGTTGCTGTTCCTCGATCACCGGTCGAACCGCCAATTATTTTAAGTTTAAGGCCGTCAGATGAACTGTCTGTACCTGTCAGGAATTGTCCACTGCCAGTTGCTTCTTGTCCGTTGATAGTGCCAGCAGTGTTGTTGCCTCTATTTGCACTCTTCACTACCAGGCCAAGCTCGCTGACGCCAGTTACCGTTGCAGAAGTAATCGAGATGCCAGTTCCTGAGCCGGTGTTGTTGGAGATGATTTCAAAATTGTTGTCTGTGGCATTGTAGCTTACAGTGACGCCTAATCCTCCACTTGAAAGGGTGGTATCAGCATTGATTTGCGTTTGTAATTCAGTTGCCAACGCATCACCATCGGCATAGGTACCCAAGTTGAGCGTAATATCTCCTGAGTCTGTGCCGTCAACATTGATAGTGAAGGTTTGGTTATTGCTATCAACTTCCAAGCTCTCGAGTGCGCCACTAATATATGAGCCGCTGCCTTCATGAATACCGAGATCCGCAGCCGTGTTGCTATCCAAACCACTAAAAGACACCGAAGATAAAACGCCAAAGGTGCTAGAGCTAAACTCAAGACGGTTAGAGGTTGTATTGTATTCAACGGTAACGGTTTTATTGTTATCGCTTAGATCCTCATCAGCATTGATCTGGTTTTGTATTTCTTGGGCCAGATCCTCTCCTGTAGCGTAAGTAGCTTGGGTGAGGGTGATGGTTCCTGAACTGGTACCATCGACATTGATACTAAAGGTGTCGTTGTTGGCATCGATAGTAAGGTTATTCAGTGTATCACCACGAAAGCTGCCTTGGGAGGCAAGCTGGCGAATGTTTACATCATAAGTGCCCGCTTGGGTATTCACCGTGTTGCTTAGATAAAGAACTTGAGAATCAGTACTGCGGCCATTAGTCGCAATCAGGTTTCTGACGTTGGTACCGTTTTCTTTGATGGCATTTTGAAATGTGGATGAGTTGAGAGACAGAAAGCCATTTTCTTCATTAGTCGAAATGCCAATATCTGCCAGAGTTCGAAATTCGTCGTTTTCCAGTCCCGGTACGATTTGGTAGACCGCAGAGCGAATGTTGTTCATTAATGTACGCAGGGCGCTGTCCCCAATAAGCAACCCTGAGTCGCCATCTGGAACGTATTTGGTTACTTCATTAATAGCGGTTTTAACGTTGTTAAAGGAGTCAACAAACTCCTGCATTTTTGTTGCTGCGTCAGTAGCGTCACGTTCGATACCAACATTGATTATATCGCCGACTGAGGCCTTTTTAAGATTAAGTGTTACCCCATTAATCACACCAGCAACCAAGTTATCGGAGCGTGTGACATCTAGCCCATTAACCGTTGCTAATGAGTCTTGTGCCTCAACAGTTTGAGTCATATTGGTTGCTGTGCCATCAAAAGCCAGAGCCGATAAACCCGCGGGGCTAGATTCAGTAACACTGATCTGCATACTGTTTTCTTCACCGGTTGACTCTGAAGAGAGTAGCAGCCTAAATCCGGTGCCGTCGTTGACGATTGAGGCTTGTATACCAATATCGGCATTGTTGATGGCATCTCGGATGCCGGAGAGGGTATTGTTACTGCTATCAATGTCTATATTATGCGTTACCTGATTTTCACCAGCGGTAAAGCTGTTGTAAGTGTCAGTGCCCTCATCGTAATCGGTTGTACCCAGGGTAATGGATAGGGTGCCGCTCCCTAGAATGGTATTAGTTTTTTCATAAGAACTCGCAGTGGCCAACGAGTGGCTTTGCGCCAGCCGCTGAACTTCGACTTGATAGGAGCCTGGCTCTGCCACTGAGCTGGCAGTAGCCGTTACGGCTGTGTCATCCGAGCTGGTTGTCGTGAATGAATTGTAAAGGCTGTTTCTATTCAGTCCTTCAACAGCATCTTCAAACTCGGACACTGTTCCCCGAATAGTCCCATAAAGGGATAGCTTTGCGTTAATTTCTTCGGTTTGCAAATTGATACGATTTTCAACGGGATCCCGCGACGAAGAAACCAGCCCTTCGATCAGACCACTTACATCTAGGCCGGAGCCTAGTCCCATTGATTGAATAACAGCCATAGTGGCAGCCTCCGAGTAATAACGCTCTATTCGAACACAAACGTTCTAATACAGTATAACGGCAAAAGCCCGATAAACTTTAGATTTATCGGGCAATATGTTTTGACAATGTTATCGATGTTGAATGATCGTCAAACCTTTGTCGAAAACAATGTTAGCTCCTTGTTATCATTCAAATTTTGCGCCAGTTTCAGGACATATTCAGCGGGTATCTGCCGAACCACTTCTTCGGTATCACGATTTACCACCTTGATGATGGATTCGCCGCTTTCTTCATCGACGGAAAAATGAAGATCACGATTGACCGACTGAAAGTGCTCGTTGAGCTCAACCACTGCATTTTCTACAGCGGGCTGCTCAACGGGCTCTACGGGTCGCTTGCTATCCGCTTTTATATCCTCTGATGCCGTTTGGCTAACCTGAGCTTCCTTGTCTACCGGTAATTGCTTGCCACCTTTTGCCGTCATCTTTGTCGCATTGGGCTCATGCCCCTGGGTTGCGTTAATGATTTGACTCATGGCTATACTCCTTACCAAAGCGAAGGCCCCGACTGGCGGGGCTCGACGCTAACTTGGCCTTTCTAAGTATTATCTCAGAAGAGATAATACGTTTTGTGGTAGTGAGTTGGCTTGCGACAACATCGACATACCGGCCTGTTGTAAGACTTGTGAACGTGATAACTGAGCTGTCTCTGATGCGAAGTCTGTATCTCGGATACGTGATTGCGCTGCAGATAAGTTCTCGTTGTTCACTTCAAGGTTAGATATGGTTGATTCCAATCTGTTTTGAATCGCACCTAAGTTACCGCGCTCGGAGTTTATAGATTCCAGTGCATTATCGACCGCTTCAAGCGCTTTGTTCGCACCATCTACGGTTGAGATATCCACATCTTTCAAGAACTGACCAGACTCTGCTCCACCGTACACGCCAACTTTGAGGTTGGAGTTGGATAGCGTGCCTGTACCAGCTGAGATGGTTATCTCTGATGCTGACTCAAGTGTATAGCTACCTGTGTGGACGTTGTTCGCTCCTAGCCCTGTTTCTGCAGAAGCCAGTGTAGTACTGAGGTCTATATTGCGACCATCTTCCGCGACCAGGATAACGCCGTCGGTACTGTTACCGCTATCAACAGCCGTGACACCAGTTTGTCCTGAAATAGCATTAATAGCATCTACAACAGCTGCTCGAGAGTCGGTAGCATCTGTGGTTGTAATGACTGTTGCAGTCGATACACCATTAATCGAGATGGTACCCGAGTTCGCTGCTGCGCTCATTGCTGCACCGTCAACCACGTTTTCGTTAACGACGGCAGTAACCCCAGTTGAATCTGTTGCATCATTAATTGCTGCTGCTTTGGCAATGGCTGACGCATCTTTTAGCGTGCTAGAGGCTGTATCACTGGTCGATAAAGAAGCTCCAATCACCACGTCATTAATGACTAAGTCACCATTCGATAGAGCTGCACTGGTTGTGCTTCCTCCGTCCGAAGATACACTGGCAACACCTGACTCGTAACTTCCTGCTACTAATCCAGTATTGGTTATATCACCAGTACCTTCTTGGATATCGATGGCGTCGCCGGAATCTGAACGCAGCGTGAATCCACCTTCGTAAACACCATTGGCAGCAAGTCCTGTGCCTGTTGATGCCATGGTGGTACTGAGATCAATATTACGTCCGTCACTCGTCTCAAGTACTATTCCCCCTTCATTAGTTCCGGTATCAACGGCGGTGACACCTGTTCTATCTGATTCGGCATTTATTGCAGCAATTACTGCGGCTCGGTCAGCTGCTAAGTCATCGCCACCAACTGTAATGTTTATCGTGGTACCGTTAAGTGCAATAGTTCCAGATGTGGCCGCTGAACTTGTAGCCATTGTAGTACCTGCTGCTTGGTTCACATTAACCTCAGCGGTTACACCTGTTTGGCTACTAACTTCGTTAATCGCTGCTACCTTGGCGATGGCACTGGTTTCTGCTGCAGTAGTGGATGCTGTATCACTAGTTGAAAGTGAAGCTCCAATAACTACGCCGTTGATAACCAGATCACCTTGAGCTAGGGCATTGTCTGTGCCTTGAGCTGAAACGCCAGCATCTAGACCTGCACCAAGCTTGTCGGTGGTCATCCCGTTAATGTTGAACGAGAATGTTTCGCCTTGGTTAGCGCCTATCTGGAAGGTTTGTTCGGTGAATGAGCCATCAAGCAGTTTGATGCCGTTGAACTGGGTTTCATCACTGACACGGCCAACTTCAGCAATAAGCTGTTGAGCTTCTGCATTGAGAGCTTCACGGTCAAGGTCTGAGTTGGTTGCGTTGGCTGCTTGAAGTGCCAGCTCACGAACACGTTGTAAGTTGTCGACCATGGTTCCCATGCCGCCCTCAGCGGTTTGGGCCATAGAGATACCGTCGCCGGAGTTTCGGATAGCGACGCTTAGGCCACGAATTTGTGAGTCGAATCGGGTTGATATGGCGTTACCAGCAGCGTCGTCTTTGGCGCTGTTGATACGCATACCGGAAGACAGTCTATTCATGGTGGTTTCCATGTTGGACTGTGCTTTGTTCAGATTTCGTTGTGCCGAAATCGATGCTATGTTGGTATTAATGACTTGAGGCATGGTAATTTCTCCAGTGTTTGAGTTTACAACCAGCCTTTTTTCCGAACGACTGTTGGATATTCAGGCTGCCTATAATGCGCGCTCAAATCATTTTTCGGCACCAATTAAGGAAGCTTTAGAGAAATTTTTATTTTTTCGAAGAAAAGTTTAGTTAAAAAAAAGCGCTCCGAAGAGCGCTGCTAATTTTGTGTCGTTGGAATAGCGCTTATTGAAGCAGCGATAGTACATTTTGAGGTTGTGAATTGGCCTGGGACAACATCGACATCCCCGCTTGTTGCAGTACTTGCGCCCGAGATAGTGAAGCTGTTTCAGAGGCAAAGTCGGCATCGGCGATGCGTGATTTCGCGGCTGATAAGTTTTCGTGAGTTACTTCCAGGTTTGTAATGGTCGACGACAGCCTGTTTTGTACCGCGCCTAAGTCACCACGAGCCGAGTTGATGGTTTCCAGCGCATTGTCGACAGCTTCTAACGCGTCCTCGGCACCCTCTACAGTACTTATGTTCACTTCACTCAAGAACTGGCCACTTTCTGCTCCGCCATAAACGCCGACTTTTAAACCTGAGGCGGCAAGGTTGCCGTTGGTTCCGGCTGTGACTGTTATTTCCGAGGCTGATTCTAAGGAGTAACTACCAATATATACGTTATTAGCAATTAAGCCGGTATTGGTGGATGCCATGGTTGTACTTAGGTCAATATTTCGACCATCTTCGGCAACCAGCATGACGCCATCATCATCATTTCCGCTATCAACTGCTGTAACGCCTGTTTGTCCTGATATCGCGTTAATGGCATCGACAACTTCCTGTCTTGATGCAGTGGTATCGGCAGAGGTGATAATAGAGGCGGTGGATACGCCGTTAATGGTAATAGTTCCAGAGTCTGCACCACCTGTCATTGTTGCGCCATCGACCACATTCTCGTTGACCACAGCCCGTACTTCTGTATCAGCAGATACGGCATTGATGGCTGCGGCTTTTGCAATTGCCGAAGCATCTTTTAAGGTACTTGAGGCTGTATCCGAGGTAGTTAGCGTAGCGCCAACGACTACATCATTAATCACTAAATCACCGTTGGCGAGGGCTTGAGATGTTGTGGCTCCAGATGTGGAACCAACCGTTGCTAGCCCCGGATCATATGATCCCTCGACGAGGCCTGAGTTTTTAAGATCGCCGGTGCCTTCCTGTAACTCAATCGGGCCTCCTGTAGTGGAGCGAAGCGTAAAGCCGCCTTCGAACACGTCTGTTGCGCCCCCTGTATCAGCTAAGCCTGTCGCCGCTGTCGATAGTGTCGAACTAAGCTCAATATTCCTTCCGTCCGCCGCTTCTAGAACAACGCCACCTTCATTAGTGCCAGTATCAATGGCTCTTACTCCGGTTTGATCGGTAAAAGCATTGATTGAGGCCACGACAGAGGCCCTGTCGGCCGCCAAATCATCGCCGCCCACCGTAATATTGATGGCGACATCATTGATGGAAATCGTGCCACTAGTGGCAGCAGCAGAGGTCGCCATTTGGCTCCCGCCAGCTTGATTCAGGTTGACTTCGGCAACTACACCGGTTTCATCGCTAAGCTGGTTGATTGCTTCAACTTTGGCTATGGCGCTGGAGCTTGCATTGGTGGTTGATGCTGTATCATAACTGCTCAACGAAGCACCTATTACTACACCGTTAATAACCAGGTCGCCTTGGGCCAATGCATTGTCTGTACCTTGAGCACTTACCCCTGCATCAAGACCGGCTCCCAG
>DFOV01000304.1 GCA_002376965.1 Gammaproteobacteria bacterium UBA3532
GCCCCCTCGCGTACCGATGCTAAATCGGTGGTGACCAGCCACTCACCACCGGAAAGTCCGCCGCGCACATAGGCATAGGCTGGATCGGTGAAGATAACGTCAACTTTGTGTACAACCAATGAATCGTCTTGCATTAACCAGAGCGTATTATCTTTACGTAGATAGTCGCGCTTTATTCTCACCACATCAGCAAGCGGCTTGCCCTGAATAGCTACATCAACAAAACTGCCAAACAGCAATGGCGGGCCAGATGAGTTGTCGGCGGATAAGCTTAATGGATCATCCACGCGCACCAGTACTTGGGCCAGCCGGGTTTGTTGGTCTAAAGTCGGTACAATGCGCTCGACGATCCCGTGCCTGAATTGCGATTTGGTCCAGACATTGCGATGGTGTAAACGCGCTTTCGAGCCGTCGCTGCCACTTGCTATATAATCTAAGTAACGCACTGGCAGGTCTACTTCAACCCACACCGAATCCGTGCCGACGAGGCGTGCGAGGGGTTCTTCGCGCCCAATGACTGCACCAACTTCGATAGATTCCGACGTTACAATTGCATTGAAGGGTGCCTCTATCGAGGTACGTTTAAGATCGAGCTGCGCCTGTTGTACATCGGCTTGCGCGGCACGGATGTTGGCTTCCACTGACAAGCGCTGTGGCTGGCGAAGGATGAGCGCTCGACTGTCTTCGTCTAGGGTGCGTGCTGCTGTCGACTTGACTAGCTCGTAATCACTTTTTGCAATACGCTGTTGACCACGTTCTATGCCTAAAGCAGCTTGCGCCTTAACCAGCTCGCTTTGGCGCTTCTGCAGCTGCACACGGTAGTCGCTGTCATCCAGCTTGAGTAGTTGGTCACCCTTGTTAACGATGCCTCCTTTTATTAGCTGGGGGTGCAGCGCTTCCAAGCGGCCATCAACCTGCGCTTCTAACACCAGCTCCTGCGCTGGAACAACATTGCCCACCGCATTCAAGGTTGGAGAATAAGTTCCTTTTTCTAGTGGAATAACATCCACCAGCATGGCGGTTTTCTTAGTCGCTCCTTCTCGCACCGGCTCAGGTTCGGTAGAAAAAATGCCCCAGATGCCTGCCGAGCCCAGTCCGATAATGATAAGGCAAATCAATAGCGTCTTTAGTGGGTGGGGGGACGATGATTGGGTAACCTCTGAAAGGTGTTCTTCACTCACAAATGACTCCGTTCGCAGTTCTGTTGGTGGCTAACTTACTTGACTAAACGTAGCACAAAGCCAGATAGATCTACATGCTTGGTTGTGATAGGTTGCTTTTTCAAACGTTGCTTTATTAAACTGAGTAGAAATATGAATCTTTGGTGCAAAGGGTTAATAACTATTGCGGCACTGTGCGTGCTATCGGCTTGCGCATTGCGCCCAACGCAAGTGCCTGAAAAGACCAATGGTCAAGTACTGGTGCTGCTGGCCCATCCGGATGATGAAACATGGATAAGTGGTACATTGGCGAGATGGGCAGATCAAGGCCAGTCGTTGCAGCTGGTGTATGTGACCAGTGGCGATGCTGGTAAGGATCGCTCAGGCCAAGGGCTAAGCGGCGCAGAGTTGGCAGTGGTTCGCGAGCAGGAAGCCCGTAAGGCCCTGGATATACTGGGTATTGAACGAGCCACCATCTTTATGCGTTGGCCTGATGGGAGCGTGAGTCAGCGCCAAGACGAGCTAAGTGGCGAAATCGAAGCGCTGCTAACCGGCTACGATAGACTAGTATCCTTCGGAGCAGACGGCGTAACCGGCCATCCCGATCACATTGCCGTCGCCAATGCCGTGCATCAGGCATGGCAATCTTTGAAGCGTCCCATGCCCCTCTATCAAGCCGCCGTATCCAGCAAGCGGGCTGGTATAGCGCAACAGATCGCTAACGATATGGGCATCCCCTATAAAATTCCCCAGCCTATTGCCGATGAAAAGGTGACAGAGGTGATCGATGTTTCAGCCCAGGGCGATAAACGAACCGCAGCATTTCAAGCCCACAAAACCCAGTTTCCTGCGCCTATCCAGCAACTGTGGCAGCGATTTGTCGAGGCCAGTGGTGCCGAAGAGTTTGTGGTGTTGGATTAGCTGGCGTGACGCGCCAACGAGATAAAGGCGCGTAGATATTCAATATCCTCATCGCTTTGGCGCGTGCCTAAGTAAATCTTTTTGGCTATGCCGTTTGCTCCCAGTCGCACCACGGCCAGTGGAAGTTTGTTGCAGTATTCCTGTGCTAACCAGCGTGGCAGCGCGGCGACGCCCCGGCCACAAGCGACCATTTGCAGCATGATATCGGTGGTTTCACTGGTCTTGTGGCGTTTAGGCACAACGCCCGCTGGGCTGAGAAAGTGGGTATAGATATCCAGACGATCCGTGGCAACTGGATAGGTTAGTAATACTTCATTGCGCAGATCTTCTGCATCGGCGTACGGGCGCTCTGTCAGGACATGGTGGCGAGGGACGACCAGTACTTGCTCATAATCAAACACCGCTTCAAAACGCAAACCGGTTTTATAGAAGGGGTCTGGGGTCACTAGCAGGTCAATCTCATAATCCAGTAACGCGCCAACACCGCCGAATTGAAACTTCTGTTTTACATCGACATCCACATCTGGCCAGGCATCCAAAAAAGGGGATACCACCTTCAATAACCACTGATAGCAGGGATGGCATTCCATGCCGATGCGCAAGGTGCCGCGCTCGCCTTGAGCGATTTGTTTGAGCTTGCTCTCAGCATGGTCAAGTAAAGGTAGCACTCGGTTGGCGATATTGAGCAGATATCTTCCAGCAGGCGTTAGCAGCAAGCTACGGCCTTCACGCAACCAGACGGCAGTACCAAGATGGTCTTCCAGTTTGCGGATGCTGTGGCTCAAGGCCGACTGGGTGACGCAGAGGTGCTTGGCAGCAGCGGTAAGGGAGCCTTGCTGCTCTACGGCTTGGATAATCCTTAAGTGAATACGCTCAACCATGCTATCTATGAGTAAAAGTAATTGATATGTGAAAATATACCATTTTTATTCATTTATTGGGTGTTTTAACCTGTTTTCATACTAAACACATTAAAAAAAGGAAACAGTATGGCATCTATTCATAATCTGGGCTTCCCGCGTATTGGCGCGAAGCGCGAACTAAAATTTGCTCAAGAAGCATTCTGGAAGGGGCAGATCTCCGAATCGGAATTATTAGCAACAGCAAAAGCGATTCGTCAGCTAAATTGGCGCGATCAGCAGTCGCTGGATCTGGTTCCGGTGGGGGATTTTTCTTTGTACGACCAGGTTTTGGACATGAGCTTTACGTTAGGCAACCGTCCGGCGCGTGTTGTCGATTTAGAGGGCAGCGAACTGGATAATTATTTTCGTGTTGCCCGTGGGCGGTCGGCCAATGACAGTGATTGCAAATGTGTTCACGCCGGTGAAATGACCAAATGGTTTGATACCAACTATCACTACATCGTGCCAGAAGTAACAGGCAACACGCAATTCACACTGCATGCCGAGCGCTTATTAAGCCAACTGGCAGAAGCACAGCACCTGGGGGTGAACCCCAAACCTGTCATTATCGGGCCAGTGACCTATCTGTGGTTGTGTAAAGAAAAAGATAACGCCAGCCGCTTGGATTTATTGACGCAACTGCTGCCTGTCTACGCCGAGTTGCTTGAACAGTTGGCAGCTGCTGGCGTTGAGTGGGTACAAATTGATGAGCCCATTCTGGTGACCGAGCTGGATGCTGGCTGGAAACATGCCTTCGAAACGGCCTACCACACCTTGAAATCAAGTCGGGTAAAGCTCTTGCTGGCTACCTATTTTGGGACGCTGCGAGAGAACTTGCAGCAGGCGGTGAATCTACCGGTCGCTGGCTTGCATGTGGATGCGGTGCGAGGCTCCACAGAAGTTAACAAGGTAGTCGATTGGCTGCCCATCAACAAAGTCTTGTCTGTGGGAGCGATTGACGGTCGTAATATTTGGAAAACTGACTTAAACGCTACGCTCGACTGGCTGGAGCCTATTGCTAAAAAGCTTGATGAACGATTGTGGATTGCGCCCTCCTGTTCATTGCTGCACGTACCGGTCGACCTGAACAGCGAAGAAACATTGGATGAAGACATCCATAAATGGTTAGCGTTTGGTAAGCAGAAACTGCAAGAGCTTGCGCTTTTGGGCAAGGCGATTAACGATGGCAGAGAGACGGTTGCCGAAGCGCTTGCCGCCAACCGAGTCGCCATTGAAAGCCGAAAAAGTTCAAGCAGGGTTCACAATCCGGCGGTAAAAGCGGCGGTTAAAGGTATTACAGCAAATTTGGGCAAGCGTAAAAGCGTGTATGCCGAGCGCATAGCCAAACAGCGTGCTCATTTGCCGTTGCCGCTGTATCCGACCACGACAATCGGCTCCTTTCCGCAAACGCAGGATATTCGCAAGGCACGCCTGGCCTTTAAAAAGAATGAAATTTCTACTGATGACTACATCACCAAAATGAAAGCGGAAATTGAACATGCGATACGCCAACAGGAAGAGCTTGGCCTCGATGTATTGGTGCATGGCGAAGCCGAGCGCAATGACATGGTTGAATATTTCGGTGAGCAGCTGGAAGGATACGTTTTCAGCCAGTTTGGTTGGGTACAATCGTATGGCTCACGTTGTGTAAAACCACCGATTTTATTTGGTGATATCAGTCGCCCCGAAGCGATGACGGTTGACTGGATTAAGTACGCTCAATCCCTGACCAACAAACCCATGAAAGGTATGTTGACAGGCCCTGTCACCATTCTTAACTGGTCATTTGTGCGAGATGATCAGCCGCGGAGTGAATCGTGCCTGCAACTGGCATTGGCAATACGCCAGGAGGTGCAAGATTTAGAAGCCGCGGGTGTCAATGTGATCCAAATTGATGAGGCAGCACTTCGTGAAGGCTTGCCCCTGCGCAAATCGGAATGGCAGCACTACCTCGATTGGGCCGTTGAATCCTTTCGCATCTGTGCCAATGGGGTGAATGATGAAACCCAGATCCACACCCATATGTGCTATTCCGAGTTTAACGACATCATTGAAGCAATAGCGCATATGGATGCCGATGTGATCACCATTGAAACCTCGCGTTCGGATATGGAGCTATTGGATGTGTTTGAAGAATTTCACTACCCAAATGAAATCGGCCCTGGTGTATACGACATCCACTCGCCAAACATCCCTTCCGAGGAGCAGGCGGTGAACCTGATAAGCAAGGCCGCAGAGCGCATTCCGCCAGAGCGTTTGTGGGTTAATCCTGACTGTGGTTTAAAAACGCGCCAGTGGGAAGAAGTGATCCCTGCTTTGCAAAATATGGTGGCCGCGGCCAAGACCTTACGGGCCAGTTTGGGCTGATAATTTTTGAGGTACAAAGCGTGAATGAAATTGCGCTTTGTACCTCCGTACACCGTGATTCCTTCCTCCCTATGGCGCATTATTCAGTTTATACCCTGAATGATGCTACTATTTCACGAACCTTCGCTATTCATCCACTTCACCAAGATGTTCGAATAGTGGTGATAGGAGAAGTAAACCGTTACCAGCTTTGAAGCTTCAATAATCAAGGAGAGCGCCATGCAAGGCAGTTGCTTATGTAGAAGCGTCACGTTTCGCGTATCGATAGATGCGCTTAAAATCTATCAATGCTTTTGTTCTTTGTGCCAGAAGCAAAGTGGCACAGCGTCAAACCTGGCAACCATCGTCGCTGATTCCGCATTTGAATTTTTATCAGGTGAAGAACAGATAACCACCTGGGTTAAAGACACCGGCTTCACCTCGCATTTCTGCAAAAAATGCGGCTCACCTGTTCCCAACCGGCTGCGTGATAAGCCATATTATTGGGTCCCCGTAGGGGCTTTTGATGGCGATATAAAAGGCGAAGTCAGCTCGCACATCTACACCGCCTCAAAGCCCGACATTTGCCTTTCTGATCAAGTCGAACAATTTCCAGAATTCCCTGATGGTGGAATAGACTCTCATATAAGGAAGATTAGTGGGTGATAGTAATCGTGGTAGCTTAGTCCGAGTAGCCTGGGTTAGCGAAGCGTAACCCGGGAACCCATCACCGCTCCAAATGCTTCAACTGAATATTCAACGCATACCCCGAAATCATAATCTCATACAGGCTATACACCAAGCTGATCAGCAACATCACTAAGCTGGCGCCAAAAAAATAGCTACCCATCCGGTCGTATTCAACAAACAGCATCATCATCGACAAGGTGCAGCAGATAAAGGCCCCGACGCCCCATGCCTGCATCTGGCGGATCATTGAAATGCGCTGGCGTAGATGGTCTATTTGTTCGCGCATAATTTGTTCCTGGGATTCATTGAGTTGCTTGTATAGCGAGCGGATAAGCTGGGCGATTACCAGAAAGCGGTTGGTGTAGGCTAACAAGAGCAATGAGATTGCCGGGAAAAGCAGGGCTGGGGTGGTTATTTGGGTGATTGCTTCAAACATTTTGGGGAACCATTGGTAAAATTTGCCATACTAAAACAGTATATACCCTTAGCTGTGATAACGGATATCTGCCGTAACTGTGAATCACTCGGTAGAACAGGGATGCCTGCAGTGATACTATAAATTTTTTCCTGATCCCGAGGGGAAAGCTGTATTTGAAAACATGTATCCGTCGTTGGATAGCCTTGTTTGGCTTGTCCGCTTTTATAACCCCCGTTGTTGTAGCTGAAACGACTGTAGCTGTAACGACTGTCGATGAAACACAGCAAGCGCCGTATTGGCAGCGCAGTGCGGCGTGGATGGCTGGTTCGCGTGATGAGCTGTCTGAGCATATAGAAACCCTCGGACGACGCTTGGATAGTTTTTTTTCCGGCCAGGAAGTAATGGTCGATAAAAATAAAAGCTATATTCGAATGCGTCTTGGGGCTATCTGGAAAGAGCGTTATGGTGTGGAAAATGATAGCGATATCAAGTTTCGTCTCGACCTTCCTGCCACCAAAGAACGCTATCGTATTGTTATTGAGAGTGAATCTGAAGAAGACCACTCGCTGGAAGAGTCAAACCGTCCTGCTCTAATGGATCAGTCATCGCCTAGTCGCGAGTCTGTTTCTGCTGCTGTGCGCTTTGTTTCTGGGGTGGTTAAGCATTGGGACACCGATTTGGATATTGGCGTTCGAACGCGCATTCCGCTCGATCCTTTTATTCGTGGTACAGCCAAGCGTGAGTGGGATTTGGATGACAACTGGGTTGGCCGCATCCATCAACGCGTGTCCTATTTTCATTCCAACAGCTTTTCGGCCAAAACCAAATTCATCTTCGAACGGCCGCTGTCCCAAAAATCTTTATTTCGGCACAAAACTGAGCTGGAGTGGGAAAAGCTCGAGGATCAGCTGGCTTTTGCTGATGTTTTCAGTGTATTTAACGAGATCGATGATGACCGGGTTGTCGAGTATCAATTTGGCATCTTGGGGTCGAGCTTATCTAACACCCATATTGATGATATTTTTGTTGGCGCGAACTATCGTGAACGCTTATACAAAGACTGGTTATATCTGGAAGTTATCCCCGAAATACTTTTCCCCCGTGAAGATGACTACGAAATGACTCATTCGCTTACTCTGCGCTTAGAGGTGATGTTTACCAAGCACTAGAGCCTGTTTATTTATCATTTATCGCAGCTGCTAAGAGTTCCCTCTGCTGTACGCTCGCCGTCCGCTAATGATTACCGCGAAAGGTAATTGTCATTGACATATCAAACTATGTCGATCTAATATGGGAAATATATCCCAAAAAATACCAAGGAGAAAACATGAAAACGAAAATATGGTTATTCGCAGGTTTATTTGCAGCATCGGCGCTTGCTGGCTGCAACGGAGGTTCAAACGACAATGATAATGACTCTGCTGACCAGGCGGCTGGCACCAGCCAGCCTTCGAGACAGGAGTCTGAAAATGGCGGTCAGCAGGTGGTTGATGACGTGGTCAGCGTTTATCGAGCTTCGGGCAACCTGCAGTGTGAGCCCACTCAGTTTTTATTGAGTGACTCTACGGCGGTCTTGGATACGCTAGGTATTGAGGTGGAGTATTCACATTGTGGGAACGATGGCTTGGCTCATATTCAGTCATGCGGTGCAGCCGATGGCAGTATTCATGTTCATCAAATCCACCAGGATGATCTGCAAGTAGCGCTGGATGCTGGGTACGCCTCACTGAGCGAACTGGATAATTCTATCGAAACGCCTTGTCCTGAAAGTGAAGACAATGAATCATCTGCGGAGAGCAGCTTTGACCTGGAGCGGCTTTATGGTCGTGCTTTTATCGCTGATACCACCGGTTTAACTCTAGATACTAGCTGCCCGTCATGTTCTCACCCAGGCTATTTTTTGTTTGATGATAGTGAACTTCAGGTTACCTATCTTGAGACCGGTTCCGATCAGCCGCAAACCGCTCAATATCAGGTGATTGACAATCAAATCGTACTCCCTTCAGTTGAAGTCTCTCTCACTCTTTCGCCGGATGATAGCTTTGTCCAGGACGAACAGGGAACGCAATATAACTACTGGCAACATTCACTATTTGGTAAAACCTTCGAAGGTGCGCCTTTAGATGACTGTAACGATCCAGAGTTATGTGGCTCTGGATTTTTCCGCTTTGATTCCGCTACGCTTACCGTAGACTATGCTTTTCCAGGTAGCGATATTATTGAAAGCGATGTCTATTCGATTGATGGTGACAATGTCTCGCTTCTAAGCTCCGGCATTGTATTTGTTTATTCGGAGCTAGGTGGAACGCTGCAAGATGAGTTTGGGCAGTTGTTTTTTCTAGCGGAAGAGTAGAGGCAGTACTGGATATTTTGGGCGTTGCATGTTATCAAACTGTTTAATTGAACAGTTTGATAACACTTTATGATTCTATATATCGCCGAAAAGCCGAGCCTAGGGCGCGCTATTGCGGATGCCCTGCCCAAGCCACATAAAAAAGGGGAGGGCCATATCCAGGTTGGCAATGGTGACATCGTTAGTTGGTGTGTAGGCCACTTGCTGGAGCAGGCTGAGCCGGATGCCTATGATGCACGCTATAAAAAATGGCAGCTGGCTGATTTGCCTATCATTCCTGAGACTTGGCAGCTCAAACCTAAAGCATCAACCAAAAAGCAGTTGTCGGTATTGCGCCAGTTGGTCAAACAGGCCGATCAGCTGGTACATGCCGGTGATCCCGATCGCGAAGGGCAGTTGTTGGTTGATGAAGTTATTGAATATTTACGAGTATCCCAAGCCAAGCGTCAGTCGATGCAGCGTTGTTTGATCAGTGATTTAAATGTTAGTGCCGTGAAGAAAGCGTTAACTCAGCTGCGTTCCAATCACGATTTCTTTCCATTATCACAATCGGCTCTAGCTCGCTCGCATGCCGACTGGTTGTACGGTATTAATCTAACTCGCGCCTACACCTTGCAAGGTAGTAAAGTTGGCTACAATGGCGTGCTATCTGTCGGTCGGGTGCAAACGCCGGTGCTCGGGCTGGTGGTGCGACGAGACGAAGAAATCGACCATTTTCAGCCCAAGCCTTTTTACGAGGTATTAGCTCACATCAAGCGAGCTGAAGGTGAGCCGGTATTGTTTCAAGCCAAGTGGCAACCCAGCGACGCCTGCCAGCCCTATATGGATGACGAAAACCGGGTGCTGAGTAAGGCGCTGGCGGAAAATGTGATTCGGCGTATTGAGCAGCAACCGGCGGAAGTGATTGAAGCGAGTAAAAAACGTAAAAAGCAAGCTCCACCGTTGCCTTACAACCTTTCCTCGCTACAGATCGATGCTGCCAAGCGTTATGGCTACAGCGCCAAGAAGGTTTTGGATATTTGCCAAGCGCTATACGAGAAGCACAAGCTGATCACCTATCCTCGTTCTGATTGTCGCTATCTTCCAAACGAGCATTGGTCACAAGCACCTAGTGTGGCCAAGGCTATAGTCATTCACTGCAACGCTGGTGCGTCCATGGCCAGTCAAGCCGACTTTCAGCGCAAATCCAAGGCGTGGAACGATCAAAAGGTTGAAGCGCATCATGCCATTATCCCCACTTCGCGCCATAGCGCCGTCACACTGACCGGTGATGAGCAAAATATTTATACCCTTGTTTGTCGTCAGTACCTGTGCCAATTCTATCCAGATTATGTTTATGACCAGCAGCAAGTGGTGTTAACCATTAGTGGTGGATGCTTTATTGCCCGCGCTGAGCGCGATATCGATAAGGGCTGGAAGGCATTATTTGCCAAGGCGGTAGCGAGCGAAGATAAAAAGTCTTCACCATTGCCAGCGTTAAAAAAAGGTGAAATCTTGCATTGCGATCATGGTGAACTGGTCGAGAAAATAACCCAACCGCCCAAGCCTTTTAATGACGCTACCTTATTGGCAGCCATGACCAATATTGCCCGTTTTGTTAAAGACAATGAGCTGCGCAAAATTCTGCGTGAAACCGATGGTTTGGGCACCGAAGCGACCCGAGCAGGGATCATTGAGTTGTTATTCAAGCGTGGATTTTTACAGCGTCAGGGCAAGCAAATTCGCTCAACACCGGCAGGGCGAGGCCTGATCCACAGCTTACCCGATGTTGCTACTCAGCCAGACATGACTGCGCGCTGGGAGGCCATGTTAGACGATATCAGTCAGGGAAAAGCGAGCTATAACGCACTTATTCAGCCGATGTTGCAACAGCTACGTGAATTGGTTGATATGGCACGTGCGTCCCTGCCGCAGGCATTAGCGGGAGTTAAATCTGTATCGGCTAAAAGGCGAAGGACTTATCGCAAGAAGCG
>DFOV01000093.1 GCA_002376965.1 Gammaproteobacteria bacterium UBA3532
ACCAAACTCAATGGCATATCCGGTCCCACCGGCGGTGCCGATTTTTCCGATGATTGCCAGTACCACGTCTTTCGCAGTAACGCCCAAGCCAAGTTCGCCATCAACGCGAACTAACATGTTCTTCATTTTCTTTTGCATCAAGCATTGAGTGGCGAGAACATGCTCTACTTCAGATGTTCCTATGCCGTGCGCTAATGCTCCTAATGCTCCATGGGTCGCAGTGTGGGAGTCGCCGCATACCACTGTCATGCCGGGAAGAATTGCACCGTTCTCAGGCCCAATAACGTGAACGACCCCTTGGCGCACATCGGTCATTTTATATTCAGTAATACCAAACTGATCGCAGTTGCTATCCAGGGTTTCGACTTGAATTCTTGAAACCGGATCAGCGATACCTTCTGCTCGTCCTAACGTCGGTACGTTATGGTCGGGTACAGCCAAGTTTGCGTTGACACGCCAAGGTTGGCGCCCTGCAAGCCTCAATCCTTCAAAGGCCTGTGGCGACGTCACTTCATGCAAAAGTTGACGATCAATATAAAGCAATGCATTGCCATCATCTGTTATTTTGACCAGATGTTCATCCCATAACTTATCATATAAGGTTTTGCCTGCCATTTTTTTGCTCCAGCAAAGGGGTGGTGAGAGATAACTAGCCTATTGGCTCGTCGTTATGGATATCAGCATACGCTCGTGCCATAATGAAAACAATTCATGTTACGCATGCTATAAATTCCCTTCAGGAATATCTATGGATACTAATCTCTTAAATGCTTTTATCGTTGTGGCTGATAAAAAGTCCTTTAGCGAAGCCGCTTTTGAGCTTTACCTGACTCAAAGTGCGGTTAGTAAGCGTGTTACACAACTAGAAAATATCATAGGAGCCAAGTTGTTTGATCGCCTTGGTCGCCGAATTGAGCTAACTGATGCAGGAAAGCGTTTTTATCCCAGGGCGCGGCTAATTGTTTCGGAAGTTAAAGACGCTTTATTAGCAGTAACCGTAGATCAGGGGCTGGTAAGCGGAGAGTTATCTGTAGCAACCAGTCATCACATAGGCTTACATCGGCTGCCTGAAATATTAAAGGAATACAAACGCAGCTATCCAAAAGTTGATCTTAACCTCTCATTCATGGCGTCAGAAGCCGCTTATGACATGGTCATCGATGGCAAAGTAGATTTAGCAGTGGCTACATTATCAGCCAATAAGCATCAAGCGATAAGCATAACAAAAGTATGGGATGACCCTTTGGTATGCGTCTGTGGATCAGAGCATCCGATAGCCAATTTGACCACTTGTTCTGCAGATACCCTGATTAAGCATCCAGCGTTACTGCCTGAAAAAGGCACTATTACGCGTATTATAATTGAGCGCTGGTTTGAGGAGCAGAGTTTAACTATAACAACAACCATGGAAACGAACTATCTTGAAACGCTAAAGACAATGACGTCGGTTGGATTAGGATGGAGCATACTTCCGAAAGTAATGGTCGATGCTGGCCTGAACAGTATCGACATTCCTGGTCTCCGTGTGCACCGCGCTCTTGGCATTGTTACCCACAAAAATAAAACCATGTCTCCAGCAGCCAACGCGTTCATCCAAATGGTGCAAACTCCGTCTTCGCAAAAAATTTGTAATTAGCATGACTTTCGTTATAGTTGTAGTTAGGGGATCATCATAATAAGAAAGAGCCTATCGACAATGAGCGAATATGCGAAAGAAATGTTCGCAGAACTATATATAATTGTTAAGAGTCGCGCCTTTAATGAGACGAACACTAAGCTTTGCGGAGAGGTAGTACGGCGTTGGCTTGATAAATATAATATTTCCCCCATCGACCAGCAAAAAGTATTGATTCAGTTTGCCGCACGATTAAATCAAGAAGTCGTTAAACAAAAAATCCCTCCAGAAAGTGCCGCTGAAATTCTTGCGAAAATCATTGTGTTGTCCGATTTGAGTATTCCCCATCAAGTTGTAGCAACGGCAACCGCTCTCAATAAACTTTATGATCACCTAACAAACGCTCCAGATATGCCACAACAACAATTTGCAGGCTATATTCATCAGGAAATGATTAAGGCTATGGAAGTCCCCAGTTATAGCCCCATGCAAGAGTATAGAGCTGAAGCCTGCCGTTATCTTAGTAAATTTAGAAAACGCCGTGATGCGCGGCTAACCCAAGATCCGGTTTAGCTTTTTGAGTGAAAGCCCCTGCTAGTGTGTTTGCTTATTGGCGATTAAAGGACGAACAAAGTAGATTAATACTAACACTGGCAAGCCCATCAACGACGCAATTAAGAAGAAATGTGAGTAGCCAACAGACTCAACTATTGAGCCGCTATATCCGCCAATGGTTTTGGGGATAAAGGTCATTAGTGAACTGAAAATAGCGTACTGAACAGCGGTGAATGACAGATTTGTCAACGAAGACAAAAAGGCAACAAACGCGGTAGTAGCTATACCTGCGGAAAGGTTATCGGCACTTATCACGAAATACAATAACGAAATGTTCAAATGCTCATGGACATGCGTATAAAGGCTATTAGGAAGCACCTCGGCCAGCCATGCATCAAACCCCACTGCATTTGCTAACAGCATAAAGAGAAGGTTAGTTGCAACTGCCAAAATGCCACCAATATAGAGGGTAGAAATAACACCATATTTGATAGCCATTACACCACCAACAAAACCTCCGGCAATAGTCATAATTACGCCAAACGTTTTAACAACCGTCGCAATTTCTACTACAGTAAAGCCGCTATCTACGTAAAAGACATTAGCGATAACGCCCAATACGATGTCTGACATCCTATACAATCCAATAATCGCCAAGATAAGAATGGCAGACCGTTGATGACGGCGAAAAAACTCCAATACAGGTAAGATATAGGTTTCCCTTGCCATTTGCCGATTAACTAATCCAGTCTGGCTAACCGCATAACCAATTACCAGAGCGATAATAAGAGCTACAAAAAGGCGCAGAGCAGTCACCAAAAAGTCGATAACAGGAGACCCCATCTTTAATGGCTCAAGCAAGACACCGGCATTAATGTAACCCACTACAAACACCATCACACCAATAAGGAAGAGAACAACCAGCCCTGCATAATCTCTAGAGCCATAAGTATATTTGGATATGGTTTGTTGGGGCTCTTTAATCAACAGGTTGGTTATAATGCCAATAGCCATTGCAGCCACCATACAAAGATAGGCTAGGCGCCAAGCATCGTAGCTATACTCCAATTCGGCTGAATTAAACCAACCGGCTAATAGTAATGTGCCTGCGCCCGCTACAATCATTCCCAATCGGTATCCAGAAATATACATGGACGACATAAGAGCCTGTAATTCGGAAGATACCGCTTCTATGCGGTATGCATCTATCACGATATCCTGAGTAGCGGAAGAGAAGCCCAGCGCAACAGCGGCAAAGGCCATTAATGTTAGTGCACTATCACTCGAGCTAGGATCGATCAGCGCCATCATACATATTGAACTGACAATGGCTAACTGTGATAGTAGTAGCCACCCTCTCCGCTTGCCTAACCAGGATGTTAGGAAGTACAGAGGCAGTTTATCTACCAGAGGAGCCCATAAAAATTTAAACGAATAAGCAAGAGCTGCCCAACTGAAATAAGTAACACTCGACTTTTCTACCCCAGCCTGGGTTAGCCAAACTGATAGAGAAGAAAAAATGAGAAGTATGGGCAACCCAGCAGAAAAGCCAAGAAACAGCATGGCAATAATTTCTGGTTTAAAGTATCCCTTGGCCTTTAATGTTGCCAACCTTGTTTGAGTGGACTGCTCCAAATTTAGAATCCCTTTTGGCGGCCTTTATTTTGAAAAGGCAATGAAACATTTTTTAACCAGTCATTACCGCCATCGAGCATAAGGTTGCCACTTATATCGTAGTCAAATCCTTCCTTTCCTTTCAGCAGGCGCA
>DFOV01000312.1 GCA_002376965.1 Gammaproteobacteria bacterium UBA3532
GAACTGATACATCTTACACACGAGTTAAAAAACTCTAATTATCAATAAAAATCATTCACTTATATTTTTCTTTCTTACATTTTATAGAGGTACAAATTCTGCAACAGAATACAAATAGTGAAAAATGAATAAATAGGAAACGTCACATGCAATCAGGAAAGAGTGTATTTCAACCCGGTCAAAACTGTTGGGTAGAGAGCAAGGCTCGCTTTTCTACACCTTTGATAGATTGCGGAAACTATTATAAAGCCTTGCACAGCTCTATCGTTAAAGCTAAGCACAGTATCTTCATTGTTGGATGGGATATAGATAGCCGCATTCGCTTGCTGAGAGGCGACGACGAAGCGAACAGTGAAGCGCCGAGCGTAATAAGTGATTTACTTAAGTGGAAAGCTGAGCAAAATCCTGACATTAAAATTTACCTGCTACGTTGGGACTCATCGCTAGCCTTTTTCGCGCAGCGCGAAATGTGGGCAAAGGAAGTGTGGGAAGAAAAAACTCCAGACAATGTGCAAACCGAGCTCGATGACACGATTCCGATGGGCGGAAGTCAGCACCAAAAAATTGTGGTTATCGATGATGAACTTGTATTCTCAGGTGGAATGGATGTATCTACCAACCGCTGGGATACCCGTGACCACCCCGTAGTTTCAGAAGAGCGTGATGGACCTGATGGGGAGTATGGTCCTCTTCATGATGTGCAAATGGTATCAAGTGGACCTGTAGTAGCCGACTTTTCAAAATTAGTTCGATGGAGGTGGCAGCGTGTTGCTGACTCTTCACCTATTGATATCCGCGAGGACGCGCGCATTGATGAAAATGCCCCGTTGCCTGATGCTTGGCCACAAGATTATCCTCCCCTTTTTGAAGACGTAGAGTGTGCACTTGCCAGAACAATTCCATTTATGGATGAGGTCGAGCCTGCTCAAGAGGTACGTCATATGCTGCTTGATCTTATCGGTGAAGCAGAGTCTGTAATCTACATTGAGAATCAATTTACAACGCGTCAGGAGATCGCTGAAGCGCTGAATAAGCAGCTCAAACTGAAACCTAATCTTTCGGTCATTATCGTAAGTTCCTACGAGCCAAAAGGTAAGTTTGAGTGCGAAGCATTTTGGGCAAGCCGCATAGAATTCAAGGAAATTTTAGAAAAAGGGATTGACCCTAAGCGAGTAAAACTGACTTATTCTTCAATTGAAGACATGCAAGGCCGCAAGGCATACAAGCGCATCCACTCCAAAGTGATGACCATTGATAACAAATACCTTGTTATCGGGTCATCAAACTTGAGTAATCGCTCAATGACGCTAGACACCGAAATCGACACGGTGCTGTTTGGTAACACCAAAGACAATCAGGCGTGTATTGAGCAAGTGAGAAACGACTTACTCGCAGAGCACACGGGGCGTGATATTGATGCAATGCCGGCGTTATTCAACAATGAATATCCGGTTGAAGCATTAATGCAGGATCAGATAGCACACGGCTACGTACTTACCGAAGTTCGCGATGAGGTGTTTACCGAACAATCCGTTAAGAATGTGTTCAGAGCGTTATCTGACCCTGAAGAACCCCTTATTTCGGTGCCAACCTTTGATGGAGCTGCTATGCCTGCACGTAACCCAAGACGTCGCAGTATTATGATTTTGATTGGTCTTGCCATCATTGCTGTTCTTGGCGGGCTTATGTTTTGGGCTAGCCAGTCAATACCTTGGTTAAGTTCTGACAGCATTAACGCCTTTCTAGAGAAAAGTCGTGGAACCTACTTTGCTCTGCCTACCGTGTTGCTGGTCTATGTGGTCGGCGGCGTTTTATTCTTCCCGGTCACTGTACTGTCACTTGCTGTGGCTGCTATTTTTGGCCCTATATGGGGGCCCATCTACGGCATCATGGGAGCACTAATGAGCTCTGCAATCATGTTTGGAATAGGCAAGCTATCAGGCAACGCGGGGCTTAGAAAAATTGGAGGTCCAAAGGTAGCTGCCGTTGACGAAAAACTAAAGCGTAGTGGTATCGTTGGCGTCGCAGCCATTCGAATGTTGCCTGTAGCGCCCTTTAGTTTGGTGAATTTGGTAGCGGGTATTTCATCTATTGGCATTTTCCAGTTTTTAGTGGGGACATTTTTAGGCATGTTCCCGCCCATGATTGCGAAAGGGCTTGTGGGTGATTCGATAGCACAAATTTGGCAGAACCCTTCTGTGGAAACCATTAGCTATTTAGTTGGCGGTATCGTTTTATGGGGCCTTATGATTTGGGGCTCGCAAAAATTTGCCCGCTACTACCAAGCTCGAAAGGAGTCGGGGAATCAAGATACTGCCAGTGATAATAGTGACAAAGATGAGGTAGAGAAATGTGCCGCATAGTGACCTACAACATTCACAGCGGAATAGGCAGAGACAAAAAGCACGATTACAAACGCATAGGGCAATTCTTGGCAAACAGTGGCGCCGACGTGGTGCTGCTGCAAGAAATGGATACTCGTCCCTCTGAGCGAAGTACAGCACAGGATGTTAAAGATATCTGCGCTGAAAACACGTTTAAGCTCATTCCATCACCAGCCATCAGGGAGTCTGATGGCTGGTATGGCAACGCCATCCTCACTCGCTTTGACGTATTAGCGCAC
>DFOV01000004.1 GCA_002376965.1 Gammaproteobacteria bacterium UBA3532
AATAGAAAATTGAAGACTGGTACCAGCCTGTCAAGGTTGCTTGGGCCGATATTTGATGGTAGCTTGCGGGTGTGGAGGCTGGGGAACGCCTCTAAAGTGGTAAACAAAAACGAAATCAAAGGGGAGGAGCATCTAGCACCGTCTTTTTGTCTTGTGCCTATTTACTTTTCAAGCATGGTGTAATCACACGTCGATGGACCGATGACCAGATCGCTGTATTCGAAAGAGCGTGGAATGAAGTCGTTGCTGAAGATTCAGCCAATGATCCACTGTTCGCAGAAATAACCGCGAGCTATAACACGTGGCGTAAAGCATACTCCAAGTGGGGTGCTGCTCAGGCTCTAAAACCGACCTACCTTGACTAAAAGTTCGGTTGTTGTTGTAGTAGGTCATTAAGAAGTAGAGACTGGGGCCAGATTTCTGGCTCCAGTCCTTATTCAAACAATCTAACTGAAGTTGGAGTCCGGCATGGAAGGCATCCAAAAGGGTATCGCTCAACATTGGGGTAAGGCTTTCGTTGCCTTGATAGTTCTGGCCATTATTGTGGCCTATACCTCAATCAGCAGCATGGATGAGGAAGCGCAAGAATCAGTGCTGTATTTCTTTCAGGACTATTTGCCACTCTGTATGTTTGTGACTCTGGCCATTTTACTATTCTCCGGATTTCCCGTTGCATTCATACTTGGGGGCCTCGCCTTCCTGTACGGCATTATTGGTTACTTTCTCGATATGTTTTCATTGATCGAGTTTTTTAACTTCTTACCCCGAATCTGGTTCCAAGGTGCCGAAAACTTGGTGTTGGTTGCCGTACCTGCCTTTGTTTTTATGGGCGTCATGATGGAACGAAGCGGCGTCGCCAATGATCTTTTGTACTGTGTGCAGGTGCTACTCAAGAAGGTGGCAGGGTCCTTGGCACTCGCCGTGATCGTGATGGGCACAGTATTAGCCGCAATGACAGGGATTATCGGTGCATCGGTGACGATGATGACCGCACTCGCCCTGCCTACGATGATAAAACAAGGCTATAAGAACTCTCTTTCCTGCGGCTGCATCGCCGCTTCCGGCACCCTAGGCATTCTCATACCGCCCAGCATCATGTTGATCATCATGGCGGACCTCATGGCCGTCTCTGTTGGGAACATGTTTATGGCCGCTATTGTCCCAGGACTAGTGCTGGCCTTCTTCTATTTATTGTTCGTCGCAATTTACGCCAAACTGAGACCGGATGTAGCCCCCGACTTACCACCGGAACTGTTGCATGTGCCCAGAAACAAATATCCAGGAATGATATTTAAGAGCTTCTTACCGCCGGTATTGTTAATTTTTATGATTAAAGGTTCTATTCTGTTTGGCATCGCCGCGCCCAGCGAAGCCGGTGCGGTCGGTGCGTTCGGTACTATATTGTTGGCTGCAGGTAATCGCCGCCTGACCATGGAGCTTCTCACTGGAGTCTGCCACACATCAGCCCGCACGATCGCCATGATTTTCTTCATTATCATCAGTGCAACGTGTTTTGCCTACGTCTATCGATCACTGGGTGGCGATGACATCGTTGAGCATCTCATCCTTGAAGCCGGGCTAACATCCTGGCAACTGTTAATACTCCTGATGGCGATTACATTTTTTCTAGGCTTCTTCCTCGACTGGATTGAAATCACTCTGATCGTATTACCAGTTTTTGCCCCGCTGGTCGCGGGCCTAGATTTTGGTGACCATATAGCTTCCAAGGACATTACCTTCTGGTTTCTGACACTAATGGCTATCAACCTACAAACCTCCTTCCTCACGCCGCCATTTGGGTTTGCATTGTTCTATCTAAAGGGCATCGCACCTAAAGAAGTTAAGATCCAGGAAATCTATAAGGGCATTATCCCGTTTGTGCTGCTACAACTGGTCGGCCTCATCCTTGTGATGTGGAAACCGAACGTGTCTTTGTGGCTGATGAAAGCAGCCTACGACTACTAGATTGACCTCTAAAATACATTGCCGGAGATACTGTAAGTGAGCCAAACCACAACCACCGCTCCAGAAGCCCAAGAGCTTCACCAGCTATCAACCGCTGAGTTGCCGGCCATGCTAAGGCTGAGCGAGTTTCTGCGCCGATTCGTTGATCGCGTCGGTCGATTCGGCTCCTGGTTTGCACTGCCCATGATCCTAATTACCGCATTGGATCTGACCATACGAAAAACAAAGTTTATCAAGATTCAAGGCGACCCTTGGCAGATTTGGCTGAGGGAAAATGTCAGCCCAGTTTTTGACTCTACGCTCTTACAGGAACTGGAGTGGCATTCACATACCGCACTATTTGCACTGGTCTTAGGGTTTGGTTACATTTGGAATACCCATGTCCGCGTAGACCTGGTGAGGGAGACTCTTGCCTTTCGAAAGAAAGCTTGGTTAGAGCTCATTGGCATAACAATCTTCTTGCTGCCATTCACCTGTGTCATTATCTATTTTGCATACGTGTATACCATCGACTCTTGGGCCCTAAATAGACACGCCGATTGCGCCTGGTGGCAGTGTGGCGAGATTTCGGCTTCGCTGGTCGGTCTATCGCATCGATGGTTGATAAAAGCTGTATTGGTTATCGGCCTAATCGTGGCGTTATTGGCTGGAATCGCAGTCTGGCTGCAGGTTGCGATTGCATTGTTTGGCCCGAGACACTGGCGATTCGATCTAATGACAATCGAATGGCCGGAAGAATCGGGTGCTTCATTTGAAGGAAAAGCACGAATGGAGCTGGAGCGCATGGACGACCAACTCGAACTCCAAGCCCGTCGTATGCGCGAGGCCACAGACGCTGAAAACGCCCGCAACCACGAGTAAGTTGGCAGCATAACTAGACACTCCGATTCGACAATCTTCGGGACCACCGACGTGCTTGATTGGGAAAACCTATTCAAACGCTACGTCTGGGACGACCGGACGACACCTTATTTAGTCCCTCTATCCCGACTTAACCGCAATCAGGCGGATAATGAGATCCTCGCCTACTGCCTGTTTTTGGGGATAATATTCGGCGTTGTCGCCTTAACGGCCATGAGCGGGGCCACTCCGCATGGGCGTTCACCCATCATGGCTCTATATGGCATTACAGTCGTCCTAGCGGCGATTGCGTTCGGCATCGCTAAGAACTATTTTGCGGCACTTTATTTGAGCGCTACACCGCTGACTGGACTGGTGTACCTTTTGATTTATGGATTTCGTTCCGATCGATATCTTGTAGATACCTTACTCGTTGGACTGGTCGTTCTCCTTCTTCTGTGGTATTCACTGCGGGTCATTGCACTGGCTCGTGCTTACCCAAATCTACGTAAGCCCGAAAACGAAGAACAACCACGACGCAGATTGTTTAAACGATGAGTGTCTTTGCCGACCATCGAAACTATATTCCCGGACCCCTGTTGTTCCCCAAACACTTGTTGCTCTATGCGTCACTCACTCTGTTAACGCTGATTGCTGAACTGATTGGGGGAAACTGGTGGCACTTCTGGCCGATGATGGCCTGGACCGTATTGCTCGCGATCCACTACTTTATCGCCAGCTCGCTCGCGATTGATGAAGACTGGG
>DFOV01000146.1 GCA_002376965.1 Gammaproteobacteria bacterium UBA3532
TATGACTTCACTACACTGGCTATAGAAAACGATGCGATTGTTGGAGCCTATGTCGGCTATGATGCCGAACAATTAGCCGCCGAAGAATCTCGCGGTAGTTGGCAACTAATGAAATCTACCCCTTTGAAGAAGTGGCTACGACTGGCCAAAGATGTCGGGCCAACGCTCGCTAACTATATCCCACCGCCTTCAGACGGCGCCTACTATATCAACAATATTACCGTTCATGATGACTATCGAGGTAAGGGCTATGGCAGAGATCTCATTCAGCATGCTATCGATAGAGCCAAATCCTATGGCTACCGCTGCGTCGAACTCGATGTAACAGAAGACAATCATCGTGCTATAGGCTTCTATCACCATATCGGCTTTCAAACCGTCGCAACCCACGGGACACATCAACTAACCCAAGAGTGCCATCTACCAAGGCTCAAGCGCATGCGCTTAGTGCTTATCGAACAGCCCTCGCTAAAACCACAGCATAATCCACTGAAGGTGAACGATGTAACCAGTCTGTGTCCCATTCAGGTTACTTCTGTCTATGCGCCAGGCAGTACTGAACAACTACAGTGGTATATCAAAAATACCGCTGGCCCAATAAGTATAGGTGGCGGCCGCTACAGTATGGGGGGACAAACAGCCTCGACCTTTGGCGCGCAAATCGATATGAGGGGTATGAATCGGATTGTTGCTTTCGATCACGAAGAGCAGTGGATTCGCGTGCAGGGTGGAACACGCTGGTCTGATATCCAGCAATATATCGACGATTATGGTCTGGCAATTAAAATCATGCAGACCTATAGCAACTTCACCGTTGGTGGGTCGTTGAGTGTGAATTGTCACGGTCGCTATGTTGGATTGGGTCCGATCATTTTATCCGTGCGTCAGGTGAGTGTGATGTTAGCTGATGGCGAATTGTATATCGCTTCCCCCAGCCAAAACAGCGACTTATTTTATGCCGTTATTGGCGGATATGGTGCCGTAGGTATCATCGTCGAAGCAGAGCTGGGACTTGCAACTAACACCAGAGTTGAAAGGCTGAGCCAAAAGTTGAAGCTCTGGGAATATCCTCATCACTTTCGCGATAACGTAAAGTCCAACGAGAACGCCGTATTTCATAATGCTGATCTGTATCCGCCCCACTATACCATCGTTAATGCCGTGACCTGGGCCAGTACAGAAAAGCCAGCCACCACCAGCACTCGCTTGAATTTACGCCGTCGTCTTTATCTCGTCGAAAAGTATCTATTATGGGCCATCACCGAAACCCCTCTTGGCAAGTGGCGCCGCGAATACTTATATGACTTTTTCTTGTTCATAAAAAACAAAGTGCACTGGCGCAACTACGAAGCCGGATATGATGTTGCTGAGTTGGAGCCGCTGCTGCGAGACAAATCCACCTACGTGCTTCAGGAATATTTTGTACCGGTTGCCGAGCTTGAGAGCTTCAGTAAGGCCATCAAAGAAATTCTCAACCGCCACCAAGTGAATGTCGTTAACATATCCATTCGCCATGCCCACAAAGATCCCGGCAGTCTGTTAGCGTGGGCTAGAGAAGAATGCTTTGCTTTTGTACTCTACTACAAACAAGCGACCACTGACGCCGCCAAAGAACAGGTAGGCGTTTGGACACGAGAACTCATCGATGCCGTGTTGGCGCACAATGGTACTTATTATCTACCTTATCAACTACACGCCACAAAGCAGCAATTCAATCAAGCGTACCCCAATCTCGATCGCTTCGTTGAAATAAAAAATCAATACGATCCCGAAGGCCGCTTTACCAATGCCTTGTGGGATAAATACTTATCCGACCAAGTGGAACATGCTCCTCAGGGCGAAGGGCTTTTCCATTCTATCTACGCCAGCGTTGAATCACGCGATGCCTTCTTCTTGTTCTTGCAAAATATCTATCGACTATACCCCGAGGCTGAATTCCACCAGCTCATCAAAGAAGGCGTCTGGCGTTTATCTAGCGATGAAGGCGTATACCGCTATATTCAATCTAAATTACCTACCATTAATCCGGCGCTATCAGAACTCACCTTCGCCCTACCCTCGTTGAAAAAGCAGAAGGCGGAAATGGCTCGCCAAACCGCTGAGCTACTTGGTGAGAAAAATGTGGTTTACGGTTATTTGGAAATAGGTACCACGGGGCGTTATGTCAATGCTTTAGATAAACGGGTCAGCATTCAAGGAGCCATCTACACCTGCAGCGATGAATCTAAACCCGACTATTCACCAGCAGAAATCGCCGAGCGCGGACAGCTCAATCCAATCGGCCGCTTCTTCGAACTCAATGATTACCAGCCTATAGATCAGGAGATCATAGCCAATGAAAGCGTCGATCTCGTCACCTGCTACATCGGCCTTCATCACTGCGCCCCCGAAAAACTTGCAGCCTACCTTAAATCCATCCACCGTATACTCCGCTGGGGCGGAGTTTTCGTCGTTCGAGATCACGATGCAGACACCCAGCAAAAGCGCGACTTTGTATCACTGGTACACACAGTCTTTAATGCCGGGCTAGATATAAGCTGGGAACAAGACCAACAAGAACCTCGCTATTTCAATGGCATTTCGCATTGGATCGAAGCCATCGAAAACGCTGGCTTTAAGGACAAGGGACTACGGCTCACTCAAGCACATGATCCGTCGGATAATGTGTTAATGGCATTTGTTAAGGTGAAGGAACCGCAGAGTTAATACTGAATAATTCTTTCGACGAAAGCTGCGCTAAAGATAGCGCAGCTTCCTTTACGCTAACCGAACCTGTTTCACGTGAAACATCGACATTAAATTGATGGGACAGGTTAAACATTTGACCCAGAGAAAATTGCACCAAAGCCTTCGTCGATGCGAATAGTGCAGGATTGAGCAATCTACGATTTTTCTACCTACTCCCAAATTCCCCTCCTACCCAAATCCCTTCGACGATATACGACTATTGCAATCAATGCCAAACAAGCCAAACTGATCGCGAAAGGAAATAATACAGTTGCCACTGAATAGTGCTCCAGCGCAAAAATAGCAAAGACATTTCGAACAGCAAACAGCAGGTAGAACAAAATATTTTCTTGATACGGATTAGCGTAGGCTTTCCGTAATGTCGGTCCAAAGCCAAGAATATCAACTCCGGTTAAGATAACAACGGCCCATAGCGGATCAGACGTAATAAACCAGCAAGGCAACGACAGTAATGCCATCACTAAGAATAGCCAATCTACTTTGGTTACTGAAATATCAGCGTGCCTGGTATATGCAAGATAAGCAATATAAGCAGTGATTAATCCTGACAAGCCAATTGGCCAAGCCCCTACTCCTCCATCAGCATCAAGTTGAGCAAAGAAAACGATACACGTCGTCAGCGCCCAAATTACCCAGGAGAATACATGAGGTTTTGTGGTGCCTTTTAGGATTGACCGGATGTAGGGGTAGAAGGCTACGAAGGTCAGGGCAATGGCGACCAACCCAAACACAAATTTCAAGGCATCCCCCTACCTAAAATAGAAATATCTTATTACAGCTTATCAACAAGCTTCACCTATCGATTGACGTTGATAGCCAAATTTTTCTTCGCAATTTCCATTACCTGTTCATAGCTCGGATATTCGGGCTCCATTTCTGAACAAATTTTCCACTGAGCTATAGCTTTATTCTTATCACCAACCATCATGTACGAATCAGCCAAAAGCAAACGAGCATCACCTTCGCAGTAGTGAGGCTTTAAGGCTATACCCTTTTCAAGAGCAATTACCGACTGTTTCCAGTGCTTTAGCTTTTGTAAACATCCACCATAAGCTATCCAGTGCCTTGGGTCGTTACTGTATTTCACAAGCTCACTGTAAACCTTTATGGCTTCAGAATAATATCCATCATTTTCAAGATTATTAGCTTTTAGAAAGTTCGATTCAGGCACTACATTCCCCGTCATACACTGGTCTAATAAATCGGTAGTTGCATATCAATTACAAATACCGCCAACCAAATAGTCTCTTGCCAGATAGATAAAATGTCCCGCTACCACTACACTAGGTGCAACGATATAGAGAATAGGGCCAAGTTGACTCAAGCCTGAAGCTGCGATTCCAAGCGCAAAAGCGACAAAACCAAATGTAATATACAGCCACATTTTCATTGGACTAATAACACTGAATGTTGGAAAAAGCACTTTTATTGCAAGATTAACCATCCCCCATAGCCCCATTCCACCAAAGACAGTTGCACCTACAATCTTTGCCAAAACTGGATGACTCAAAGCAACGAAATCTAAAACAATACCTACGCTAAATACCAGGCCGATAATCCATAGGAACAAAGGGACACAAAATGCCAGTATCAGCTCTAAAATAAGCCCTCTTTTTTTAACGCTACTGTGCATATTTTCAACTCTCCTTATTCAATCTCATACCCAATCCCCACCACATAAACCAAGCTCACCCCCGCCGGAGTCTGCACCCTCACTTCATCATCCACTCGCTTCTTCAACAGCGCACGAGCCATCGGCGAGTCGATGCTGATAAAGTGCGATTCGGTGCCGATTTCATCTGGGCCGACGATCTTGAATATTCTCTCGTCACCGTCTTCATTTTCGATAGTAATGGTCGCTCCGAAAAAGATCATACTTTGATCGCTCGGTGGTTCGGAGACGACTTTGATATTATCGAGCCGCTTCGATAAGTAGCGCACGCGTCTATCAATTTCTCTTAACTGTTTCTTGCCGTAAATGTATTCAGCATTTTCCGAGCGGTCTCCTTGAGCCGCTGCTTCCGAAACCTTTTTTGTCACCTCTGGACGTTTCACTTTCCAAAGGTAATCCAACTCGTCTTTTAGTTTGGCATACCCCTTGGGAGTAATCAGTGCCGTTTTGGGAGGGGATGGTGGTCGATACCTGCTCATCTATTTCACAACCTAAACCTGTGTTTCACGTGAAACAACTATTCTATTATGCCAAATACGCCGCAGGCTAAGAGCCTAGAGCCTGTTTATCTTTCATT
>DFOV01000140.1:0-795 GCA_002376965.1 Gammaproteobacteria bacterium UBA3532
CTCAATAAGAATACCGATAAATCGCTCTAAAGAGCCCAAGATGGCGCGGTGCAACATTACCGGTGTATGTCTATCACCATCTTCTCCTATATAAGTTGCACTAAGACGATTTGGCATGGAGAAATCGACTTGAATGGTTCCACACTGCCAAGGTCGATCCAGGCAGTCATGCAAGGTGAATTCTATTTTAGGGCCGTAGAATGCACCTTCACCAGGTAACAATGCCCAATCAAGGCCTTTAGCATTCAACGCATTTTCAAGAGCAAGTTCAGCTTTATCCCATATTTCATCGGAACCAACGCGTTGCTCTGGTCGCGTTGACAACTTAACTGTTACATTCTCAAATCCAAAATCGCGATAAACATCAAACACAAGATCGATAAAGGTCGAAACTTCATCTTGAATTTGGTCTTCCGTACAGAATATGTGCGCATCATCCTGAGTAAACCCACGCACCCGCATCAGACCGTGCAAGCTACCAGATGGCTCATTGCGATGGCACGAACCAAATTCAGCCAACCGCAAAGGCAAATCGCGATAACTTTTTAACCCCTGGTTATATACCTGTACGTGACACGGGCAGTTCATAGGCTTTACTGCGTAGTCTCGACTTTCGGAAGATGTCGTGAACATCATGTCGCTGAATTTGTCCCAGTGGCCGGATTTTTCCCATAAGGAACGATCAACAACCTGTGGGGTTTTAATTTCTTTATAGCCTCGTGTGGCTAACGTATCACGAATATAGGTTTCCAGTTCGCGGTAGATAGTCCAACCGCCTTCATGCCAGAAAACCAT
>DFOV01000140.1:1124-7569 GCA_002376965.1 Gammaproteobacteria bacterium UBA3532
GGAGCTTCTTCTTGAAAATGAAATAGCTCTAGTTTCTTCGCTAATTTTCTATGGTCGCGTTTTTCAGCTTCTTCCAAGCGATGGAGGTATTTCTTAAGATCTTTTTTATTGGTCCAAGCAGTTCCGTATATTCGCTGAAGCATTTCATTGTTGCTATCACCACGCCAATAAGCGCCCGCAACTTTCATTAATTTAAACGCTTTTATTTTCCCTGTTGAAGGAACATGAGGCCCTCGACATAGATCAATAAAATCGCCCTGCTTATATAACGATAGCACTTCATTTTGCGGAATACTTTCAATAATTTCGGCTTTATAAGCTTCGCCCATATCCTTGAAGAAGCCAACTGCTTCGTCTCGAGGCATTTCTGTGCGAGATACAGAGTAGTCTGCTTTGGCTAGCTCTCCCATTTTTTTCTCAATGGCTTCGAGGTCTTCGGGCGTAAAGGGTCGCTCATAGGAAAAATCATAATAAAAGCCATTTTCGATTACCGGCCCTATAGTGACCTGGGCATCAGGAAATAGTGATTTAACCGCTTGAGCTAATAAATGAGCACATGAATGCCGAATCACTTCCAGACCGTCTTCATCACGTTCAGTGATAATGCTGAGTTCGGTATCTTCCGTCAATGTGTAGCTGGTATCGACAAGTTTGCCATCGACCTTCCCGGCAAGTGCGGATTTTGCCAAGCCAGGACCAATATCTTGCGCGACCCCGAAAACACTCACTGGTTGTGAATATTCTCGCTGACTACCATCAGGAAGAGTGATTATGGGCATAATAAACCTTTACGAACAGATTAGAGAGATAATGGGCGTGAAATTAGCAAATTTGTACCGCTACCACAAGCACTGAAATAAAAAATATAGATACCCCCCGTCTTTAGCCTCAATACCGCTGTATAACCAAACCATTGTATAACCACAATCCTTCACCAACCATTTCGCCCCAATTAATTGAGAAATTCACCAAACAGAAAACTGTTCTAACAGACAGTTGTATGCTACTCTCTATTTCGAAGGTTATACCCGTTTCTACTCACCCTTTTTCGCTTTGGGTGCTGTGGTAATTTATAGTCGCCATTTTCGTTGCAGGCAGGATAAACCATGCTAGAACCGCTTACCCAGAAACAACAAAATGTATTTGATTTCATCCAGAAGTTCTTGACCGATTATGGGATCCCTCCTAGTCAGGCTGATATCGCAGACGGCCTGAAATTTCGTTCCAAAACGGCAGCAGCAGACCACCTTCGGACACTGCAGCGCAAAGGTTATATTAAGCTCCATGGCGATACACCTCGCGGCATACAGCTATTAACCGGTGAACCCGACTCTATCCCCATTATCGGTGATGTCGCCGCAGGAACGCCTATTCAAGCAGTAGAAAACATCGAAAAAGTCGTTTCTTTACCTGCTAGCATTTTTAAACAACGTCCGACCTATTTGTTACGCGTTCGTGGCGACAGTATGAAGGACGCTGGAATACTAGATGGCGATCTCATAGCCGTGCGCAAAGTACAATATGCAGATATAGGCCAAATCGTTGTAGCTCGTATCAATGCGGATGAAGTGACGGTAAAACGACTAGGCGTTGAGGAAGGTAACCCCGTATTATACCCAGAAAACAATCTTTATGATCCAATCTATGTTGTACCAGAAGACTTAGTAATTGAAGGCGTGTTTGTTGGACTGATCCGCGGCTGTGACGGTTAAATGAGGATATTGATGCTAGCTTGTTTTGTACGAATATTGGTATGTACGCATAGAAGTTTTAAGCAAATAAAAAGGCCAAAGTGTTACCTTTGGCCTTAACATCAATTTTTTTCTAACTCGCGTTACAAAAAATAGTTTTTATAATCTGCCTTGTTATTCTTTCTAGCTCCATCGTTGCTTGTTCAGCAACTTTACTTGCGCACTATCTTTTATTGTAGTTGCCTCTTTTGGTTGAGGCTTAACAGCTCTAACGCTGTAGGATTCATACTAATGGATTAATTACTGCCCGTCTATCGCACAAAAGTGTGATATTTGCAGAAATTCTCAAGCAAAAAGTCAGGTTTGATCCATACTGTGATAATCACTTTGCATCTTTTAGATTTTGTTTTTCTCCACAAAACAAGGTAACGTACAGCTATAACTCACTGTTGGTAAAGATAAAATGCTTGAAAATTGGGAAAGAATTCTAATCATTGATGATCACCCATTGTTTGCTGATGGATTAAAAGCTGCGATTGGAACCATTGCCTCTCATATATATGTACAAATCGCACGAACAGGTAACTCAGGCATTGAACTAGCTCAGTCGCGAGACTACGACCTGGTATTTCTTGATCTTAAATTACCCGATATGGGCGGAATAGAAATATTGAACGAGTTCAATCGCCTATCCGTTCACCATCCAGTCATTTTTATATCGGGTGACCACAATGCTTCATTAAACATGCGCGCTGGCCAGCTTGGAGCACTTGGAGCCATGTCAAAAAATATAGATCGCGAGAAGCTAACCAACGTTTTAAGTGCTATCGATGAAGGAGAGTCTTACTTCGAGGAGACGATGGAAGATCAGGTAGCTAGCTGTATAAAACTTACCAAAAGAGAAAAGCAGGTTCTTGATGGATTAAATCGCGGCTTATCCAATAAAGATATCACCGAAGAGCTTTTTATTTCCGAGAATACTTTACGAACCCACCTTCGTTCGCTGTTTAAAAAGTTTAATGTAAAAAACAGAACAGCCTGTGTACTGGAAGCCAAGTCCCACCACTTGATTTAGGAGGCTCCGTGGAAGAGCTATCAGAACAGCAATTAACCAGCCTTACTGACAAGCTTCTTGCCACTAAATCTGAATTAGAAACGCTATTGGCAACGAGTAAGGAGCTCACAGCTACCGTCACTTTGGATCAGCAAGCTGTGGGCAGGCTAAGCCGAATGGATGCCATGCAACAACAAAGTATGGCTAAAGCAAAAACTCAACTTTACGAAAAGCAATATCGGCAAGTGCTAAAAGCGCTGAATCGAATAGACATAAACGACTATGGATACTGTCAGACCTGTGATGAAAGCATTGGTTTTTCTCGCCTAGCTGTTCGCCCAGAAAGCGATTTATGTATCCAGTGCCAAGAAAAAGCGGAAAAACACGCTACACGTTAGCAGCCCTAAATCATCTGCAGTTGCTCTAGTTGTTTGCGATAAATAAAAGCACGATGTAAAACATCATTGACATCTGAAATCTTGGTTATTGCACCACCGTAAAAATACCCTTGGTCTTTTTTGGCCAGCGGTCCGATAGACTTCACTTCCATCGACAAGTGTATAGTTCGCATTTTTCCGGTAAAAACGACGTTATATTCAACATCAACCACCTGCCCTTCTTTTACCAGCAGTTTGGGAGTTTCGATGCGTAATCCTTTTTCACTTAGGTTAACGATATCTCCCTGTGCTACTTTACCGTTAGCCATTAGCTTGGCTTTGATGCGTGCAGCCACACGAAAAGCAGAGCGAATCTGTTTTTTCTCCATTATTTCAGGAATAAGCAAATGAACATAGGGAAAAGGCTGCATTCGTACGCAAACTACACGTGTATTAAAGGCTACCATAGAATTAACTGCCATAAATCGAATGCTGCCGCGTTCTCCTTCGGTTAAGAGTATTACCTTGCCATCAGGCGTTAAAGGACAGCTAACCACCAAACTGTTCTGGTGATATCCAATAACCCGAACTTGCATTTTCTTCGTTTGATCGCGCTGGAGTTCGAGATAAATCGACTCACCTGGCAGTAGAAATATTTCGCTGAGATCCATAAATTCTTTTGTGTTACCCTAGCGGCAAATAACCTATACCTCTGATATTAGGCAATCAATTCAATTTCAGCAACGTAAGATCCCTGTGATACCACACCTCGATCCATTTTCACTAAGGTTTCCATCAATCGAGCGAGCACTATCTGACCCAGACGGACTGCTTGCAGCTGGTGGTGACTTGCGCTCCGAAAGACTTTTAGAGGCTTATAGCCAAGGCATATTTCCCTGGTATTCTGACAACCAGCCCATCCTGTGGTGGTGCCCCAGTGAACGCGCGGTTATATTTCCTGGAGAAGCCCGAGTTAATCGAAGCTTCCGTAAGTTCCTACGTCAACAGAAGATCAAAGTATCAATCGATCAATGCTTTGAAGACGTTATTCGCCACTGCGCCTCAGTACCACGCAATGAAGGCCCGGGCACATGGATTAACGAATCGATGATTGAGGCCTACTACAACCTGTATATTCTCGGACACGCCCACTCGGTAGAGGTCTACCAAGATGGTAGTCTAGTAGGAGGGCTTTATGGCGTAAGTATTGGTGGGGCATTTTGCGGGGAGTCGATGTTCAGTTTGCGACCAAATGCATCCAAGTGTGCCCTGCTTTATCTTAGCCAAACGCTTGAGGCTCTTGATTTCAGCGTTATCGACTGTCAAATAATGAATCCCTATTTAGAGCAAATGGGTGCGCGTTCAATCCCACGCAGTATGTTTCTACAAATATTGGGCAACGCCGTCACAAAACCCATTAAACCAAATTGGAGTTGGCCGACAAAACCGCTAAACTTTCAGTATGACTAGTGCAAACCAAGATTTAACCTTCTACATCACCAGTAACCACCCCTGTAGCTACCTGGAAGACAAGGAAGCGAAAACGGTCTATCTCGATCCGAACCATCCGATATCCTACAATGACTATCAACTGCTAACCCATAATGGCTTCAGGCGCAGTGGCGACAACCTCTACACTCCAAAGTGTGATGGGTGCAACGGCTGCTTATCTTCCAGAGTGAGGGTTCGGGATTTTACACCGACCAGAAAACAGCGCCGTATTTTACGCAAGAACAAAGCCCTTACTTTGCATCGCGAGAAAGCAACATTTAATAATGAGCACTATGCTTTATACGAAAAATACATCAACCAGCGTCACTGTGACGGTGAAATGTACCCAGCCAGCGAAAAGCAATACAAAGACTTTTTGTTCTCGCGCTGGGCCAATACCGACACCTTAGAATTTCGCCTTAGTGGTGAAATCGTGGCCGTCGCATTTATCGATGTACTAGAAGACGGACTATCGGCTATCTACACCTTTTTCGACCCTGATTTTCATCAACATAGCCTTGGTGTATATTGCATATTGAAACAAATAGAGCTATGCCAGCAACAACAGTTTGACTACCTTTACTTAGGCTTTTGGATTAACGGTTGTCAAAAAATGCGCTACAAAGCCGAATACCAGCCACTTGAACTGTATCTCCACGGCTTTTGGCAACAATACGACACCACTCACCCTTTCGGATGAAAGCCTTCTTTTTCCACGTAAAATAGTGACAATCGCGTCATTTTTGGCTATTTGTGTTGCTATTTTTCGACACTAACAATCGAAAAATTAAGTGGTTATGATGCTATTACTGACAAAAATAGCCACGAGTGTGAATAGCGTCTCAGATAAATTCAATCAGCTAACTACACTAAAATTTAGCACACCAATAATTGATAAGGGCCATAATAATGATCATTCGAACGCCACTGTCAGCCATATTCATCATTGCTAACATGCTTGCACTATCTGCCTGTGGCGGAGGAAGCGCGGATAACGATGAGGCTATTGCTGAAGGGGTTGACGTGCCAGTGGTGTTTGTTAAACGCAAAGACGAAGCGCTAGGCAACCCTACCGATGGTATTCGATTTAGCGCTGGTGGCGATTTATATCTGTTGCAACGCGCTACTCCGGCCTCAAAAGCCAAAAACCTGACCGGTCACCTGACCCAAAATGAAGGCGATGTTTCCGATCCAGAACCCAGCTTTGATGGTAAGCGAGTGGTTTTCTCGATGAGACGCCCAGGTGACGAGTCATGGAATATATGGGAATACAACATCGATACTGACTCACTAACACCACTGCTTATCGATGAAGATGGCGATGATGTAGATCCCGCCTATTTGCCCGACGGTCGTATCATTTTCTCATCAAACCGACAGCAACGAGAAAAGCAGCTCCAACAAGCTCAGAATATCGAACCTTACGCCCATCTTGACGAATACGAGCGAGAACCCGTTATTTCATTACACGTATTTGACCCCGAAGCAAGTGAACCAAAAACAACCATTCGCCAAATATCCTTCAATCAAAGCCACGACCGTAATCCGGTTGTTCTATCTAATGGCAAGGTTATGTTTAGCCGCTGGGATCACCTTGGTCAGAAAAACCACTTCCCCATATTTACCACTAATCCAGACGGAACCGGGTTATTTGTTCACTACGGTGCATTCAGCCCAGGCAATAGCTTTCTGCATCCACGAGAAACTGAACGAGGTACAATAATATCCAGCTTAATGCCCTTATCTGGCACCTATGAAGCTGGCGCTATTGTCGAAATTGACATCGAAAATTTCTTTGATAACGAAGACCCAGACCCCGACTCACTGCAAGC
>DFOV01000242.1:0-3894 GCA_002376965.1 Gammaproteobacteria bacterium UBA3532
AATTAAATCGTGAACTGATTGCACTACGAATTTGCAAAGCGCTCTCTACCTCGGGCGAAAATATCTGTCAGGTCGATCACAATCTCGTTCAGCAGCACGGGCCAAACGGCTGGCTACATCGCAAGGGGGCAACACCAGCCGATCGCGGAATTGTAATGATTCCAGGATCGCGTGGTGATTTAAGCTATCTGGTCGAGCCAGTTAACGCTGAGCCGAGTTTATGGACTCTCGCTCACGGGGCGGGCCGAAAATGGGTTCGCTCAGAGTGCAAAGGTCGCTTAGACAAACGCTTCAGCGTCGATGTGTTATCGCGTTCGCGATTTGGATCACGATTGATATGTGATGATAAGGCATTAATCTACGAAGAAGCACCACCGGCATACAAGGCTATCGATCAGGTGATTGACGATATGCAAAGCGCAGGGTTAATACGTGTCCTGGCTAGCTTCAGGCCGGTGATCACGCTGAAACTGCAGGGGAGGGGATGCTAATGTGGTTACAACTCTCTGCCGCACAAGGGCCTGCAGAATGTTGTCTGGCCGTTGCCAAAGCGGCAAAGGAGCTTGCTCGTGAGGCGCAAAGTTTGGGCGTTCAGGCACAACTCGTCGAGTGTATTGATGGGCCAGAACCTGGAACATGGCGCTCATTGCTTTACTGGCTGGAGGGCGATGCGCGACAAGTGCTTGCTGATCGCTGGAATGGCAGCATTCAATGGACATTTGCTAGCCCCTACCGCCCAGCACATAAGCGCAAAAACTGGTTTATTGGTGGTAAGGCATTTCCAGCCTCTGTTTCGGAGCCGTCTAGTTCTAATCAGTCTAGTTCTAGGCAGACCGATGCTATTCACTACCAATCGTGCAAAGCATCGGGGGCCGGTGGCCAACATGTTAACACGACGGATTCCGCCGTTCGCGCCACCCATGTCGCAACGGGTTTAAGCGTTAAGGTGCAAACGGAGCGCAGTCAACATGCCAATAAACGATTGGCTAAGGCTTTGTTGTTGCACAAACTGGAGCAGCAACGCTTAGAGCAGGAGGCTGATGATAAGGCGAGTCGTCGACTGCATCACCATCAGGTTGAGCGCGGCAGGCCTGTTCGCTGTTTTAAAGAGTAGCCGTTACTAAAAAGCGAATTGCCAGATGCTTGCTATGCTTAAAGTTAAGGCAATTCGCTTTGAACGATTTCAATAGGCATCACTCATGAATATCAACCTGGTCGACCATCCCCTAATTCAGCACAAAGTCAGCTTAATGCGCCATCATGATATTAACTGTCGCGATTTTCGTCTATTAGTGGTTGAAATTGGCTCTATGTTAACTTATGAAGCAACCCGCGATCTTCCTCTTGAAGAATATGAGGTGCAAACCTGGAGTGGCCCAACTACAGGAAAGCGCCTGAAAGGCAAAAGCGTCACAGTTGTTCCCATTTTGCGGGCAGGCATGGGAATGCTCGATGGCGTTTTAACCATGCTGCCAAATGCCAAGGTAAGTGTTGTTGGGATGTATCGAAACGAGCAGACTCTTGAGCCAGTATCTTACTATGCCAAGCTGGCATCCCAGATAGAAAAGCGAACGGCGTTGATTGTCGATCCGATGTTGGCGACCGGTGGTTCGCTCGATGCCGCCATTTCGCTAATAAAACAGTCGGGCTGCCAGCATATCCGAGCGTTGGTGCTGGTGGCTGCGCCTGAAGGGATTGAGCGTATCAACGAAAATCATCCTGACGTGACTATCTATACGGCGGCGGTAGATAGTCACTTGAATGACAAAGGCTACATCATTCCGGGATTGGGTGATGCAGGGGACAAGATCTTTGGAACTGTGTAGACCACCAGTCTCGTCTGAATGACGTATGTAGCGCTTGATGTTTTTTAAAAGCAAACGGAGTTACTTACGTCAATACCCTGGCCTCATTCCCCTCGTGTCAAAGGCTATCGCTACCTCGCAAACCAACCTATCGGCTTTAGGCTAAATCTTTGCTACTCTGATATGAACAACAAATAATAATATCGGAGGCAATGATGCCGAAAAAAATAGCGTTAGCGACCTTACTGTTTTTGTTTTCTACACTTTCTTATGCCGTGCCCATGACGCCACAGAGTTGTTCGTCGATTACGGTTTCTTTTAATGATTTTACCGCTGGAGACTATCCAGCAGGGGCGTCTGATACCGGAGATATTCAGGCGGCCAATGGTGATGTGGTCAATCTTAATGCGGATATTCAGTTCACCTTTGATGATGAATACCCCTGTGGGCAGTTTGTTACTGGCGATTGGTGGGTTGTTGGGCCAATTAACGTTATTGAAATGAGTCCGGCATTTGAGGCCGGTCGTCATGGTTATCGGGTCAATCCGGTGGTTAACGCTCAGTCGCTTGATAGCCGCATCGGTAGCTACGTCGAACCAAGTGCATTGCCTTTGACGATTGATCCGAGTGTTGATGGTATTTCATCAGTCCTTAAAGCGGTAAGCATGAATCCGACTGGTGCGTGTCGGTTAAATATCGCAAGCTTTGATCGGCGTTCCTGCCTGCTGTCGACCGCTATTCTGACCGTTTTAGATCAGGTGCCAGAGGAGGGAAGCTTCAGACCACCTTACATCGAGGGCGAAAAGCCAATGGCGAATACCGAAGCGCTGGCGCTAGATACCTTACCATCGCTTCCGCTTGAAGCCAGTACTCCACCTTTTGATACCGTTCTTCAATTCTGGGGTGGGCCATATATTGATCATCTGATCGAATGGCCTTCTCGGGCCATCCATCCGCGGGCCAATATGCGAGATGTTAATCCGTTAGATAGCATTGCTTATGGAGCAAGAACGGGCAATGTGGTGAATATCACGGCGTTTCGATTGATGCATGATGATCTTTCTTTAGACCAACGTTTAGCGCTGGCTATTCCGCTGACGCAGTGGGGTATTGATTTATACCACCAATGGTTATCCGGCCAGACTTGGCCGGCAAATGGCGGCCATTTATTAGGGCGTAAACTTCCCGTTATGTTCGCAGGCAAAATGTTGCAATCAACACCCTTGGGTCAGTCATTATTGGCTATGCCCGCAGGTGATTTTCAGGAAGATCGCCATGTGTATTACAACGCTAAAGGTGAAGCGTTGTTTGGATTAGAGCAGGCTGGAACCTTTGAAGCATACCTGAATGGATGTGGCGGCAAGCGCGATGTGCGAGATCCGTTGGGCCTACGCGATGGAGGCGGGTTAGAACTTGGCCTCGGCTCTACTGCGCTGGCGAATTACCTGGCTGATTTTGGCGAAGGAGGGCGTTTTGTTGATGAGAACAACCCACCCGTTCGCACTTTCACCCATGAAAGCTGCAATTTGGTCAAAGCTGAATTGCCTACATTAGCCCAGCAACGAGCGGCGGGGCAGGGCTTTGGTGGGGTCTATCAAAACTGTTGCACCTCTCGCCAATATGTTTATACCGCCACCGCAGCGCAATTATTGGGGCTTGTTGACGATTGGAAGCATCCGGCCTTTTTTGATTATGTGACTCGCTGGGTTAGTGAACCATGGAACAACATGGGTGGTTACGGATCTGGGTATGGCGATGCGATGTATACCGCCTATTTTGAGGCATCGCCAACGCAGCCAACGCGCTATGACCAGAATGGTGATGGCATGGCCGATGTTTGGTGGCGCAATCTGAGCTCAGGAGCAAATTGGCTTTACACTATGAATGGCGAAACCATTGTTGATAGCAAAGGCATGAGCAATGTTCCTGGCGCTTGGCAAGGTATAAGAGCCGATCTTAATGGCGATGGCAAGTCCGATATTGTATGGCGTCATCAAACCAATGGTGAGTTATATGGATACTTGGTTGATGGCACCAGCTGGGTTGAAGGGCGGCGTTTGGCTGTGGTCGATCCGGTTTGGCAAGTGGT
>DFOV01000242.1:4293-7827 GCA_002376965.1 Gammaproteobacteria bacterium UBA3532
CGGAACGTTGTGGGCCTATTTTATGAATGGCCTGACGATCACAGAAAGTCGCTTTATTACTAATGTCGCTGATTTTGGGTGGAAGGTGGTTGCCGTAGCCGATGTCGGTGGCGATGGCAATGCAGACATACTATGGCGTCATGACATCAGCCATCAACTATGGGTTTACCACATGCAGGGGCAAACCATCTCGCAGAGTGCTCCGCTGGCTCAGGTGGCCGCCGATTGGATGGTGGCTGGCAGTGGTGACTTCAATGGTGATGGTAATGCTGATTTGTTATGGCGCAACACGTCAACGGGTCAAAATTGGCTATACAGCTTATCCCAGCAGGGTATTGTTGCCAGTCAGGGTATAAACATAGTGGCGTCGCAAGATTGGCAGGTTGAACTTATTGGCGATTTTGACGGCGATACCAAGGCAGATATCTGGTGGCGAAACAGCTCTACAGGGGCCAATGCTATTTATCGTATGGATGGGCGTCAAATCTTAAGCATTCATTCGATGCCGAGTGTGGATGTGGCTTGGGAGCTTGTGCAGTGAAAACGATAGAAACTATACCTATTTTGCGTATCTTCGATGAAGAGGCAGCGAAAGCTTTTTACATCGACTTTCTTGGATTTTCGATTGACTGGGAGCATCGGTTTGAGGAGGATTTTCCGCTTTATATGCAAATTTCGCTGGATAGCTGCCACCTTCACTTAACAGGGCACCATGGTGACTGCTGCCCTGGTAGTGCGATTATGCTTGATGTATCTGGTCTGAAAGCCTACCAGCGCTGCTTATTGGCAAAAAAGTATAAGCACTCAAGGCCTGGGGTTGATAAAACCGATTGGGGCACCTTGGAAATGACTATTGCCGATCCTTTCGGTAATCGAATTACGTTTTCCGAGAGGCTGACGGAGAATCAGTGATCGATAGTCATACACCATGGATATTTATCTGACTTTCCGTGTTTCATTACATCAAGCATCATAGCTACGATTGCCTGGGTGTTGTAATCTTTTAGGCAACGCTCCATGCCAGCTTTAGCGATCTGTTCGCGGTGCGCTTCCTCATGAAGGAAGTAGCTTAGTTGTTGTTCCAGGTCTTGGATGCTATGAAAGGGAACGATTTCTTCGCCATCTTTGAAGAACAGTTCCAACTCAGGAAAGTACCAAGGCATGTAGAATGTACCCAGGCCCATAAAATGCTGCAGCCGATCACTGGTGTAGCGTGGAATACTTTGAATGAGATTAACACCAATGCCTATTTTTGTTTGGTATATTTCGCGAATATAATCTGCTCCACGTACCTTGGGCGGCTTGGCTTTGAGTCCTAGCTTGGTCAGGAGTAGATCTAATCCTTTAATATTGGCATCTCCGAAAAACTTAACATCGTTACGTGTTAGCAAGTAATCGATGGTCGCCTCTCGTTCTGTCATGATCAGCTTTCTGTGTTTTGATGCGGTAAATAATATATTGGTGCTTTTGTCGAACGTATTCGGAAATTGCTGGAGAATGGACGGATCAATCGGGTTAAAATAAAAAGATGCACTCCCCGGTTTGCCCATATCAAAGTGTTTTTGTAATACCTTGCGACCAGAAGATAGAAAATAAAAATCGACCTGCGATAAGATATCGTTTAGCCAGGGTTTAGGTGTCATGCAGAAGTCGCCAAACCATAACGCGATGCTCACCCCAGACTTTTTTATCTTTGATAGGCAGGCTTTGGATAGTTTTTCCCCTTTACCTATAAAAAGTAAGTCCTTACCAATGCATTGCTCAATGAGTTCTGCGTGCATTGCGGCTTCGCCTCGCTCATTTATTCGTTGTCGGTAGTCAAAAGCCTCTACCTCACAGCCATTCGCTTCAAATCCTTTTTTAAAGATAATGTCACCGCCGAGGCAGTGATCTTTGAATATCCCCGCATGCACTACTTTCATTAAAACATATCCTTTACAAATTGATGCTTATGTAGCGTAACAAAAGCGCCGAAGTCCCAGTCTTCTTTCTTTAAGTAACGATGGTAGACCGCTCGGGTTACGTAGACATAAGCACTGGTAGGGAGTTTATTTTCCAGCTTAACCGTTACTTGTATTCTGTCGTACATGCTGCCCTCAAACATATCGAGGTGATGAAATGCTTGTGGAGTGAGCTGGCTGTAGACAATGCCTTTGGTCACTGCGTTGGATTGGGGGCGTAGGCCGGGATAAGTGGCCTTTTTCATAGTTTGACGGGCATAACCGCTAAGGGTGGCTGGGGTTGCCGGAAAATGGCCACGGGCGACCCGCGCCATAATGTCTTCACACATTAACGAACCGTAGGTAAATAATTTGCTCATATCCTATTCCTCCAAATTGAGGGCATCTTATTGCTTAAAGATAAACAGGCTCTAGCGAGCACACTATCCTTTCGGGCCGATACGTTGGTATTCTTTCAACACATCTGCCACCAGGGCTTTTCCTTCGGTTGTTAGTTTAGGGCTGTCCAGATAGCCCTTAATAAAAGCGATATAGCCAGCTTTTGTCTGCGGTTCAACGCGATGTGTTCGAGCCAGCGTACGCGATAGGATTTGTATGGCTCGTCGATGTGATTTGGGGGCTCGCCACCAATAGCTATTGTCGCGATCTATCATCACTAGTCGTTCAGGCGAACCATTCTCGCTCGATTGGCAGATGGTATCCTGCACACGAATTGGCTTAAAAAATCCGGCTTGATGATATTGTGCCGTAAGCCTACCTAACATGTGAAGTGCTTTTAGTCCGTTTTTGCGCGAATGTTGTTCGATATAGCGTTCTAAAGGCAGTCCTTTGACTTCGGCGACCACTAAAAATCCTTCGTTGGCGTAGCCGAGTAGGTTGCTTCTATAGCCCCAGGCAATCGGCTCCATTGCGTCGAATCCAGCTGCGCTAATGGCATCCAGGTGGTATTTCTCTCGCATTGCCATATTGGTTGGGGCTCGCAGTCCTAACAATGGCTTATAGATGCTTTTGGCTTTTTCGCGACGGTTGGTTTTAAGAAAGTATTTGTAGCAGGTGCCCTGATAGGTCGCCTTAATGATAAACGCTTGCTGTTGGCCGTTGCCTTGATCGCGGATTTGCGTGGCATTTTTAGGAGACATAAAGTCGTCGTAGGTTTGAAACCCGGCACTATGAAGGATTTGTTGGTGCTTGGGCACGATAACGGACTGCTTCATGGGTATTCTCATGTGGCGATTGAGAGCGCATTGTACCCTTTTTCATCTATATGACACAAAACTGTCATATTGTCCGCTATTTGGCATCTAGTTCGGCATAGCGTACCTTGGCTTGGCTTCTGCTGGTTATTTCCAGCTTATTATAAATACTACGAATTTGGCTCTTTATTGTCGCGGGTGCGACAAAATGCTTTTCGGCTATCTCTTCGTTGGTTAGGCCTTCTCCAATGCCAGTTAAAACTTCCCACTCTTTCAATGTAAGTGGCACCACCTGTGCCTTTTCTGGATAGCTGGCATCATCAATATCCGCAAAACGGAATTTAAATAGTGCTAGTAAGCGTTTTAACACCGGCTGGATA
>DFOV01000453.1 GCA_002376965.1 Gammaproteobacteria bacterium UBA3532
TAGCACACGAGCCAGCGGTCCCACCTCCATCGCATGGCCTTTCCAACGCGGACTTTTCAACCATGAATATTCAGCCCCTACATTTAGGTGCTTGTAAGGCGGTTTCGGACCAGTATACTCGAGTGTTGTTTGTCCATTAAAAGGGTGTAAACCACTTGCGTTCCCTCCACTATATCGATACCAGGAGGAAGAGACGAATTCTTGAATTTCAGAGGGATCATCTAGATCAAGGTCATGCACTTTACTCAAGTCTCGACCAAGTATTGCACCTCGTGGAAACAAGAAAGAATCAGGGTCATCCATTGATGTCATAGGTAAGTCTCCATAGGTAAGAAAGTTACCCAGCCCTTCCCCTCGTGTCCCCCACTCTTTGTAATAACCCGCAATCGCCACAATATCGGGGTAATACACCTGATCGACAAAGCTCTTCATTTGCGTGATAGCATCTTGTAGTTGCACTAATCGACTCGTGTTAATACCCGTTGACGCATTGAGATTAATCGGTGAAGGCACGCCGCCAACGACAAAATTAGGATGAGGGTTTTTCCCTCCAAATATGGTGTGAACTTTTACAACTTCACGCTGCCACGTTAGCGCATCTAAATAATGTGCTAATGCCATCAAGTTAACTTCAGGTGGCAGTTTATAGCCAGGATGCCCCCAATACGCGTTACTGAATATCCCTAGCTGCCCAGACTCAACCAGCGTTTTGACTTTTTGCTTCATATCTTTGAAATATCCCGGCGATGAACGAGGATAATCACTCAATTGACCGGCGAGCGCAGCGGTTCTCGTTGGATCTGCATCTAGTGCAGAAACAACGTCAACCCAATCTAGGGCATGCAAGTGATAAAAATGCATCACGTGATCATGCACATATTGGGTTGCAATCATGATGTTTCTTATCAGTTGTGCATTTTGAGGGATAGCCATTTCTGCTTCACTCAGTACGCCTATTGAAGTACGTGACTGTCGGTGCCCTTTTTTACCATGTTGCATCGGTCCTTTTGGCATAGATGTCATGGAGGGCTTTCCAATGGCAACCCCTAATTTTGCGTTTGACCGCCAAGCTTTTCTAATTGCATCTTCGACAGCACGCACCGATGCCATACCATGCACCAGCGTGCAGACGCCACAGATACGTTGCGCAAAAGCCCAAGCGTCACGCGGATCTCTGCCTTGTAAAATCAGTTCAATTCCCCGAACAGACGTGCCTGATGAGAACGCCTGTTTGATGGTATTCCCATCCATTTCAGCTTCTATTCGAAGATGCCCTTCAATTCGAGTGATAGGATCGACGACTAACCGGTTGTTACTTGCTGTATTTTCCATGAGCCTTGCCTATTATCTTATGAGTTTTTCCCAGCATGCTTCTGTGCACCTTTGCCGGGTTTGGATTTGTACCACTCCCATGGACCCAAGGCTTGGTAAAAGCTGCTTTTATCCCAGAAATCGGGCTCAGAGCAACCAAGACACGGATGACCAGATTCGATAGGAAAACTCGTGCCTTGATTCCATTTAACCGTTGCACATGCGTTAAAGGTTTCGGGCCCTTTACAACCAAGTTCGAACAAACACCACCCATTTTTTGCCCCCTCATCATCAAACGATTTTGCAAATTTACGTTGTTCAAAAAATGGGCGTCGATAACATCTGTCATGGATGCTTTCACCAAAAAAAGCGAGTGGGCGTTGTAATTCGTCGAGATCAGGGAAACGCTTAAACGTCAGGTAATGAACCAACACAGCTGTAATCGCGATAGGCAGTGGCGGACAGCCTGAAATGTTTACGATTGGCTTGTCTGTAATAATGTCGCTTACTGCCACTGCCCCCGTCGGATTTGGGTTTGCTTTAGGGATCCCGCCAAAAGACGCGCAGGTACCGATGGCAATAATACCCGCAGCATCTTTTGCCGATTCTCTCAGCATATCGACATTACTCATGCCACTGATCGTTGAGTATCCTGGGTTACCCACCGGAACCGAACCATCAACCAACAACAAATATTGCCCTTTGTGCGCGTTCATCGCCGCACGCCTAGCGTCTTCAGCTTGCTCTCCCGCAGCAGCCATTATCGTATGCTGATAATCCAACGAAATATGATCGAAAATAAGGCTTTCCAATGTGGGAGCATGAGAGCGCAATATTGCTTCGGTACACCCTGTGCACTCTTGAAAGGGCAACCAAATCACAGAGGGTCTTCTCGCATTGCCAAGGGCAGTCGCCAAATCGGCAACAGCGCTTTGCGGCAATGCCAGTAAAGACGCCGTTGTAGCGCAAAACTTAAGAAATGTGCGTCTTGAGATACCGGACGCTTGTAACTGCTTGTTTAATGTTGGTAGCGCCATTTCAATCCTCCTTAGCCGTTTCATCAGAAGATTGATGAGACAACGAATGGATGTCAGACACTATATTGCTGAGCGATAACACCATATCTTCTGGCTGAGATTTTATGATTGGTGGACAGGTACAGATATGAACGTATTTGCCCATGATCTCCACATCTTCGTTATAGTGAATTTCAAGCCAAACGCCTGCGTAGCGTGATTCGATTAGCACCGTATCACCCAGCGCCTGAATATCAGCTTTAACCTCTCCATGCCCAAGAAAAGCTTCTAACTGCGCTTCTTCGCTAGCGCTTAAAGGCAATCGTCGCAGATCAATCGTGGTTTGTTCTTGTCGTTCAATTAACTGAGACAACGCATGACGTATCTGATGCAAAAGCGGCATTACGTTGCCGGTTTTTTCAGCATTGGATGTCATAAAAATGAGTTCTTCGGTCATCGTGCCTCCTTTTGGGTTGCCGGTTTATAGGCCTGAATGTCGTCGCTTGATAAGCAAGCAAATGCGATATCGATGATCGATGATAACGCTGCATTTACCTTTGGACTCAAAGAGGTTCCCCACTCTATCGCCTCAGGCTCTACGCCAATTAACGTCACCGCAGAAGGTTTTGAATATAACGTTTGGCTGGTCAACAATGTATCGCGTAACGTGATCTGGTGAACGGAATGGGT
>DFOV01000377.1 GCA_002376965.1 Gammaproteobacteria bacterium UBA3532
ACACAACAAGATTTTATGCACCCAGATATTCCAGAGCGCAGTCCTTTATCACGTCACGTACTGTATAAAATAACCCAAGGCCAACAAAGAAATGGCTAGACATTAACCAGCGTTACCTATAGAGTAGTCACCAGCTCGAAAAGACTTATACTATTTACATCCTACATTTCGCTGTTTTATTCGTAACACCTCGTCCTGCAGTATCTAAGTTTTCAGTCCCATATTTCAAGCATGTCCCGCCTTTTAAGGCACTACTTTATTTTTTACACAGGATATTTATTATGTCTAATACAGTTACCGGAACAGTAAAATGGTTTAACGAATCAAAAGGCTTTGGCTTTATTGAACAACAGTCTGGCCCAGACGTTTTCGCTCACTTCAGTGCTATTTCCAGCACAGGTTTTCGCACCCTTATCGAAGGCCAGTCGGTTCAGTTCACTGTGACCCAAGGTCCTAAAGGCCCGCAAGCTGAAAATATCGTCGTTGTTTAATCTTAAATAACGATACAAAAAAGAGGCTGACTCAAATCAGCCTCTTTTTTTGCCTACCAAAACCCAGCCGAACAGTTACCAGGCAAACCAATAATCCCACAGCTCACCATCAAAATTCAGCGCGCCACTATTCTCCGCTCGCCAACTGTCATCAAAACGTGTGATAGCCTGGCCAGAAATACGATAATCTTCTATTTGCAGCGCTTCGTTGCTTGCTACCCCTGAGTCAATGATCACGCGCTTACTGAAGTCAGCGTTCCATAATGCTTTGAAATGACTTTCATGATAGTGGTGGTCTAACGCATTCCAGCTGTCGATATGCAGTCCTTTAATATGCACATGCTCAAAATTGGACTGGGCAAACAGACGCATGGCGCACAAGTTACGTCCTTCAGCGACGATATTTTCCATTAGCAAACGGCGAATCCACTTGTTCGGATCGGCGATATTGTCATTGTCATGATCCCAGTGTTTAGCTGAATTGATAATACATTGATTACGCACCGAATTATCCCAGTGTTGGCGATTATGAATAATGCGAATATTACGAATGGTCGTATCTTCAATCTCTCGCGGACTCCATCCAAACTGGATAACCGGTCCGTTTTCCGCCTTCCAGATCACTATGTCTTCAAACAGGGCTTGGCTATGGTAAGCTTTCAATACATCGTCATTGGCGTGAAAAAAGCTGTCTTTCAACACGCCTCCCTGATAAAGCTCCATACCATCGGTTTGCCAATACCATGCCCCTGTCTGTTTATAGTTGGCCACATCCATATTCATGGTCACAAGACTCTCGTCCTGTGAATAAATCACGAAACTATGGTATGAAGGATTAGCAATAGTCACCCCGCGAATAAACAGCGACTGCGCATGCTCGGCACTGGCAAAGCGCAACATTTTAACGCAGTCAGCATGGCAGTTGCCGTTTTGTGACAAGTGTTGATAGCCCTCGCGTAGATCAGCTTCATAGATATAGTTCTCGCCGGACAACACGCCATATCCAGTGACTTTGTATTCATTAGTATCATCCGATAGCGCAAATTGCATAGCCCCTTTGACATAAGCGCCTGGGGCCAGATAAATCCAGCGCACTGCGGGGTTAAGATTGGCATGGCGATTCCACGGCATGTAATAGCTACCTGGTCGGAAATAAATAATCGACTCGGTTACGCCGTTTAAATCGATTTCTCCTGGCTCGGGGTAATATATCTCTGGACTGGCTGAAGGTTCAGGGCGCACCTCAGGCTCCAACGCTTCACTGAGAGGATTGGCAAACACCATCAGCGCATGGCGCGGCTCGGTATGAATCGCTCGTGCATCACCATCCTGGCGATCCGAAACATGCAGGGTGTTGGCATCCATGTAGCTGGTATAGAGTTGATGTGAAAACTCCACTGAAAATTGGAGAGGCTTCCCGGTATAGGGAATACGCAGCGCAATGCGGTTATCCGACAGCAAAGCTTTGTCCAGTGTGAGGTTTTTGGGACGAATGCTTACTTCATCCACATGCTGAATGATATGACCATCGGTTGGCTCAATGACCAACCAGGCATCATCGGCATATAAGAAAGACGACCAGCTCATACTCAAACCATGATCAGCCGCAAATTCTGCCCCATCGATCTCGGTGTAGCCTCTTTTACCCAATCCCGCCCTAGGGATGCTGGTATAAACTGCAGACGGTATTAGAAACTCCGGGCTTTGGGCCAAGCCTACCGCCAGTTGATAGTGAGCCGAGCTACGGATTTGCCCGTCCACCACGCCACTGGTCATATTTGGAGTAAGCTCTTGATGAGTCCATGCCATCAGTTTCGCGCCGAGGCTGTTTATCATGCCACTATCGCTGTTGCTAGCCATATCGCTGGTAGTGAAAGAAAACTCCAGCAGCTCATTCGGCGCATCAACCTTGAGCTGCCACTTGCCATTAACGACATTGGCCTTAACACCGTCAATCGTCAATTGACTCACACCACTTTGATCATAAACTTCACCTCGCAACTGGTGCTGATCTTCTCCTACTAATAGATGAGAGGTTAATTTGACCAGTGGAGCAGCATTATCTGCCGGAATACGAGAGTCGACCAAGTGCCAGTCCAGCGCTACTTGATTCATAAAGGCTATGCGCTCAATGCCTTGCCCATTCAACCAATATTGAACATTATCCCCACTGGTTTGATGTCGCCATAGTAAGTCATCAGCGCCATCTCCATTAAAATCATTCACCGCAGCAACTTGCCAACCAGGATCAACAACGCGATTCAACCAATAACTTTTTGCTATCGATCCATCCTGCATCTGATAAACCCAGTTCACCCCCGTGACAAGATTGCGCCACAATAAGTCGTCGCTACCATCGCCATTAAAGTCACCGCTAGCCGCCAAGCTCCACTCACGGCCAACTTTGGCCAGATATTTTCCCGCCAGCTTGCGCCCTTCGTGCATCAAGTAGACATAAACATCATGAGTCACTTCATGACGCCAGATAATATCCGAGCTGCCGTCGCCATTAACATCCGCCAGGCAGAGGATGCGCCAATTGTTATCCGACACATTGGCAACGGGTTGGCTTTTCAAGATGGCATGCCCTTGCATCAGATAGGACCAAAGCATACCACTACTGGCATTGCGCCAAAGTATATCCGCAGTGCCATCGGCATTGAGATCAGCAACGCCGACAATGCGCCAATCCAGCCCAACCTGATTGACTTTTTTAACCTCACTGATACGCTGATTTTCAATTCGATGCAGCCAATTCTCACCACTTTGTACATTTCGCCACAGTACATCCTGCTCGCCGTCTGCCGAAAAGTCAGCTCGATAACTTATCCACTGACCATCGAGCTGCCCCAGCCGATAAGGCGTAAAAAGCTCGCCTTGTACTGTATACAGCCAGTTCTCACCGCTGTTTGAATGTCGCCACATTAATTCGGCATCAGCCATAGCGGTGTGACAGATGGACAGTACCAACCCAAGTACCCCAATAAAACGCATACTTTTCACTCTCCCTACAAGCCCATAACGCGTGGTTAGAGTTAAACCCAGGGATGAGAAAAATAAAAGGAGCTAGATCAACAACCGAGCATGCCACAGTTTTTTCTATACTTTTCATAGGCGTACTACTAACAATCAAACAAGCTCAAGACCCGACAACAACCAAATGAATGAATGCACTGCACAATAAATCTCCAGAGCCGCAGACATATACCCAAACTACGTCAAGACGTTTGGGTATATGAGTTGGAATAAAAATATTTCATATCAATTCTGTTTGTTTTTTGACCAACAATTGCCTAAACTGAGAGATACATCACATTTCTGATTCAAGGCTGCCTGTCACGAAAGGACAGGTTCGCAAAGCTACCGGTCTAAGGGCATAGCCTAAGGCAGCGGGGTCGCCGGAAAGAGATATCCTTGCGACCTCCCCTTGCCTCGTTTTTGTTGGTTATCTAGTCATTACCGGTAGCCATAGAGTCCAGCCAGCGATACTGGTTTGGCAGGGGAAAGAAGCATGGGAACTTATCAACATAACGAGGAAAGGCGACTTCCGGTATCGCAACTGCGGATCGGCATGTACGTATCTGGACTGGACAGGCCGTGGAATGAAACAGACTTTCCGCTACAAGGGCTGACCATACTCAGCGCCGCCGATATCGATCGGCTGGCCGGGTACTGCGAGCATGTGTTTATTGATGTTCGTAAAAGCGTTAATTATCGTCATGGCCAAACGCCAAATGCTACCGAGGACAAAGCCTCTACCGAACATAAAACCGATGCATGGAAAAAGAATTACTGCGTCGAAACCTATCCTGTAACCACCTCATTTAACCGCGAGCTCAACAGCGCCAAATACATTATTGATGGCATAGCCCGAGAGCTTCATCGCTTGATCGGCGGCATTGATCGCCAGCGTCATCCAGATCCAACCACGTTGAATGAACGTGTCACGGAGCTGGTCGAAAGCGTCTTGCGTAATCCAGATGCTCTGGCCTGGCTCTGTCGAGTAAAGCTACTCAACTACCCCCTATACCTTCATGCGACCCGCCTTGCTGTGTGGGGCTGTATTGTTGGACGACAGTTAGGGTTAAACCGTTTTGCATTACGCCACCTGACCATGGCTTTAATGATGAGCAGCATCGGCAAAAGCTTCTTACCTGAGTCAACGCTGGAGGCCTACAGCTGGGCCAACCTCCCTGATGAATATCCGTTGCATTTAAACAAAACACTGTTTTATCTAAAGAGCTTTAAGTTTTCGAGCAATGACACTCTCGACACTGTCAGCAAGTATTGCGAGCGACTGGACGGCTCAGGCTACCCCAGTGGCCTTAGAGGAAACGCCATTCCTTTTTTAGCCCGAGTAGCCGGTCTGGTCGAAAGCTTTGAGCTGTTAATTCATCCGTTTAACCTTAAACATGCCATTGCACCAGCCAGCGCTGTCATTTTGTTGAACAAGCATAAAGACCAATTGTTTGATGGCTCATTGGTCGAAGCATTTATTCGAGCAATCGGCAT
>DFOV01000284.1:0-4215 GCA_002376965.1 Gammaproteobacteria bacterium UBA3532
GCCATCCTGGTCATATTGCACATTTAGGCAAGTAGCGGTTCCAAAACGATTATTGCCAAACATCGGCCAAGACGAATTTGCTGGCCCATCACCACTAATACGGGTGGCATAGAGGTTACCGCCGTTATCGGCGAAATAAACTCGGTTGCCATAAATTATTGGTGATGCTCGTACCACATCATCCGTTGCGCTTTGCGATGTCCATTTCACTTCGCCAGAAGCATTGAGGGCATAAAATGTGCTGCTCCAGTCCCCAAAAAATAGTGTCCCATCATCAGCTATCGCTGGCGTGCTCTCAATATTGTCTGCTGCTGAAAATGCCCATTTCTGGCTGCCATCTGGATTGACCGCATGTAACTTACTCTCATTGGTGCCGAAATAGATGGTGCCATCTTCACCGATCACTGACGACGAGCGCACAGCTTCTGCAAGATTACCATATGACCATTTGAGGGTGCCGCCGGGGTTTAATGCAAACAGCTGGTTTTTATTTACACTTTCCCAACCACCAAAATAAACCGTACCATCTTTCGCAATAGCGGCAGTTGTCGTGATCCAGTCTCCGGTAGCATACGACCATTTTTCATTGCCGCTGGCATCGATTGCATAGAAGGTTCCGGCGTGAGTGCCGAAGTAAATGGTGCCGTCTTTGGCGATGACTGGCGATGCCTCAATGTCGCCATCGGCATCAAAGCTCCATTTGAGTTGTCCGTTGTTATCGAGTGCATAGAGCAAGCTATCCATAGAGGTGACATAGACAGTGCCATCGTGCCCTATCGCTGGAGATGAGACCACATCCCCCCCGGTAGTGAATGACCAAAGCAGACTGCCATCAGGGTTCAGAGCATAAACATTATCGTCCATCGAGCCGAAAACAATGCGCCCTCCTGCACCCAATGCCGGAGCACCGCGCACACCATCGCCGGTGGTATACTGCCACAACGCCTTGCCATCTTTGTCCACGGCATACAAGTTGCCATCGTCAGATCCCAGATAAACCGATCCATCACTGCCAACAGCCGGAGTGAATAGATAATCGGCGGTTGGAATGCTGTATTCCCATAGGTTTTCGCTGGGTTGTGTTGGCACCCAGCCTGAGCCAGGGAGTATGACCTTGAATGCCATCGCGGGTAGCGTCATACCTGCCATGATGGCAGCCGCCAACGCTTTTTTTGAGAGTCGAGTGAGTTGCATTGTTTATCTCCTTTTACAGGGTTCCATTTTGCTTGGCACTAATCGCGTGTTTTTGATGATAATAGAGTTTGTAGTGATAATAGAGCGTGATGTGATAGATGAATGTAAACCGGTTCACACCGCCCATGCGAACCGGTTTACGGCGCTATTTCTTAAAACGGAGCTATAGCGCTTCAGCCTTGATAGTAAATATCAGCTCTCCTTGGGTTTCGTAACGGCCTGGCCCTCCTTGCTGTGGAAATGTTGTCTGACTGAAATCGCTTTTGGTCATGCCATTAGCCAGCATTGCCCATGAACCAAAGATATTTAAAATAATCAGATCATCCGTGTTTCCCGTCGGGGCTGCCAAAATAAATGATTTGTCGAAAGAGAAGGTCTGATTGGCCTGCTGACAATCAACCGTGATCAGGTTGGGGGGAACACCTTGGCCATTGGCATCGGTGATGCCATCAACCGCTAGCACATTCCCGCCGCGATAGCGGGAATAAGCCACCGTGATAGGCATTAAAGTTATATTGCCTTGTAAGCCATTGCATTGCAGTTCACCACGCAGGCTCAGGGTTGTTTCTTTACTCAGCGACAGGGCGTAATAGCCATTGATGCCTGTGCTTAGGCTTGAGTCTGCACAGGCTATTTCATTGTCGGCATGTCGCCCACACGTAGCATGCAGATCACCATTCATCGATACAGACAAGGTGCCGTCTGGTAGGCCCTGATAGTTGACCAGGGATGTATTCGAGCTGCTTAGCTGCAACGAAGAGCACCCGCTGGTATCGCTGCCAAAATGGGTGGATATATGCGCAAAATTGACCGACATATCATCAACCTTGTCGAACCAAAACTGGCTATCGGTTGGCAGGCTAGGAAAGTCTGGGATATCACCAGCCACTTCGAAGAGTTGACTAGCATCATGCTGTGCTGGAATTGTCGAACAGTCAGAATAGGTTCCATTTCCAGGGACTTCGGCAAAGATGTTCGGTACCCAGGCTTTCTTCATGCAGTCATTGGACACAACAAATTCGATGCTTTCTGATACGTTGCTATCCGCCTGGGCCGTTGCAGTGATCTGCCCTGCTCCCAGGCTATTTGGTGCAGTGAAAGTGGCACTTTGCGCTTGAATATTGCTAAAGCTACCATCCGTCGCCTGCCAATTCACACCATCGTTACCCGGCTGAAAGCCTTGCACATCTGCTGTCAGGTCTACTTGTGCTCCCGGCAACAGGCAAGAAAGGGATGGATTGATGCTAATGGAGCCACCGGTTTTTATAGTTGCATCCACCGTGCGGGCTGGCGCATTGGCTGGCAGCGTTGGGTACAAAGATGTAAATCGGACGAATATCGGAAACCTGTCCCTCTCGGTGGTTGTTTTGACTTCAACATCATAAAAGCCACCGTCTTCTTGTTGCGATAAGATAACCCCGTTATCATTCGCGGCCAATCCACCCAGCACTTCGGCAGTAAATTTCGCTTTGTTAGACGACCAGGCATTTTGCGCCGTTGCAGACACCACCACGGTGTCGCCTGGCTTACCAATAATCGTCGGATCGCTCAACAAACTGATAATCAGCGGTTGGGATTGCAATGTGAAACGCTTTTCGACAACGCCAGTAAAGCCAAATGCAGGGCTATCCAAACTCACAATCCACTCGGCAGAGCCGATGTCGCGAGCCACATATTCGCGATGACCTAGTCGCTCAAACGCACTGCCCTCTATTCGCGTGTGGGTCCAGGGTTCGTCCACGACACTCACCGGCCCATATTCCGCAGGCTCCAGTCGAAAACAAGAGCCTTTGGTGAGACCATCAATCGCTGCATTGACTTGATTCGGGGCAATAACACCCGCCGCCGTTACCGCACTGCCAACCGGCCCTGGCACCATGCCAACGGCGGTGATCACTCCTTCTAATGTGGCCTTGGCCAGATTAAAGGGTAAACCCTTAGCCCACACCTTAGCGCTTTTGTAGTGAAGCGGTAGCGCGGCTGGGCGGTCTTCCACCCACAGTGTTTCTGTATCAGCCTCAAAGCGATCTACCGCATGAGGCTCCATTGCCCGACGCGCCTCATTAACGGTTTTCGCAACATAGACAATCGCCCCCAAGACACCGGCGGCAGTGCCTGTGTTATGAATATCTGCCAAACCCGCAGCCCCTAAAACACGCCCACTTAACGAGCCGTCAAATAACAGCGCCTTTCGAGCAGATAGCAAACGACTGGATAGCTCCTGAGCAGACTGAATAGGCGCGGTGCGCACTCTAAAACCTAGCCCCTGACAATTGTTTAGTGCTTTGCCGGTGATGTCATAGCTTGCAGGCATATTGTTGGCCAAGGCCGGTTGAGCGTTCGACGGCAAGGCAAATGGCAATATGGGGGTTGAAGCCAGTGCACTTAATGCATCATCAAGCTCGCTCTCTATGCCACTCACTTTCAGCACCTGCTCAACAAACAACTGAGCATTGGCATTTTCAGCAGCAACCAAGCGCTTCAACGAACCATCGACATCACCACTGGTGTATTGCTTCACCAGCCACCAAGCCAGATCTTGCTCAGGTAGCGTATCCGGATCGGCACTTAATAGCTGATCAGGGTCATACCCCAACACCCGTAAATTCTGATCCACCCAAGCTTCCAGCTTGTTAAAAATCGTTATTGCATAATCGGTTTGCACGCCCGGCAAAGGCTGAATAGTAAAACTGACTTTAGGACAGCTCTGGTTTGCATCACCAAATTCCAGCATGACTTCTCCGCCTTGCGAAGAGAGTGATGGCATAACCGGAACAGAAAAACGACTCGCCCCTTGCTCAACGGGCTGATTTAGAAAATGTGGACTGGCTGGCAGGCCATCTTCCCAAACCCTTATGCCAACATTGGTCATTCCAGCAGGCAAACCGGTCACCATAACGTCCATTCCTGTTTGTCCCTGCTGGGACGAAAGGGCCAGTTGTGGACAAGCGGCTGGCGGACCAAACGCGCTACCAACCGCATTAATAAAGCTCTGCACAGCTGCAGGTGTCGCCGGTGCCA
>DFOV01000284.1:4605-5113 GCA_002376965.1 Gammaproteobacteria bacterium UBA3532
TTTGTGCAGGTTCGACTGCAGGCACTGAAACCACCGCATCATCACCAAGCTCAGCCTCGGCCATCTCGTTGCTGTCATCATCGTCTTGATGCTGACACCCCAGTACCAACCCCATAGCCAACCCAGCAATCAGCCATCGCGTTTTCAGATGTTTATATGCAGCCATTAAATATCTCCTTGTCCTGCAGTACCATACATTTACGCGCTACCGCCCCACCAGCGGCAGCCAATCAAAACCGTAATTTACCAAAGACAAACATGGATAACCAAGGCTCTTATAAGTAAACCGCTTTACATCATTTTGTGATCTTTTATGCTAACGCTTCCGATCCGAAACAATGCCATCAACCATCATGCCTAAAAATCCCGAACCGATAATAGACCCACTTGTCTGCCCCCTGTGCGGAGAACGCAATGATTGCCTAAATCTGGGGGAAGCGGATCGCGCCAAAGCCTGCTGGTGTAACGACCCCACGCTGACCTTTCCGGCTGAATTATTGGCACAAGT
>DFOV01000069.1 GCA_002376965.1 Gammaproteobacteria bacterium UBA3532
GCGGGTTACTAACGGCTTTCCGTGGAGACTTACCCCACAAACAGTCCGAGCCTAGAGCTGATCATCAGCCTACTTTTCTCTTTATGACAGCTTGCGCCGGATCCCGTTGAACAGCTACGGTTCCTCTTTGCGAACAAGAAAACGCTCTTGCCCAAATTTAGCAGAATAGGGCAAAACAATCCGTACAAATGTTATTTTAACGGATTATATTGGTAGGGGTGACTATACCGACATACCGCTCGTTAAAGGCTTCCGCTGCGATATCGTGCGCACTTGCTTTACCTTGGCCCTGGTAGACCTTAAATCCGAGGAGGCTGTTGACTACAAGCCTACGCTCGGTTTGTTAGAGTATTTGGCTTGTTGCCAAAATAAGCGTTTTCGTCCGTGCTGTTGTTGCAAGTTTCGAATAAAACTTTGCGCGTTCGCCAAGTTTTGATAATCGGCAATGTGTTTATCTAACGCCAGTAGTTTGTGAAAATAATCTGCGCCGTGGTGATAGGCTTTGCTGTAGCCTCGGTCCAGTAAATCGACTAACAAACAGCGATAGCAAACGACACAAGCAAGCGGATGTGTTTTTTCATTAAGCTGACCGAGCCAGTGCAAAAAAGTACCGTAAAAGTTCGGTGTCAGTTGATGACCGTGTTTGATCAGCAGCTCTTGTGCCAAGTCATAGTGTTGAACGATCAGTGCCATCGCAATGGCATCTTTTGGCGAGTGAACGGTTTCGACCAGTTCAGGCATTTTCTGCATCAGGGCATTTTGCTCTGCTTTGTCAGCTACTTGCCAATAGTCCTTTAAAGAAAACTCGCTAGGGTTCTGATTGAAGTCTTCGGCAAGGTGGGCCTTAAGGGCTTTTGAATCACCTTGTAATTCTAGTAAGCGATTGCGCAGCGACTTAAACCTGTATGGGTCGTCTTGCCAAACGGGCTGCTCTAACCAATGTTTTGCTGCCTCAAGATCGTTAATATCGAAGGCAAAAGTAATTATTTTCTCTATTTGTAAGCTATTAAGTTGCTGCCCTTTCAGTAGGTAGGATTTCTCGAACAACGCCATATCCTTTTTAGCTTCGGCGACAGACTGCAAACCGATGATGGCATAAGACGCCTGACGGTTATAGCCATTATGGCTGGTTAGGTTCAACGCTTTTTTGGCTTGCTCTTCAAAGCGCTCCGCCAGTTTCGCTAGCTCACCTTCTGACAATAGGTTGCCACTGTGACTGATAATATCATCCAGCACGCCATAATCGTTTTGTTCGAAGAGCTCCACAACCTTATCAACCCAGTTAAGCGCGTCAGGGTTGATAAGCCTTACTTCTCCGGCTATGTCCAACCACAGCTTTACCGCTGCATGAAACACATAGCCAATTTCACCATTTGAATCATCTGCTCTTTCAAACACCGATTCGTGTAGCCGGATAAAAGATTCAGTCGCTTGTAACGCTTGTTCAGGCGATAGCTCCCGCAGGAGTGTGTCAATATCCTTTAATAGGCTCAACAATCGATCTGAGTAGTTGTCACTGTGGTGGTAGTCGATGAATGATGTGTCATCGGCGATGCTTTCCAATTGGCGTTGTATGACGGAAAAAAGGGCGTTATCGTCTTCAGAAGCCGCTGTGATATAGTGCAAGATGGTTTGGTCTATATCATCGTGCCGGCCGTGTAACTCTGCAACTAATTTCACTAACTGGGGTTTGCTGAGCCTTTTTAACTTGTCTTGAATAATCATCTAGTGCCTTATATTTTTCATTTATCGCTTCTAAGCGATAAATGTCAGGAGGTAACAGGGGAAAGAGTCCGGATGTTTGCCCAAACATGGTGTGGATAGCGGACATTAGCTACGGACTCTGAATAGGAACTGCTAGAGATCCACCACAGCTACGACTGTTTTAGAACAATATCATCAAAACTTTCCATAAGGCAATTGGCATTCTAGCCCACCTTGACCAACGCTCGCTTGCCTTCAAAGGCAATGGCGATAGGATAAACGCTTTTAATGCCCAGCGCATGAAGCTCGGCCACGTACTGTTTTTTGTCGATTTGGGTCAGTGCAGCATCACAGGCACTTTCGAGCGTTTCCTGCTGGCGCTTGCTGACTTTCTTAAATTCAAAGACAAACGCTGGTTGGCTCTTGTCTAATGGAATCAAGCAAACATCATAGCGGCCAAATCCGCTCTCTCGGTTACTGTTGATGGAATGTGTTGGCTGCAATTGCACCAGCATGCCAAGTACAAAGGCATGGTAGAAGGATTCCGCTGCTTTGCCTGTGACATCGAAATAGCTAAAACTTTCTTCAGCAAAAAGCTCAAATGCCTCGCAGAAATAATCAAACTGCCGGGTGAGCAAGGCCTCCAGGATGACAGGCAGGCGCTGGGTGGCGTTGGCTTTTTGCTCAAACCAGGTCAATACGGCTTCCTCATAAAAAGCGGCGACTTCCAAGTTTGGAATACACAAGTCGGCATAAATCCGCTTATCTTCCAGCGCTTTATTTTGGTATGACAAGTAGCCAGAAAATAGCAGAAAGTTCCAAATCGCGTCATCACTGTAATGAATATCCTGAAAGACGATATTTTCATTTAAGGCTTTGCGAACGGTGGCTTCCTTATCAACCAGCAAAGCTTCCAGTTCTTGTTTCACTTGGGGAGATGCCCGAGCGATAAGGTCGCGAACCAGGGCATTGTCGGAGGTGTTAAGCCAGTATGGTTTGAGCTCTCCGTGTTTTTTAATGAAATGCAAAATAGACCAAGGATTATAAATGGTGACGCCACCAAAGTTATAACCGTTATACCAGGTTCGCACACTGTCAATGGTGTGGGTCAAACCGTAGTCCGCTAAAGCTTGCTCAGTTTCAGCGCTAGTAAAGCCGAAATGGTGATTAAACTCCCGCTCAGTGAGTGAGCAGACCTCGATATTATTCAACCCAGAAAATATACTTTCCCGCGCTATGCGTAAAATACCGGTCATCACCCCTTTAAATAGCGAAGGATTGTCTTTAAACGCGCCACTTAACATGTTGCGTAAAAAACCGACCAGTTCGTCGTAATAACCATAGGTGTAGGCACTGTTGATTGGCATGTCGTATTCATCGATGAGAATGACAACGGGTTGGTGGTAGTGTGCGGCTAGCAGTTGAGATAGCTTTTTGACCGAGGCGGCTAATAGCACGGTATCGCATGTACCCTGACGAATGCGATCGATGAATGCCCCGTCTTCATCTGTCAGCTGGCTGTCTTCCCACACCGCTTGATGCTGAACGTATAAGTCTTTGACTAAGGCGCTGATATTGCGAACGACATCGTCAAAGCAGGCTTCTTTTACATCTTTAAACGATAAATATATCACCGGATACTGACCGCAATGGGCCATTGCTGCGGCATTGTTTTCAATCGCTAGACCGTTAAACAGGTGCCGGTTGTGCTGATGGTTGGTGAAAAAATAATGCAGCATCGACATATTCAGCGTTTTACCAAAACGACGTGGGCGCGGCAGCAATGTCACATCTGAGCCATGAATGACGTCATCAATAAGCTGGGTTTTATCAATGTAATACTTACTCTGGCTAATAAGTGACTTAAAATCGCTGGTGCCAAGAGGGAGTTGTTGATATGCCATCGTAGAGGTTACCTGTTGCGCTTGACTAGATCATAGGTAAGTTTGTATGGCTTGGCAATAGAGGCTTTTTAGATGACCCGTCCTCCGTGCCTGTACCTATAGCGATGATTGGACAGACCTATCAACTCCACGAAAGCATCATGCCGATAGCCCCCTCACCCCATTCAGCGCGATGGTTATTCCATATACTTGGTTTACGCGGGGTTTGCCAGATCATGAAAGGCACCCTCTTTTCAATGGCAATCATATTCTTTTAGTAGCTCAAGTTTAATTTTACCTACTTCCTCTATGGCCACCCAACCATAAGCTCCACATATTAGGTATTACTCCACCTAAGAACACCAACAATATACAATGTAGCTCGTGCGATACTTCGCTTCGTTGAACCCGGCTCTTCCAAGTTTGAAAAGTACTCTTGTAGTTTTGATTGCATGGAGATTATCACTAGAAAAAATTTGCTTTCAATTTCTTCACAAACTTCGAACTAAATATAGTTCGTGTGTTCACACTTAGCATCATGATTATCTACTTATTCTGAACTATAGATAGCACAATTAATTACACTCTTTTTTCCTATATCAGTAGTTTTCACTACGTTATATGAAATCAACTATACAAATATGAATTTAATTATTCTAGATAAACTATATTCCAGCATTAACATGAAAGTTATTATGAACTTTTATTTTGCTTAAAAATCCATTCATTCTTTTGACTGATTGAGTGCTATAAATACAAAATTACTCCACGTTGTCTTATTTATCGATGTATCAATATTGACATTCAAACATGCCACCTACCTCCTTTGCATTCGCAATAATTATTCAGTAGCTTAGATTCATAGAATTTCCGAGTCTGCATCTTATCTATTCAGACCCTTGTATCTTCGCAGATGTTTACATTGGTTTACGTTCCTATGGGATTATAAAACATCAATCACACAACAAGACAAACTTCAACAAATGTATTATTAATAATTCTTTTTATTTATCTATGTAGTTGCAGACTAACAACATAACTAGTATCATCTATAAATTACTTTTAATTTATCATAAAGGCAATCTTTTGTATGAATAAAAACATCGTTCCGAATGTCACAAAAAACCAAATTGAATCATTCAGATCCAGCGTTGAAAAATTCAAAAATGAGCCAAGGCATAGCAAAAAGATATTTTATCACCTAGATACAATAAAAGACGAATTAGACAGACTGGAAAATGATAAAATCCCATTCGCAATAATGTGCAAAATGATCAAAGAAAGCTTTAACTACAATGTCAGAACAGCAGATCTTCGCTTGTATTGCTATGATGTTTTGAAGTGGAAAAAACGCAACAACAAAAGCAGCAAAAAAACACTAAAAGAGAATCATTCAACTACGTCTATTACTGACGATAGAACTAGTAAAAATGGTGATATATCTTCTATGTCGTTTGACTTTAAATAACGTTGGGTTAGGAGAGTCAAATCGGTAGTAGTTTTC
>DFOV01000129.1:0-146 GCA_002376965.1 Gammaproteobacteria bacterium UBA3532
GCCATAACGACAAACCCGAGCAAACGCCAGATGAGCTTTCGCAACCAGCTCCTGCCCTCGAAACCGAACCTGCGATGACAGCGGCTTCTCCATCCCCGGCGGAGGAAGCAGCATCAACGCCAGAAACACCATCATCGGAAACACCA
>DFOV01000129.1:447-5328 GCA_002376965.1 Gammaproteobacteria bacterium UBA3532
AACACCATCATCGGAAACACCATCCTCGCAAACATCGTTCCCGCAAACACAGGTTCCAGAAACAACCTCATCAACTGCACCGACATTAGAATCCTTACCCAAAACCACAGAACAACGTGAACGGGCTAACCAAATCCTAAAAGCCAACAAGGCAACCCATAAACGCATGCTGTGGCGCAATGCGCTATTGGTGATTCTGGCGCTGATGTTAGTCATTGGTGCTGGTGGCTGGTATGCACTCGAGCAACTTCAGCAGTCGCCACAATTACGCAAGATGCCACTTGATCGCTCTAAAGCACGACTCAGCAACAGCTACACAGAACCACAAAAAACAGCGTCACAGAAAGACGTACAACCAGCAGCAACACCTTCGCAATCACAAACTTCATCAGTGGTTGCCCAAGAAAATTCACCTCCTGGCGAGTCTTCAACAGCCACGCAACTACTAACTACCGAGAAAATGTCCAGCCCACCGTCCAAGCCGCTCGTGACGGATAAAGTCATGCAAGCAGAAGCTAAGCCGGTGCCAAAGGAAACGACTTCAGCGCCAACGAAGGCTCCATCAACAGCAATGGCATCGACGGAGACCTCTACCGCGAACAATCCAGCGACAGCAAGCGCAACACCACGACCAACAACAAGTAGAGACAGCTTTTCCCTGCGCCGTCGTCAACAAGGTGATGAGCTGCACCGCCACCTTTTGCAGGCCTACCAGTCCTATCACGCTGGCCAACTCGACGATGCAAATACCCAATATCAGCATATTCTGAATCAAGCGCCAGAAAATACCGATGCCCTCCAAGGCTTGGCCGCAATAGCTTGGCAACGTCAGCAATGGGCACTAGCACACAGCTACTATCAACAGCTGCTGCAATACCAACCAGACGACCCCAGTGCACTAGCCGCCGTAGCACAATTATCGGCAACCGCTCACTCAACATCATTGCCGCCAATAGAAATAGAGACTCTCCGGCAGTGGAGCCAATCCGCTCCCAATAACGCAGCAATCCAGTTTGCGTTAGCCAATAAATTGGCTCAACAGCAACAATGGCGTGAAGCGCAAAGCCACTATTTTGCCGCCCTGAGCTTGGATAAGACGCATCCAGACTATGCTTATAATCTCGCGATAAGCTTGGAGCACCTCGGAAAACGTCAAGCGGCGCAGGCCATGTACCAAAAAGCCATCACTCTCAGCGCCAGCCGGACAGCACATTTTGATGTTGTATCAACTCAACAGCGAATCACGGAGTTAAGCCAGTAGCCATGACAACAACCGCGGTCAAAGCCCCCAAAAAACGCATCGGCGATCAGCTGATCGATGCAGGCTTAATCACCACCGATCAGCTTAAAATTGCGCTAATGGAGCAAAAGTCATCTGGTAAAGCCCTGGGAGAGGTGTTTGTTTCCCTCGGGTTTGTTACCGAAGGCATCATGCGCGATATGCTCGGGGAGCAGCTCGGTGAACGCTCGATATCACTGGCCAATGCGGTACCCGATCAAGAAGCACTGGCCAAAATCCCTAAAGATGCAGCGGCCCGCTTTACTGTACTTCCCATTAGCTTTGATCAACGCAATCAGCTTCTGCGCGTCGCCATGCGCGATATCTATGATCTGGTGATACTCGATCGCCTCAAGGCCATTGTCGGAAGCGAAATAGAAATATCCCCTCAACTGGCTGCCAGTAGTGAGATCCAAGCCGCCATTGACAATTTTTATGGCTACGACCTGTCGGTTGACGGCATTTTGCATGAAATTGAGACCGGGGAAATTGATTATGAAAGTGTCTCACTGGAAGAAGACCAATATTCCTCGCCTCTGGTCAGGTTAGTCGAAGCCATACTAGCCGACGCGGTGAAACGCGGTGCATCCGATATACACCTTGAACCCGAAGAAGGGTTCCTGCGTATTCGCTACCGTATTGATGGTGTACTTCGCCAAATTCGCAGTCTGCACAAAAACTATTGGTCGGCCATTACCGTGAGGATCAAGGTTATTGCTCACATGAATATTGCCGAAACTCGTGCGCCGCAGGACGGGCATATTTCTCGGGAGATCCGGGGGCACTCCATCGACTTTCGTGTTTCAACCATGCCAACAGCTCATGGCGAAAATATTGTCTTGCGCGTATTAGACCGTACGAAAGGAATCGTTCCCCTGGATCAACTGGGCATTCAGGTCGATAACCTTCAAACCATTGAATTGATGCTGGCTCGTCCCGAAGGCATAATCCTGGTCACAGGCCCCACCGGCAGCGGGAAAACCACAACCCTCTATTCCATGCTCAATGCGATCAACAACGATACAATCAATATCATGACGCTGGAAGATCCCATTGAATACCCCATGCAGTTGATTAGGCAGGCACAAGTGCAAGAGGGGGGGCGACTGTCCTTTTCAAACGGAATCCGAGCACTGATGCGTCAAGATCCCGATGTTATTCTAGTCGGTGAAATCCGCGATGAAGACACCGCGGAAATGGCCTTGCGCGCCGCTATGACCGGCCATCAGGTATTGTCTACGTTACACACCAACTCAGCGCTGGGAGCCATTCCCCGCTTGATTGATATCGGTGTTTCGCCAGATCTGCTCACAGGAAATATCATTGGCATTATTGCCCAACGGCTGGTTCGTCTGCTGTGTAAAGAATGCAAACAGGAAAAAATTGCAGACGAAATTGAGTGCATGCTCTTAGGTGCCGATGCTGCGCATCCTCCAACCATCTGTGAACCAAAAGGCTGTCATTTTTGCGACGACTCAGGATACAAGGGCCGCATGTCATTGATGGAGGTAGTAAAAATGGATCGGGATTTAGACGACCTGATTGCCCGCAAGGCAACCCTTAATGAGCTTAAGTCACTGGCGCGCTCGAAAAACATATTAGATCTGGGGGATGAAGGCGTACGCCAGATATTAATGGGAAGAACGTCGCTTCAGGAAATAAGCCGCGTTGTCGACCTAACCGACAGGCTGAGCTAATACTCATGCCCAGCTATCGCTACAAAGCCATTGATGCCAGCGGTGGAAAGCGCACCGGCAAACTGCTAGCCCAGAACGAACTCGAACTGGAGCAACGGCTGGGAGCAATGGGCTATGAACTGATTCGTTTTAGCGAAACGAAAACGCGAGGCCCTGGACGCTTAAAAACCAAGGTCGCCAGAAAAGACATGATCGGCTTCATTTCTCAGCTGGAGCAGCTGTTAAAAGCCGGTGTACCTTTGGTCGATGGATTAGGCGATATTCGTGATAGCACCGAAGAAGGCGGACTGCGTAACCTGCTGATTACCGTGGTCCAGGATATTGAATCCGGCACCACTTTTTCGGATGCACTAGCCAAGCATCCTCAGCATTTCGATGAGGTATTTGTAACACTGACCAAAGTCGGTGAACAGAGCGGCCAGCTAAATATCGTGTTTGAAGATATTGTCGAAAATCTTAAATGGCAAGATGAATTAATATCCCAAACGAAGAAGTTGACGGTCTACCCCAGTATTGTTTTGGTGGCCGTTTTAGGCGCATTTACTTTTATCATGCTGTATTTGATGCCTCAACTGCTACCCTTCCTACAGGATATGGGAACCGAATTGCCACCAGCGACCATCGCACTGATAGCGACGTCCGACTTCTTTGGCAAATATTGGTATCTGGTATTCAGCATGCCCTTTGTTCTATTTTTTGCTCTAAAAAGTATGGCCGCTAAAAATAGTAAGGTGCGTTACCGCATTGATCTGGTCAAGCTCAAAATACCATTGATCGGCGCCATTCTGTTTAAAATTAAGCTGGCCCGTTTTGCCAACTACTTTTCGCTGATGTATCGCAGCGGCATTACGGTTCTGGACAGCCTGGCGCTTGGTGAAAAGCTGGTCGGCAATGTCGTGATGGCCGATGCCATCGAACGGGCCAAAGACCAGATATCGTCAGGCACCCAAATCAGTGATAGCTTTTTTAATGTTGAACTGTTTCCACGTTATGTTGTTCGCATGATTAAAGTCGGTGAGAGTACTGGACAAATGGACATAGCGCTGGAGAACGTGCGCTATTATTACAATAGAGAAGCCCGCGAGGCAATTGAAAAGCTTGAACCAGCGCTAGTGCCGGTAATGACGGTCTTTCTTGCAGGGCTATTACTCTGGATCATGGCTGCGGTGCTCGGGCCAGTTTATGACAGCATGTCGCAAATAGGTTAACGCGATGAAACAGGTATTTTATATCAATAATGACGCCTTCATCCTGTTTCACTGGAACAGCCATCGCAGCTGCACGCCGATTGTTTTCCCTCATAGCTCTGCTGGCAAAAACGAGCTGACTGAGTTTTTAAGCAGCCACCCCAAGACCCCAACTAAAGTCATTGTCGATATCATCGAAGAAGATTTTAGGCGCGAGAGTGTGCGAAGCATGGGCGCCTCTGATAGAAAAATAGTGACCCAGCGTTATCTGGATCGCCACTTTAGAGACAGCAGTGGTTATACCGCTGCTACCTATCAAGGCAAAAGTGCAGAAGAAAAAAATCACGATAATATTCTATATTCAGGCATTACTAACACCGAGCAGTTGGACGAATGGCTAGAGCCTTTTACCAGAGAAGATATCCCGATATGCGGCATTTGGTCCGTTCCACTAATGCTGACCCAGCTTAAAAAACAGCTCTCGCCTCCGCCCAATTCTGTTTTGGTGTTTCAGCAAGACTGGCAAACCCTGCGCCAGGTATTGTTAGTCAATGGCTTTGTTGTCACCAGCCGCTTAACACGCAGCCAACATGATGAGCAGTCACTGGAAGATTTCTTTCTCGACGAAACAGAGCGCATGCTGCATTTTTACCGGCGCAAACGCTTTATTCCGTACAATCAAAAGATTGATGTCATTTATTATTACGGTTTTGATACT
>DFOV01000375.1:0-5216 GCA_002376965.1 Gammaproteobacteria bacterium UBA3532
TTCTGTTGGCCAAGCCAAAATCCAATGCCTAAGGCGGCGACGATAAGACAAAATATAAGTAGTTTTTTCATTAGGAAATTCCCTTTGAACCTCTCATTCTTATTTCATGGGTAAGTCTGGCATATAGACTTGTGAATCCGCAAGTTGCTTCTCAGCCCATTGCACACCAATCAACACCAACATAAAATATCCAAACTATTTTAGCTGGTGGCAATGATTGAAAGACTATATTGGCATATTCGATTCCGGCGTGGGCGGGCTTTCGTTGTATCGTTGGATACACCAGCGTCTGCCTGACGAGCATTATCTTTATTTCGCTGACTCTAAATATGCGCCCTATGGCGATAAGCCGCTAGCGATGGTGTATCAGCGTTGCGCTTGGATATGTCAGTATTTTATTGAACGAGGCGCGAAAGCCATTGTGATTGCCTGTAATACGGCGACTGCTGCTTGTGTTAATGAACTACGCCAAGAATTTTCGTTGCCTATTATCGCCGTTGAACCTGCTGTTAAGGTGGCCGTCGAATTAGCGGATAGTAGAGCCGTTGGTGTATTAGCAACAGAAAACACCATCGCCAGCGAGCGCTTTCGGCGTTTGGTTGAAGAGAACAGTCGCGGTAAAGATGTTTATATGCAAGCTTGTCCAGGTCTGGTTGAACTGATTGAAGCTGGTATGGCCGGAATGCCTCCGCTGCGCGAGCGCCTCAAGCAATTACTAGCACCGCTGATCGAACGAGATATAGACACTCTGGTTTTAGGTTGCACTCATTATCCTTTTGTTTTGCAGGATATTGCCGCTTTGGCTCCTGGATTGACCATTGTTGAGCCAGGAGAAGCGGTAGCTCGCCAGCTCGAAAGGCAGCTTATCGTGTTTGGGTTGCGTCAACCATCACCGGAGCAGGGAGTAACCCAGTTTGTAACGACGGGAAATGCCGACCATGTCGCCAATATCAGTTCCAATCTTTTGGCTTACCAGCATAGTTACACCTTTATTGATGACGATATGAAGGAGTCATTTTGAGAGTTGACCTGCAGCTATTCCATGCTTTGATAAAAGCACCATTTAGCCTATGTCGCATGCGAACGAAATCACTTCAGGCGATGGGATTTTATTTGGCTACGGCATTCGGCGTTTTCGGTTTGGTGTCGTGGCTGGCGATTCTTAATCAAGAGGTGATGTTTCAGTGGTTTCTCGACTATCTATTCCCGCAAGACTGGCATTGGGCTTTAGGCAAGATCGTTGATAAATTTTTCGAAAGTCAGGCCAAAACTATTTTAAGCAGCATGATATTAAGTGGAGCATTGGTCGCCGCTTCGATCATCTTGTTTCCCTTGAAGGAATACTACTCAGCTGCTTTTGAGAGAGAAGGGCGCTACGACAACGGGCCGTTGGAGGAGTTTTCACTTATTCAACAGGGAATAGAAGAGGCTAAGTTGCTGTTTCTATACTTAACCGTGCAGGCTGTAGTGGTTTGGATTGGCTACTATCCGTTTTCCGCAACGCAATGGATAGCGATGACGCTTAGCACCATTTTCCTGTTTGCCTCTTTTGGGTTAGATTTAATAGCGCCAACGCTGCAACGTCATCGCATTTCCTATGCGTTGATGATCAAAGTGCTACTCAAGCATCCGTGGTTGACCATGGGTTTTGGCATGTTGTTCACTGCACCAACATTGCTATTGGGTAATTATATTTTAACGTTAGAGTCGTTGACCTTGATTGAAACGGCGTCGATTCTATTTGGGGTGAATATTATTGCGTTGACTCTGGCTGTGCCAGTCGGCACCCATATAGCCAGTTTAGTGTTGGATGAGGCTAGAAATACAACGCGACCAACACCACGAAATCGCGCCATCGCCTATGCTACATTAACTGTTTTACTCTGTGTGTTCTCAACGCTGCATAGCTTTTTCATCATGAGCCTGCATCACAAAAGCCAAGTGCTAAAGTGTAATTACAGTATTGACTGGGATACTTTCGATGTCGACTTTCCAGGGTTTAAAGCGTTCTTTAAAGAAAACAAGAAAGTTCAAATATCCTTCGTGCTAAATATCGCTAACCCAACGGAATTTGATGTAGTAATCGAAGAAAGCCAGTTGTTTATTCGTAACGATGGCAAAGAAGTGTCGGTTATTGATATGCCTGATCTGGCGGTTTCCTCACGCAGCGTTGCAGCGGTTCCTGTTAAGTTCGATGCACAGGTCGATTTTTCGTCGATACCAGATTTCAAAAAGCTACTTAAGAACTGGGAAATGCAACTGGAGTATGAGGTGGCACCTGGGATTCCGATGATTGTGTCGGTGCTTTAGTTTCCAGCACTTGGATCAAACACCCCTACACCCGTATTTTGCTGCTTGAGATTGTTTTGATACATCGCCCAGTTCTTATCGAAATCTTGCCCTAGTTCGTATAAAAACTCCCAAGTGTATATGCCGGAGTCGTGGCCGTCGTCGAAGACTATTTTTATAGCATAGTGCCCAGCGGGTATCACTTGCTTGATGGAAACCTCTTGCTTATTGACCACCAGTTTCATCGGTTCGTTGCCATGGCCACGTACTTCAGCTGATGGTGAAAAGACGCGCAAGTATTCATAAGAAAGGTTGAAGTGCTGGTCGTCGAATACAATTTCTAAAACGCGGGACTTCTGGTGTAGCTTGATGTCAGTGGGCGTCATAGGGTGAGATCCTTGGAATGTAGGGTAATGTATTATCGCTGATTAGCTGGATATTTCTGGAGCAAATATCTGCTGCATGGATGCAGCAGTTAAGCCATCAGGGATGATTTCACGGCGCTTTGCGCAAGAAACATCCGGCTAATCAGCGATAATCTGTTTAACGTGGTTGGGGAGGAAGACTACAAAATAAAGCGGCTGAGATCTTCGTCTTCTACCAAGTCTTCGAGGCTGTCATCAACATAAGCTTTGTCGATCGCAACATGCGCACCGCTTTCCATATCACATGCTTCGAAAGATATTTTTTCCAGCAGCTTTTCCATCACGGTATGCAGTCGGCGAGCACCTATGTTTTCTGTTTTGTCATTCACTTGCCATGCCAGCTCGGCAATGCGGCGAATGCCATCTTCAGCAAAGCTAAGCTCTACGCCTTCAGCAGCCAGCAAGGCTTTGTACTGGGTGGTGAGCGACGCATCTGGCTCGGTGAGAATGCGCACAAAATCGTCTGGGCCTAGCGCATTTAGCTCGACGCGTATTGGTAAGCGGCCTTGTAATTCGGGAATCAAATCAGACGGTTTGGCCAAATGAAATGCGCCAGAGGCAATAAACAAAATGTGATCGGTTTTGACCATGCCATGCTTGGTCGAAACTGTGCTGCCTTCAACTAGCGGCAGCAGATCACGTTGCACACCTTCACGAGAAACATCGGGCGAGCCGTTTTCACTACGCTTGCATACCTTGTCTATTTCATCGATAAAGACGATACCGTTTTGCTCTACGGACTCGAGAGCTTTGGCTTTTAGATCATCTTGGTTGATCAGCTTTTCTGCTTCTTCTTCCGCTAACTTTTTCAGGGCGTCTTTTACTCGCAGTTTCTTTTTCTGCGTTTCTCCACTGCCCATGTTTTGAAACATGTTTTGCAGTTGGCTGGTCATATCTTCCATGCCCGGAGGGGCCATGATTTCAACGCCGACTTTGGGAGCTGCAACACGGATCTCAATCTCTTTGTCGTCCAAGTCACCTTCGCGTATTTTCTTGCGGAAAATTTGGCGGGTCTTGTTATCCGTATCTGAGCTGTCTTCTTCTTCAAACCCCGACTTGGCTGGCGGGAGTAGGGCGTCCAGCACCCGTTCTTCGGCTCGATCTTCTGCGATGTGGCGCACGCGTTTGACTTCGCTTTCACGGATCATTTTTACCGCGCTATCCATCAAATCGCGAACGATGGAGTCGACATCGCGACCAACATAGCCCACTTCGGTAAACTTGGTTGCTTCAACTTTGATAAAAGGCGCATTGGCCAGCTTAGCCAAGCGGCGAGCAATTTCTGTTTTACCAACGCCAGTGGGGCCAATCATCAAAATGTTTTTAGGCGTGATTTCATTGCGAAGCTCGTCTTCGACTTGCATACGCCGCCAGCGGTTGCGCAGTGCCAAGGCTACAGCGCGCTTGGCTGTGCTTTGTCCGATAATGTGTTTATCCAACTCGTGGACAATTTCTCTAGGTGTCATAGACATAATTCATTCACTCCTTATTCTGCTTTGAGTGACTCAATAGTGAGATTACGGTTGGTATAAATACAGATATCAGCAGCGATATTTAAGCTGCTTTCAACGATTTCACGAGCAGATAATTCTGTATTATCGATCAATGCACGCGCGGCAGATTGAGCAAAGGGGCCGCCTGAACCTATGGCGATCAGGCTGCCTTCCGGCTCGATGACATCGCCGTTACCGGTAATGATCAGGGACGCGTTCTTATCGGCCACGGCCAGTAAGGCTTCTAAGCGGCGCAGTGCGCGATCGGTGCGCCAATCTTTGGCCAGCTCAACAGCTGCGCGCACTAAGTGGCCCTGATACATTTCAAGCTTTTGCTCGAAGCGTTCGAACAGGGTAAATGCATCGGCTGTACCGCCTGCAAATCCGGCGATAACTTTGCCTTGGTAGAGTCGACGAACTTTGCGGGCATTGCCCTTCATAACGGTGTTACCCAGGGTAACTTGTCCGTCGCCGCCAATAACGACTTCATCGCCACGGCGTACTGATACTATGGTGGTTCCGCGATATTGTTCCAATGTTTTTTATCCGATAATGTGGGGTTGATTTTACATGCAGAGATGACGCAGACGGGCGATCAAGTTGACGAGGAATGCGGGTATCAACATGTTTTCTTGGAAAAGTAGATGGGGTTGAACGCAGACATTTCAACCCCAGCGAATGCAGTCGCTGACAAAAACTACCAGATACGACAGCCTTCAATTTTATTGTCTTGAAGAAGATGGCGATCACGGTCGGCACTGCGTTTGCCTTGGTAAGGGCCAAGTACCACGCGATACCATAATCCATTTTTGCCTTCGGTTTCTCTGACTTCGGCTTGAAGACCGGTGAAAGCTATACGGGCTTCCAACTGCTCAGCCTGATCGCGTTTGCGAAAAGAGCCGCACTGCATGATGTATTCTTTCAGTGGGCGACTGGCTACTGGATCGACTTCTACCTCTACCTCGCGTTCCTTCAGTTCTTCAGGAAAGGTCCATTGTGGTTCGGCGGG
>DFOV01000375.1:5520-12284 GCA_002376965.1 Gammaproteobacteria bacterium UBA3532
TTTGTGGTTCGGCGGGTTTAGCTGGCTTCACTGGTTTGGGTTTTGGCTTACCTTCTTTCACAGTGACCTGTGTAGGCGGCTGTACTTTGGTTGGTGCTGTGGCATTGCGCTGCCCAAGATAAATCAGCAGGCAAACGAATGCGATCACCGTTAGCGAGGTAAAAAGCCACATCCAAAACGAAATGTGGCTTGTTTCTGCTACAGCTTGCTTCGGCTTGGCCTGACGCGAAACAGGCTTTTTATTTGCGAAGTCTTTCGCCATTACATTTCCTCTGGTGCAGAGACTCCGAGCAATTTAAGTCCATTGGCTAATACAACACGCGTCGCCGCCATCAAACTCAAGCGTGCATTGCGCAGTGCTTGATCGACATTGTCATCAATGACTTTGTGAGCGTTATAGTAACTATGCAGGTCGTTAGCCAGCTCGCGCAGGAAGTGAGCAATCTGGTGCGGCTCATAATTTTGTGCAGCCGATTCAATGATTTCTGGATAGCGTGGTAAGCGATCCATAATGGCTTTTTCCTGTGGGGTATCCAGACGGGCCAGGTTAGCTAGCCCTTCAGCCTCATCATAGCTCAGTTCTTTATTGCCTAACTGCCTAAACACACTGCAAATGCGAGCATGAGCATATTGAATGTAATACATAGGGTTGTCGTTAGATTGTGACTTAGCCAGATCGAGATCAAAGTCCATATGCTGATCGGATTTGCGCATGACATAGAAAAAGCGCGCCGCATCATTGCCGACTTCATCACGAAGCTCTCGTAAGGTGACAAAAGAGCCGCTCCGTGTCGACATTTGAACGCGTTCTTCGCCACGATATAAAATGGCAAATTGCACCAGTAATACTTTGAGCTTTTCCGGATCGGCACCTAGAGCCTGCATCGCAGCTTTGACGCGTGGAATATAGCCGTGATGATCAGCGCCCCAGATATCAACGATCTGATCATAGCCGCGATCAAGTTTGTTCATGTGGTAGGCAATGTCGGATGCGAAGTAGGTGTACTGCCCATTGGCGCGCATCACCACGCGATCTTTTTCATCACCAAACGCCGAAGATTTAAACCACAGAGCACCGTTTTCTTCATAAAGATGATCGGCAGCCTTCAGTTTGGCGACGGCTTTTTCAACATCTTGGCTATCGGTTAAGCTTTGCTCGGAAAACCACTCTTGATAACGAACACTAAATTCGGCCAAGTCGTCGCAAATATCATCACGAATGCTGACCAACCCTGCCTGAAATACCGTGTTATAACCTTCTGGACCAAGCAAATCGCGGCAGCGATCAACCAGCGCATCGATATGGGCATCTTTATCGCCGTTGCCTTCATCGTCGGCATCTGCAGGAATATCATCAAAAACTTTTGCAGCCGTATGATGAAAAGCAGTGCCTTGCTCCTGATATAGCTGTTTAGCGATATCTTCTACATAGTCACCTTTGTAACCATTGGATGGAAAAGTGAACTTTTCGCCAATTAGCTCAAGATAGCGCAACCAGACACTGGCAGCCAAAATGTGCATTTGTCGCCCAGCATCATTGACATAGTATTCGCGGTGGACATCGTATCCTGCGGTTTCGAGTAAGTCTGCTACGGCTGCACCAATTGCCGCACCACGACCATGGCCAACATGCAGTGGGCCTGTTGGATTAGCGGACACAAACTCAATATGCACTTTTTTGCCACCGCCCATCGCTGAGCGGCCAAAGCCATCTTTTTGCTCTAACACAGTATTTACAATGGCTGTCGCAGCACTTGAGCCAATGGTGAAGTTAATAAAGCCTGGGCCAGCGATATCTACCTTGGTCACGTTATCGTTGGCAGGTAAAGCTGCAACCAACATTTCAGCTAATTTGCGCGGCGGCATACCGGCCGGTTTGGCATTCATCAATGCGGCATTGGTGGCGAAATCACCGAATTGTTTGTCTTTTGTTCGGTCTATCTGAACGCGTGGCGTTGTGTCTTGTGGGAACTCACCCTGGGCTTTTAGGGTGTCAAAGGCGCTCTGGATCAAAGATTCGATGGTTGCTTTCATTGCTGCTCAATTGTTGGTAAATGTCTAAATTGTAAAAAAAGGGTTTAGAAACAGAATGCTTACACAAGGTCTGGAGAACAGTGCAACATCATGAACAACTGCAGTCCATTATCGCTGAGTAGCAGGAAATTTCTTGCGCAAAACGCCGTAAAATCATCCATGATGGCTTAACTGCTGCATCCATGCAGCAGATATTTGCTCCAGAAACATCCTGCCACTCAGCGATAATGGATGAAATTTGAGCGTTCATGTTCTTACCTTGCCCTAAGAGATAAGCATTTGTCGAAAAACTGGCGTTAATTGTAACGACTAATCGTTAGATTGGCGATTGGTTGTCTTCACAAAAATCAAATCCCATACTCCATGCCCTAACTTCTGGCCACGCAGCTCAAACTTCGTTAGTGGTCGATGCTCTGGGCGAGGTATGTAGCCGTTATCGGCGGCTTGGTTTTGCCAACCTTCAGCTGCCTGCATGATTTCGAGCATGTGTTCAGCGTAGTTTTCCCAGTCGGTTGCCATGTGAAATTGGCCACCATCTTTTAGTTTGGTTCGAATTTTCTGGACAAATTCGGCTTGGACGATGCGTCGTTTGTGGTGCTTCTTTTTCGGCCAAGGATCGGGAAAAAACAGTTGAACCGTATCTAGACTGTTGTCGGCTATGCACTGGTCCAAGATTTCAATCGCATCATGGTTATAAATGCGAATATTCCAGGCATCGAGCTGCTCCATTCTATTTAAGCAAGAACCAACGCCTGGACGATGCACTTCAATGCCAATAAAGTTGCTTTCTGGCGCTGCTGCGGCCATTTCGACAAAAGATTTCCCCATGCCAAAGCCGATTTCTAGCACCGTCGGACTGTCGTTACGGCCAAAGGTTTCGGCATAGTCGATGAGGCCATCGCCAACCTGTAAGCCGTATTTGGGCCAATAAGCTTCCATGGCTTTGGTTTGGCCCACGGTCATACGGCCTTCGCGCAAAACGAAGCTTCTGATCTTGCGCAAATGTTTTTGCTCGGTCATTAGAAGAAAGTTCCGTCAATAGGGGATGAGGCACTGGCGTAGAGCTTACGAGGCATACGGCCAGCCAAGTAGGCTTCGCGTCCAGCAGCAACCGCCTTATTCATTGCGCTAGCCATCAAAATCGGATTCTGGGCGGCGGCAATGGCCGTGTTCATCAAAACGCCTTCACAGCCGAGCTCCATGGCAATGGCTGCGTCAGAAGCCGTCCCTACGCCCGCGTCAACAATGATCGGAACCTTGGCTTCTTCGAGGATTAAGCGGATGTTGTATGGATTACGGATGCCCAGGCCAGATCCAATAGGAGCAGCCAGCGGCATGACGGCGACACAGCCCATGTCTTCTAACTCTTTGGCAACAATAGGATCGTCACTGGTGTAAACCATCACATCAAAACCATCGTCAACCAGTTGTTGGGCCGCAGTGATGGTTTGAGTGATATTGGGAAATAAGGTTTTTTGGTCGCCCAATACTTCAAGCTTGACCAGTTTATGGCCATCGAGAAGTTCGCGAGCGAGCTTACAGGTGCGAACAGCATCTTCTACATTGTAGCAACCTGCGGTGTTCGGCAAAATGGTGTACTTTTCAGGCGAGATGACATCGAGTAAATTCGGTTCGTCCGGGTTTTGGCCAATATTGGTTCGACGGATCGCGACAGTAACAATTTCAGCCCCGCTGGCTTCGATAGCCAAGCGTGTTTCTTCGAGATCTTTATATTTGCCGGTTCCAACCAGCAAGCGTGATTGGTAACTCTGGCCTGCGACGATGAGGGGCTCCAGTGCTAAATTCTGTTCGCTCATAATTTATCTCTTCGTTAGTAAGTTATTAACAACGCTAAGCTATTAACCACCGCCAATGGCGTGAACAATCTCTACGCGATCGTTGGCGCAGAGTTGGGTTGTGGCGTGGTCGCTTTTTGGCACAATCTCCTGATTATGCTCTACAGCCAAACGTTTGCCTTGAAGCTCTAATGACTCAACGAGTTCCGCGATCGTTTTAATTTCTGGTGGCAATTGGTAAGCTTCGCCATTCAAAAGAATTTCCATTAATGATCACCTCAAGGAGTAAAAGCGTATGACTTGGGGGCGACATTATATACTTGTGCCACATCAAGATGCTAGGGGCCGAAGCCCCACCAACGACTGGATATACAGATAAATGCCTGCAGTGAGCCAACCAGCATTGCCAAACGACGAAAACACCACATTCCACCAGCAGATCCTCCACTGGTTTTATCAACATGGAAGAAAGGACCTGCCGTGGCAGCAGTCGCCAACAGCCTATTCGGTGTGGGTGTCGGAAATTATGTTGCAGCAAACGCAAGTAACTACCGTCATCCCTTATTACCATCGTTTTATGCAACGGTTTCCAGATGTACTGGCGTTAGCAAATGCACCGGTCGATCAGGTAACGGAGCTTTGGAGCGGCTTGGGCTATTACCAACGCTGCCGTAATATGCATCAGGCGGCTAAGGTGGTGGTAGAACAATACCAAGGGGCGTTTCCAACAACCCTTTCAGAAGTGATGGATTTACCTGGCATAGGGCGCTCAACCGCTGGCGCGATATTGTCGCTGGCACTCAAGCAGTCGCACCCGATACTGGATGGCAATGTAAAACGCGTCTTAACCAGACATTACGCCATTGAAGGTTGGCCGGGTTCAACCAAGGTTCAAAACACTTTGTGGGAAATTGCCGAACGTAATACGCCAAAGCAAGACGCCGACGCATACACTCAGGCCATGATGGACATGGGCGCGACGCTATGCACCCGATCTAAACCTGCTTGCGAGCGATGCCCAGTAGCTGCTAGCTGTTTGGCGAAAGCGAATAATCGTCAGGCGGACTTTCCCTATCGTAAGCCCAAGAAAGTACTACCCGAGAAGACGCGTCAGTTCTGGCTGTTTATCAATCAACAAAACCAAATTTGGCTAGAACGTCGACCACCTGTCGGTTTGTGGGCCAATTTGTGGAGCTTGCCAGAGTCTGAGTTGGGTGAAACAATGACATTTCCGTTAAATAGTGGCGAAAAAGAAACAATCCGATTGCAAGGATTTCGTCATACCTTTAGTCATTACCACTTGCATTTAGTACCTAGAGTTATTCATGTTCCATCAGATCAGCGCATCAGCGAGGCTGAAAAAGGCGAGTGGTTTAGCTTGGAGTGCATCGACAAAGGATTACCTGCACCGATAAAAATATTGCTAGAATCGCTAAAAGCTCAAATACAGGAGAAATAAAATGGCGAATACCGTGATGTGTAAAAAATTGGGGAAAGAACTACCTGCTCTTGATTTCGCCCCAATGCCAGGAGAAAAAGGACAAGAAATCTTAGGCTCAATTTCAAAAGAAGCCTGGGGAATGTGGCTTAAGCACCAAACGATGCTGATCAATGAAAAAAGATTAAATCTAATGGACCCCGACACACAGAAATACTTATTAGCACAAATGGATAAATTCTTCGCCGATGAAGATTATGAAACTGCCGAAGGGTATGTCCCACCATCTGATAAATCGTGAATTGAACAACAAAAATACATATTGAACAAAGCCTGTTCGACAAATGGCGAAAAGTGACAGAAAAGTTAAAAATCTCAAAATAATGGTTGACGACAGAGCCTGAAATTAGTTTAATAGCGCCCGTCGCCCAGATAGCTCAGTCGGTAGAGCAGGGGATTGAAAATCCCCGTGTCGGTGGTTCGATTCCGCCTCTGGGCACCACTATTTAAGAAAAAGGCCATGTTTATCATGGCCTTTTTTGTTTGTGCGATACCTTTGTCGCACTCGCTTCCGCATTTCTTCAATATTTACGCTCAGGTGCTATCAATTGTCCAACAAGAGCAATCTTGCACCACTCAATCATATACTTAAAACGAGTAAGTGATCTGCTCTGACAATAAATCGATTTTTGTAGGTAATGTCTATAGCTCAAGTATATTATTTAGTACCGCTATGCATTGGCCTGGAACTTATTCCAAGAGCACAATATGATTAATAAATCAGTATTTCAGATAGTGTTAGGTGATGATTGGGAGAGGCTTGGAGCTGTTGTTCGGCGTCACTACTTTCTCAAGCCTGAATCAGATGACTACATATGCGTTTCTGGTGAGATGCTAGACACTAGTCACTCTGCTATAGCCAAGCTATTGATACCTTTCGGTTTGTTGTTTGGCGCATTGGTTCCGTTTAAGGGTAAAAACATACCGACGGATGTTCACTACAATGCTTCACCCAGCAACTCGAATATCTATTGGAACCGCGTGTTTAAGTTTGCGCGTGGGAACTTCCACTTTAAGTCACATATGGTGCCAGTAGCCAGTAATCATGTTATTGAGTATGTCCGATTTGGCGTTGGGATACGGTTAAGGGTGACGGCGGAAGAGGGGGCTTTAGTTTTTAGGGATATTGGTTACGTTTGGAATGTATTCGGTTTTCTAATACCAATTCCTGGAAAGTGGCTGATGGGAAACGTTTATGTGGAAGAGCGACCGGTTGATGACAATAGGTTTTCAATGCAAATGATCTTAACTCATCCGTGGTTCGGAGTGTTGTTTAAGTACAGTGGCCATTTTGCTTTAAGTCAGTGACTATTTGAACAATCAGAATTCCTAGTTGCTTATACAACTATTGATACTATACTGGTTTTTATGTTCGAAGACTCTCTCTTTTACAACGCCAACTACCTGTCCAGACAGGGCCGGATCATACTTTAAAG
>DFOV01000297.1 GCA_002376965.1 Gammaproteobacteria bacterium UBA3532
TATTTTGTGCTCCGCTATCCCAAGTGACTGTTTGTAAAACTGCTTATTTTTAAGAGTGTCGACAATTAACTTGTCTGTTGTCAGTAATGACAGCTGTTCTAATTTCTTTATCAGAAAGGATGAGAGCTTATTACCGATAGAGCGATCATTGAAAGCTGAGTCCCAAACTGAGATGTAAAAGTCGCATATTAGTTGGGCTCGAATAAATGGCTTGATTGGTGAGAGAAGTAGCAATGGAAATATAGATGGGTAGGTTATAAATACAGCTATTTGCTTTTTTCTTAGATAGGGTAATACTCGGATGACCGTGAAAATGCTCGAAGTTAGGAGCCTTAGTACCGCTATCAACGAGCTTATTTTAGATCCTGATACGGAAGACCATAGATGCTTTTCAAGCTTTATGGACTTGTCATGGATAACATGGCCGTTGTTTTTTAATATTTGAATGGTATTCGCCGAATTTGGGTAAGCGTCGCTATCGAGTAAAATGCCACAAATAACTACTTTCCTCATTTCTTGCAGACCATGAGCAAGTTAAGGTTTGATGAGCTGTCTTTAGAGAAGGTGATATCGTGATACGAGCTTTTAATGGTTACGGGTGCTTGTGTACCTGGTTGGCTAAATTTGCCTAAATAGGTTAGAAGCCTGAACCTTAGTTTCGAACTAATGACTGGAAGGGTGAAAGGCAAGGTTAACCATTTTAGTTTTGCACACCGCTTGTTTTCAAAGTGTTCGATATCTTTTGGTGCCACCATTGAAGCACTTGAGCAGCTTTTGAATACTTGGCTAGCGACTCTTGCTAGCGATTTTTCTGAGTACTCTCGCAAATGCCAGCGGTTCCACGGGCTTTGTAATGGAAAAAGCCTTTTTTTTCTATCGGGAGTCACGAGTAATAAAACGCCATTTGGCTTTAGTATCCTAAAAGCTTCTTGAAGATAGCCAACATCGTTATCTACATGTTCTATAACCTGGAAAGATAGTGCGGTATCAAAGGAGTTGTCATCAAAGGGGAGGCGAGTGTTGGCTTTAATTACTTGAAATGAGAGTTGACTATGTTGGTAGCGTGTTTTTGCATAGTCTATCGCGTCGGATGAAATGTCTACGGCGGTGATCGATTTTGTATGTGGGGCTATATATGACGCGCCATATCCTGATCCACATCCTAGATCGATGACGTCTTTGTTTAGGCAGTATGGAATGGCGTAATTGTATGTAGCCATATGCATTGAATAGATGACGATGCCTTGATCACTGTCTTGATAAGTATCGGCAATGACGCGTTCGCCATCGGTTTGTAGCTCACTCATGTGCTCTCCTTAATATTGCTGTGCCTACAAAAAAGCTAATTCCATCCCCTAACATCGTAGCCAATCGAATGGCTAAGCTAAGCGTTGCTGCCTCTTCGGGAGTGATATGCTTTGTCAATAAAATAACTAATATGGCTTCCCGGCTACCCAGTCCGGCAGGAGCTCCTAATGTTAGAAAGCCTACAACCCATGCCAGAGCAAATGATGATACCAGATAAATGAAACCAACCTCGATATTGAGAGCAAGCGCTAATTCGTAAATAGACAACCCCATGAGGAGGTAAACGATGGCATATAGCAGTGGAGGCTGTGGTAACGGTGGGAAAAATATGTTAAACCGGAGTATTCTTGTGCAAACAAGCTGTGCCGCAACAATTAGGATGACTAATCCCAGGCCTATTATCAGATATGAATCGGCTAGCCAGCGCAGCGCTACTTCTTGTGACAAGATAACCGGGAAACCAACAACTAAGCCCACGGCTACGGCGAGACTCATTTCTTGGATGATGGATTGAGTGAATACTTTGGCCGATATCGCTCGATTCATTGACAGAGTTGCTCTTGCGAGGTGCTGCAGAACATTACCTGGAATATATTTAGCTAATTGAGTCGAGGCAAGAATCCCATATAAAACCGTTACCCGCGGTGCGGTAGTGTGAATGCTTAATAAATACTTCCAGGCTATAGCAGAGAAGAAGAATGTGGAACAATAGGTAATTGCGGCGAGGCCTAGCATTCCTAAAATAGCCGGGCTGAACAATAGAAATGCTTTGTCGCTAGTAAAATACTTAAGCATGTAGTCGACATAGTACGCAAGCAACCCTAAGCCCAGTATTGTTAGTATGACATTTTTACTTTTTGCTTTTAGTAACAATTACAATATACCCACTGCCGATGTCGAAGTTTTTGAAGCAGCCTTGTAAAAAGTAGAAAAGCTGAATTATTGTTTTAAATAGAAATGAGCGCATGAATGGACTCAGGCGGCTATACATATTCCTTGATACGCCACTTCTTGAAGAAGCTTCTTGTTTAGTTAAATTTGAACCTTGTGTGCGGTAATAAAAACGGCCGACAAACTCTGTAATATTTGCAAGTGGAAAGCCATAACATTCCATATGTTCGATTGTTAAACCCGTACGGTTCAGTAAATTGATCAACTGAGCCTTTTCATATCTCCTGTAATGTCCTGCCCACTCATCACCCCTACTCCATTTTCGTTGGTGACATGGCACTGATAGGCAAAGAAATCCTTCGGGTTTAACCATCGATGCCCAATACCTTATTGCCTTCTCATCATCTTCAATATGCTCTAATACATCTAGCGCAACCAACGCGTCTGCCAGGCCATGTTTTTCATTGTCGTAATGCGAGGGGGCGGCTGGTAGGAAAGAAAAATGTTTTATCATCAATTCCTGTGCATCTATAGACTGCTCTATATAAGTACACATGTGGCCTTGCAGCGATAATTCGGCAAGGATAGTTCCCCCTCCAGGTCCAACTTCCAGTATGTGTGGTTTGTGCAAGAATGTTGATTTCAAATGAAAGAAGCGGTTTCGTCGTAACAAAAAACGGACAGATGGAACCCAGCTGGTGTTTAACGGCAGGAAACCCAATGTTCGGTCGAGTATGTAATTTTTACTCATAACGTTAAGCTTCAATCACATTATTGCCTGCAGGAACAACATTTCTAGTATCGACAATCAATGTTGCATGATGGCTTATCATCTCGATATCAAAAGCATCATGTTCGGTTGCCAGTAGTAGGCAGTCGTAGGAGCCAATTGTGCTTTCAGTCAGAGCAATTGATTGCAGATCAAATTGATAACGACGCTTCTCTGGAAATACAGGTACAAAGGGATCCGAATAGTCCACATGGGCCCCCAGTTTGATTAGTTGATCTAAAATTTCTATAGCAGGAGACTCTCGCGTGTCACTGACATTTTTTTTATACGCCAATCCTAGTATTAATATTCGGCTTCCAGATATCGATTTCTGATGACTGTTTAAAGCGAGAGATATCTTATTCACTACCCAGCTTGGCATATAGTGATTGATTTCACCTGCGAGCTCGATGAATCGAGTGTTGATACCAAACTCCTTCGCTTTCCAAGTCAGGTAATATGGATCAATCGGAATACAGTGTCCCCCGAGTCCGGGCCCTGGCCTGTAAGGAGTATAACCAAAAGGTTTCGTAGCGGCTGCATCAATCACTTCATGAATGTTGATGTTCATTTTGTCGGCGACAATTTTCATTTCGTTTACCAGCCCAATATTCACCGCTCGGTGAATATTTTCGAGCAGCTTTGACATTTCCGCTACTTTTGTCGAGCTGACGGGAACGACGGATTCAATCGCCAGAGCGTATAGCACTTTGCCAATTTCCAAGCAATTTTGGCTATATCCGCCAATGACTTTGGGGATTGTAGCTGTTGAAAAGTTAGCATTTCCCGGATCTTCTCGTTCTGGTGAGTAGCATAAAGCGCAGTCTATGCCGGGGCTAAACCCCGCTTGCTGAAGAGCTGTAGCCAGAATTTCATCTGTCGTTCCTGGCCATGTTGTACTTTCGAGGCACATCAATTGCCCTTCCTTGAAAAATGGGAGTATTGCTTCGACAGTGTTACTTACAAAACTTAAATCTGGCTGGTTATGTGAGTCTAAAGGTGTTGGTACGCATATTATTTGGGCATCCACCTCTGTCGTTCGCTCAAATTGGCTGGTTGCTTCGAATCCGTGCTTAATCGCGTTAGATAGTTGCTCTGAGCTGACGGAACTTATATAGCTACCCTTGTCGTTGATTTGGGTTATCTTCTTCTGGTCTATATCAAAGCCAATGACTTTAATTCCCGCATTAGCGAAACATACAGCGAGCGGCAAACCTACATAACCAAGCCCATAGATACCCACTATGCATTCTTTTGATTGAACTTTTGCTGATAAATTTTGGAGTACTATGCTCAAAAGGAATCCTTGTATTTATATGTTCTTCATGGATTATAGGTGAATACGGCGATAAGTGAAAAGTTAGTTATCGGGTAGCATCTTGAATAATATTTCGAATCACAAAACCCCACGCCGCTTAATCCCCAAATACCCATTCACTAAATCCGTTGGCAGTTTCCCTGCCGTTGTATCAATCAAATGCGTTCCATGTTGCACCAGTTTTTGGTGGGTTTGCTGGCGGCGGTTTTGGTAGTCGGTGATGGCGCTGTAGAGTAGGGCGTCGTCGAGGTTTTGGATGGGTTTTATCCGTTGTTCGTCGAGTATGGCTTCTCTTAGGTTGGCTACCATGACGAGATGTTTACCGGAGAGGATTTGGCTGGCTTCGGCGAGATCCTGGTAGTCTTCATCGCGGGCGTTGGTTAGTAGTATGACCAGCGCGCGTTTTTTGAGCAGGCCGCTTAGGTGTTCGGCGGCTTTTAGGTAGTCTGCTGGTTCGGTGGTGCTGGATAGATCGTATACCTGATTCAAGATATGGCTGATTTTGCTTTGGTGTTTGACGGGCGCAAACCAGCGCTCAACACCGCCGAAGGTGTAAAAGCCAACTGCGTCTTCTTGGCGCAGGGCGACGTAGGTGAGCAATAGCATGGCGTTGAGGGCTTGATCAAAGTGGTTGATGCCTTGGTCGATGCTGCGCATGCGGCGGCTGCAGTCGAGCATGAACACAATCTGTTGGTCGCGTTCGTCTTGATATTCACGCGAGATCAGTTTGCGGTGGCGGGCGGTGGCTTTCCAGTCCATTTGTTTTAATGGATCGCCGTCCTGGTATTCACGCAATTGATGAAACGACTGGCCTTGGCCACGGCGGCGCTTTTGTTGGATGCCGAGTTGATTGAGGTGGTTGTCCGCAGCAAAAAGTGCGTATTTCACCAGGCTGTTGAAGTTGGGATAGATTTTTACCTGGCTTTGTTTGGCGATGTGCCATTTTCTAATCCATAAGCCAAAAGCGGAGCGAATGGCAACGTCGCAGCCGTTAAATATGCCATCCCCGCGTTCTTGGGGGACTATGTCATAGTTGGCAATAATTGCCTGGTTTGGGGATAGTTCGATGGATAATGGCGGTGTTTTCGATTGGCATTGATGAGGGTAGTGATCTTGTACTCTTAATTGGTAATGCCGTTGGCTGACGTTTTCTATATGCAATTTGACGCTGCATTTTACATAAATGGGGAGCGCTTGAGGAAGCTCGCGTTCAAACTGAAGTTTTGGGTGCGACCAAACAGCTAGCGCGTCGAAGATTCCAATCAGTGTTAGCGCGCCGCCGCAGAGCCACCAGATGGCTTGCATCTCTGGCAATATACTGACTACGATGCCCAGCCCTATCCAGGCTATCAGGCAGAATATGAACAGCGGAGCTGGTTTCATAGGCGCGGTGCTTCTACCTTGTTGATGACATCACTTAGCACGCGATCTTGGGTATAACCCTCAATTTCCATTTCAGCGGAAAGTTGAATGCGGTGGCGCAACGCTGGGCGGGCCACCTGCTTGATATCGTCTGGGATAACAAAGTCACGCTTGTTAATCAGAGACAGCGCTTTGGCGGCACGAATAATCGCCAGCACGCCGCGTGGGCCGGAGCCTAAGGCAATGCCTGGCCATTCTCGGGTGGTGCGAACCAGGTTGACCGCATAGCGTAGTACTTGATCATCGACGCGCTGGTGGCTTGCCAGTTGTTGGAGTTGGATGACTTGCTGGGTATAGAGTTGTTGCTCGACGGATTCGACATTCAATTTGTCACCGCTTTTACCTGAGGTGACCAGCTGAGCCAAGGCAAACTCTTCATCGGCAGTTGGGTAGTCGATCAGAGTTTTGAATAAAAAGCGATCGAGCTGGGCTTCTGGCAGCGGATAGGTGCCTTCTTGTTCAATGGGGTTTTGGGTAGCCAGCACCATGAAAGGAGCGCTAAGTGGCAGGCTTTTACCTTCGAGGGTGACTTGCTGTTCTTGCATGACTTCGAGCAGGGCCGATTGGGTTTTTGCCGGGGCGCGGTTGATCTCATCCGCTAGCAGCAAGTTACAGAACACTGGGCCGCGCCTAAGCTTGAATTGTTCGCTCGACATATCGTATATCGTGTGGCCGGTAACGTCGCTGGGCATTAAATCGGGAGTGAACTGAATGCGTGAAAAGCGACCGTGGGTGGCGCGGGCGATGGCTTTCACCATCAGGGTCTTGCCTAGCCCTGGTAAGCCTTCTAATAAAACATGACCGCCTGCAAGAAAAGCGATAAGAATCTCGCGTAGCACATCGGTTTGGCCGATTAACACTTTGGCGATATTTTTTTCGAGTTGTCGAATGTGATAACTGGCTTCTTCAACCATTTCTTGCCGAGATGGTTGGTTGTCAGCTACTGGGACATCAAGAGGATTGGCTTGTTCGTCGGAAACAGGCGTCGTTGGCGTTGAGTTGGGCGTATCATTCATAGTTGATGCTCAAGTTTTTGAAGGTGTTGGAGTAGTTGCACGACTTCACGTTCTTTGGTTGGTGAGGCGTGCAGCAGCTCGTGAATATGTTGATGTTCTAGTTGGCAGAGTTCGTGTAGCCAGTCAATTTGTTGTGCTTCGCTCCAATCAGACCATTGGGGGACATGACGACGGGCCTTGCGGGCGATTTGCTGGCGAACGGGTTGGAGCAGGCTTTCGGGTTTCTTTTGTTGCCAGTGAAAGCGGCCGCTTGCCAGCAAGTGTTCTAGCATGCTGCGTTGCTGGGTTGAGTTGAGCCTTTGCAAGGGGCCAAAGCGGTTAAACAGCGCCCATAGCAGCAATGGGATGCTGATAAACAAGCTAATTAGCGCTGGCCAGCCGTGCTGCCATAGCAGGTCTGTTAATGGCGTAGCGCGAAACTCGTCATAAAACCATATCTGTTGGGCGGGGCGTTGGTTGGCCAGTAGCCATGCTAGATAGGCGTTGTCATCGTTCTCAATATTCCAGTTTAGCCAGAAGCTATCATCGGTTAGTACGGTTGCCAGGCCTTTACCTACTTTGACTTGGACCAGATGGGTGCCGTTGTCATCGCTGATGGCATTAGCTATATGGTCGCCACTGGCGTCAATAACATAGTAGGGATCAAAGGCGATGGTGATCGGCGCTTGTTCTCCCAGCGCTGAGACATCGATGGCTTGAGGCTCATTGGTGACGGGGTCCTCTGAAAACGTCGATTGCTTGATACCGAGCTGGTCCAAAAAGGGATCGCCGCTTTCTTCATCCTCCTCGTCCCATAATGTCCAAACGACGGTGATGAGGTGACCGCCACTTTCTAGCCATAGCATCAAATGCTCACGATCACGTGTTGTGAGTTGTCCTTGCAGACGAGGGCTGAAGAATACACTATTTTCGGCGAGGGTTGGATCGAGAGCGGTGATACTTTTTAACTGTTCAACGTTAGCACCCGTTGTGCGGCTTATGTAGCGCTTCCAGGCAAGGTAATCGTCTTTTCTGGCTTCCTTGGAATAGCGACCACGCTCGATCTCAACAATTTTCTCGTGGGTTGAGAAAAACCAATAGCCATATCCTGCCAGCACCAAAGCCACCAGTAGTCCAATCAGCATAAACAGTTTGGTGTCGTTATGGCTGTTCGACATGGAACAGTCCTCCCCATTGCTGATTTAGTGCTGATAGGGTGTCTAACGACGGCGGCTTGTGGGCATAGGCTAGCGCAATCCAAGCATCGGTTAGCTCGCCAAAATACTGCGACATTGATGGCGGAAAGTTTTGCCGCACGGCCGCCAAACATTCTCCCTCAGTTGAGCTAGGTAGAACCTTGAGTTTGCCCGTTTCGAGAAGGTGAGCGATGGTAGCGCGATACAATAGGCTCAACGCTTGGCGATAATGACCTTGTTCCAGCCAACTATTAACCTGAGCAGATATGTCATCAGGTAATGACTCGCGAGTTACATCCATGCCAAATAAGGTGGTGGGGGGAGCATCTTGGCGTGGAGCTCTTTTCGAAAACTGGTCAATGAGGGCTTGCCAGGCGCGCATGCGATAAAGTATCCAGCCAAGTGCAGCGGCAACGGCGGCGATCAGGATGATTTTGGTGACTAAGGCTAGATCGCCCATGAATGACCATAGGTCGCTAAACCATTCGATCAGGTTTAGCAGGGTTTTAATAAACTCTCCTGGATCGGCTTCTTCTCCGTCTTCTTCTTTAGGCTCTGTTTTCTCTATCTTTTCCCAGCGAGAGCGTTCAACTTTTTCGCCAAAGTCGTCGCTGGCCATGATCTCTTCTATAATTTCTTTTGAGCGCTGTGCTGATGCTGTTTCGGCTATGGCGGTATTCGGAGAACCCCATAAGCTCAAACCTAGGCACAGGACTAATGCACTACCTTGCAGCCAATGGCGAGCGCGCTCGGCCAGTTGCCGAAAGACCAGCTCGATGTCCCAACCCTCTAGATGGACACGTCGGTTAAGGTATAAAGAAAAGCCTGCCGCAACATAAAAGGGTGACACCAAAGCTAATGCGCAAAAATACAAGGCGTAACACGCCCAGGCTGCGTAGTTGCTTCCTTCGATAAACAGCGTCTCAAACTCGCCTTGAAACTCTTCAGGTATAAACATAAAGGCGATGGAAGTAAGGGAGGCGAAGATGACATACTCCATGCATAAACAGGCAAAACTAAGCCAGGTGGCGTAGCTCTGTCCTCGGTTTAATACATTGAGTCGTTGAGTACGGATTTTGCCGGTGAGACCTTCGAGTAGTGACACCGGGGCATTAAATGAGCGATTAAATGACAGGCGACGAATGGTCAGGTTAGGAAGCCATTGACCAAAGCCTGTTTTCCATGCCTGCTTTATGTCGGATGTATTGGCTATCGGCTCGCTAAAAATATCGCGACTGATAATATACAGCGGCCAACGCTCATAAACAGGCTTGAGCCACCACAGCAGCAGATACGATAGCCAGGGATAGTAGGAAAAAAGTGCCAGTCCGAGGGCGAAAATTGGTAGAGCTATTGGTAGCCATGCTTTAAGTAATCGCCAGAACCACAGTTTGCCTAAAACAAAGCCGATATCACAGGCTTGGGCCGGTGTGCGTTTCGCAATGGGAAATTGAAGCTTGTCCAGTTGCATCTATGCTTCCCTTGCGTATCCGCGACCCTGAAAGGTGAAATAAAACAACACCAGCAGCCATAGGATAGCGCCAACCAGGTATTTTCCTGAAGGTGAGACAAGGGTGTTGGGTGACCAAAAGGCTTCAATGATAGCGGCTATAAACAGCATAAAACCGCCGCCCATCACCAATGTCAGCGCATCACGGCTAATAATGCGCAGCGCATCCAAGCGGCGATAAGGACCTGGTCTGACCAGTGGCTGGGCCATCTTAAAGCCAGCTGCGCCACAGATGACAATGGCAGTAAGCTCAAACGAACCATGACCAATGACAAAGGGCCAAAAAGTTTCGGTGTAACCTAGCTGAGTTAAATGACCGGCAACGCCACCAATGCTAAAGCCGTTATAAAGCAGAGACATGATAGTGCCTACGCCCATTAACAACCCCATCCCAAACACGCGAAAACCAATGCTGACATTGTTCCAGATATAGAAACCAAACATATAAACATCGGCCCAAGCGCCGCGTGAGCTTCCGGTGCGTTCGGCAGGGTCATACATGTTCTCCATGTTGGCTACGTGGCTTTTAGGCATCAGGCTGTAAATAAATTCGCTATCGAAATAGCACATCAGGCCCATACCTAGCCCAGGGATAAGAAAGCAAGCGAGCGATAGCCAGAATAGATTATGGTTTGCGCGTAAGGTGGCAGGAAAGCCAATCAAGAAAAAATGAATAATTTTCCACCCAGGAAAGCGCGTTTTTCGATAGAGAAGCGCATGGCCACGCAATACCATGTTGTGCA
>DFOV01000030.1 GCA_002376965.1 Gammaproteobacteria bacterium UBA3532
AACAAGTCCTGCTCCAGTTGCCACGAACGCAACGGTAAAGCCCTCGTTGCGCCTGATGGTGAAGCCTTGACCCGCTGGGTATTTAAGGTAGCAGCCGAAGATGGCAGCCCCGACCCGTTGATTGGGTCGGTATTACAGCCCAACAATACCGGCATCGACCCCAAAGGCGGCGAAGGACGCGTGGCTATCGACCACTGGGAAACGAATAGCGATGGCCTGCGCTCCCCAATTTATCGCTTTGAAAAAACGCCACCAGCCCGATTTTCTGCGCGAATTGCACCTCATCTGGTTGGTCTCGGCTTACTTGAAGCGATTAACGAAGCCGATATACTGGCCTTAGAAGACGTAAACGATGCCAATCAAGATGGTATTTCAGGGAAAGCACAGCGGATCAATGATCCGATTAGTGGTGAAACACGCTTGGGACGATTTGGCTGGAAAGCGGCAACCACCAGTTTAGAGCACCAGATCGCCGGGGCGCTTAACACCGATATGGGGGTCATGACTTCGATTTTACCCCTCCCAGACTGTGGCTCTCTACAAACAAACTGCGGCAACAACAGCGGCGCAGAGCTGAATGACCAACACCTAGAACACCTGGTCAAATACATCGCGTTACTAGGCGTGCGTGCACGACGCGATCTGAACGATCCGACCGCTCTGGAAGGCGAGCAGCTGTTCACCGACATAGGCTGTGCCCAATGCCATCAACCTACCTTTGTTACCAGCGCACATCACCCGCTAGCGGAACTACGCAGTCAGACTATTCACCCCTATACCGATATGTTGGTACATGACATGGGGCCTGGTTTGGCGGATAATCTAGGCGAAGGTGATGCAACAGGGGCAGAATGGCGAACTACGCCGCTATGGGGCCTAGGACTGACCAAAAGCGTTAGCGAAGGCACAGGTAATGAAGCTAAGACCGGCTTCGGCTATTTACATGATGGGCGCGCTCGAACCATTGACGAAGCCATCCGCTGGCACGGAGGGGAAGCGTTAGCATCGAAAACACGCTATGATCAACTAACCCAAGTGCAACGCGATGCCTTGATCAGGTTTTTAGAGAGCCTTTGATGTGAATATAGACTGGTTGGCACAGGAAGGAACTGTCAATATCGGAAAACGCCGTGAATACATCCATGTAGGCTTGGGCGCGGATCCATCCGCGCAACATTTCCGATACCGACTGTTCCTCCCCGCGCTCGAGATCTGCGACCATTCAATATAATCGAGAACGCTTATTAGAGTAATAAATACAACCGGATAACCATTGGCAACCAAGATACACCAAGCGCTGGTTAAGGCGCTCTACAAACTGCTCCGTCCGCTGGTCAAAATATTGATCCGCTATGGTGTGTCTTATCCTATGGCCGCTGATGTTCTAAAGCGGGTTTATGTCGATGTCGCCGAGTGCGAGTTCAAAGAGCCTAATCGTAAGAAAGTCCCCGCCGCCAGATTATCCCTGCTCACCGGCATTCACCGCAAAGACATTGCCAGGCTGAAAAAAAATCCCGACTCGACCCAGGAAGGACTCTGGGAACGTCAAAACTACCTCGCGCGCATTATATTTAACTGGTGCAATCATCCCGATTATCAAACTGACGGCAATCCATTGGTGCTCCCAGTTCATGGCGAAGGCATCAGTTTTCAGCAGCTGGTCATAGAATGTACCGGCGATGTACCTGTTGTCACCACGCTGGACGAGCTGATGCGCATCGGCTGTGTCGAAAAGAATGGCGAGCAAGTCACCCTGGTCAACAAAGCCTACTATCCGGCCGACGACACCGCCGAAAAGCTTTGGGTATTGGGCAATAGTGGCTCAGATCTATATGCCACCATTGAACACAATCTGGCCCATAAGCATGAAGAATCGTACTATCAGAGCTATCTTTACTACGACAATATTCCAGAAGAAGTGATGCAAGAAGTTCGTAAGCGAGCCAATAAAAACGCTCAACAGTTTATGAAAGAAACCAATGCCTGGCTTAGCCAGTATGACCGTGATGGCGGAAAGGTTTCACGTGGAACAGGCAGACACCGAGCCGGAATAGGTATCTATTTCTTCGCTAACGACGTCGAACAACCCGCACAAACCACCACTACTCCAGAAGAGGCAACCGCCGATGAATAAACCCAACGTTATTTCAAAGCTCCTTTGTCTGGCATGCACCTTGGCAATCATATTATCTATATCAAGTTGCAGCGAAGGTGGACAAGCGGGTACGGGAGGCGACTTCAACTTCCAGCTGGATGTCGAAGGACAAGCTCGCATCGGTGACAAAACCATCGCCAATGCCGACATCACGATAGAATACAACGGCCAAACCTATACCGCAGTAACCGACAGCACTGGACGTTATCAGGCAACGCTGACCGATCCGGTAATAAATGATAATGCCATAACCCAGATTACGTTGACTACGAATAGCGATGCTACCGTCAGCCAAATCAGAACTACTCTGGTGTCATTGCGCCCACCGCTCTCGCAAAATCGTACGCAGTTTATTTATGATGTGACCGCCCAAACCACCGCAGAATATGGCCAACTCGTTGATCAAGATAAACAGCCGCCGGCGACTAACGACCAGCTTGTATCACGTCGAATCGATCTCAACGAACAACAGGCACTGGAAACCACTGCGGCTATTGAAATCACCTTTAACGCCCCTCAATACGCGCCAGCTTCAGCACAAAGCCTGATTGATATTAGCCTTGATCCAACCATTAAAGATCAGATCATCATTCAAGCCAGCAATGCCAATCCGCAACTGGTTACTCGTACTTTTAATACCCTACTCGCTCAATCCGATCCCGTTGACTGTAGTAATTTAGTTGATAACGCCAACTTAAAAGGCTGCGATCTTAAAAGTGTTAGCTTGTCTAACCAATCTATCACTAACGCCGCCATCGACTATGCAGATTTAAGCGGCATCGAGATTAGCCTAAGCACTCTTACTGCTAGCTCACTGCGCTTTGCTAATCTAAGTAGCACTATTATTTCATCGCAAAGCCAACTAAACGCTATCGACGCTACTGGCGCCAGTTTCAACCTAGCCGTCATTCAAACAAGCAACCTGGCCGACTTAGAAGGCTTGAATAGCCAATGGCTAGGCGTCCAAATTAGTGATAGCGCCTTTAACCGCGCATTGTTAAATGGAGCCAATTTCAGCGGAGCTACAATCAGTAACACCGACTTTTCCGGCGCAGATTTAACCAACGCCAATTTTCAAGATGCT
>DFOV01000270.1:0-2925 GCA_002376965.1 Gammaproteobacteria bacterium UBA3532
GCCGAAGCTGGAATGGTTTTCAACGACACCCCATTCAAACAAACAGCATTTAATCAGCAGCTCACCGAATTTCTAAGCTCCTCCGACTATAGTCGATGGAAACAAAATGGATTAGACTACGCAGAAAATACAGACCTATACAGCCGTCCATCATCCGCTGTCACCATTATGCACAACGTTGCACAAGCCAAGAAAGACGCATCCATTTAATGATCTACCAACTCGATAAATCTATTCAGCAGCACTTCTCACAAAACAAGACCTTCGATGAGATCATGGCCCTGACCGGCACAACCGTGCGCGATAAAGATGGTAGACATACCTTCGAGTTCACCTTAGGCGACAAGGCGTATTTCATAAAGATATTTCATGGCATAGGCTGGAAAGAAATATTCAAAGAACTCAGCAAAGGCAGACTTCCCATACTGAATGCAGCGAACGAGTGGCGCACGATCAACCGCCTTCATCAGCTCGGCATCAACACAATGACCACCATGGCATGCGGTGTTCGGGGCTTCAATCCGGCAGGACAAGAGTCTTTTTTAATTACCAAAAAGATCGAGAATACCACCACGTTAAAAGACCTCTGTGCAGTCTGGCCGCAACAGCGACCAAGCTTCCGCTTTAAATGTTACCTGCTATCAGAAGTAGCCAACATGGTGAAAAGGCTCCACCAAAGCGGCATCAATCATCGAGACTTATATATCTGCCATTTTCGGATTAAGCTTGATGATATTGAAACCCAGAAGCCACCACTATATCTCATGGACCTTCACCGCGCCCAGCGACGAAATGCCGTGCCAATGCGCTGGCTAGTCAAAGATCTGGGGGCGCTTTACTTCTCTGCTGCAGACATAGGGCTAACCAAAACCGACTGGCTACGCTTTATCAAAACCTATACCGGCAAGCCGCTGCGCCAAGTATTTAAAGAGCAAGACAACCTGTGGCACCAGGTACGTCTTCGTGCAGAGAAGTTTTATCGCCGTGACTGGAAACGGCCCATGCCACAGCATTTTTAAGGAGTCAGCCATGCTTGTTTTTATGATTTCTACCGACTATTTACCCAATATTGGCGGTATTGCCGCCCATATTTATAACCTTAGTTATGCCATGGTCAAGCTAGGGCATACCGTTGCGGTCATTAACCCTGTTGCCAGTGATAAAGCCGATATCAACATGCATCAACACGAAGGTATTTGGGTGGTTAGGGTTGGCGTTAATCAAAATACACCGGCTTTTCGCAATAAAATCTATCGCAAGCGCCTGTTTAGCAAAGCCGCCAAATTAGGTATTCTCAAAGCCAAAGAGAAACTGGGAACACCAGATATTATTCATCAACACGACTATCAGGACACCACCAAGGCATGTTGTGAATTCTCAAAGCAGACGCCGTGGATCTGGACCAATCATAGTTCGCGATTCTTACGCGACTATCAGCGCAAGATGAAGATGAAATGGATTCGCCATTCCTACTCAAAGACCTCCGGCATTATTACCGTCAGTGAAGAGTTGCGCGACAAGACCCGTCACCTGTGGGGTAATATCAGCGACATTGGTTATATCACCAACGGGGTTAATACCGAGCGCTTTCATCACAATGTCGAGGCCGATCGTTCTGCCTACCAATTAGGCGATGACGAGTTTGTCGTGCTTTGTCCTCGTAGAATGGCGCGCAAGAATGGCGTTTTATTTTTGGCCAGAGCGGTAGATTTGTGCCTTGAGCAAGCTCCAGAGATCCCATGGAAGTTTGTTTTTCTTGGCAGTGATGCCGCCATCAATACCCATGCAGATTACATTGAGGAGATCAAATCAACCCTGGTTCAGGCAAATGAGAAAGGCGCAATTAAATACATGGGCAATATACCATTAGAAAAAATGCCTGAGCTAAATGCCTTGCCTGATATTGTGATGATGCCATCGTTGATGGAAGCGGTAAGCCTTTCAGCACTGGAAGGTATGGCCAGCCGAAAAGCCATGGTTACCACTAATGTCGGTGGACTGCCTGAAATCATCCACCATGAGCAAACTGGACTGTTGGTGCCACCAGAAAACCCAGAAGCTATCGCCGAGGCCCTTATTCGTCTGGCTCGCGATCCACAGTTACGCGAAAGCGTTGCCTTGAAAGGGCAACAACTAGCGCAGGAAAAATATAGCTGGGATGCCGTGGCCAAGCAGACAATTGACTACTACCAGAAAATCGTTAAGGCTTAGCTAAACCGCTCGCAGCCCTTCTAGCCATTTTTTTGTTCCAGCGCTGCGAAGTGGCGAAAGCAAGCGTTGAAATAAGTTCTGAAAGCTCAGGCCTGTTCCACTGCGGACAGACCTGATGATACAACGAGAGGAATCGCAATCGCTCATGCACCGAAAAAGCCTCCAAGCTGTTTAGTTGGCGTAAATTATTATATGCCAATGATGCGGATATGAAGGGCCGTTGCTGGTTCTTTTCATTGTCTAGAAAGGTGATAGAAAAATCCCCATCCAACCAAGAAATCAATAAGTTATCACTATTCAGATCGCCATGATAAATGCGTCTGCTATGCATTATTCCAATACTCTTAGCCAACTTGGCAAGCAATTGGCGTCGCAATGCGAAGGTCAAAGGGGTCGTATCATTGAGATACTCGGTTTGGAAGACTTGTTTAAGCGTACGACCAACGATAGTCGGCGTGATAATAAAGTCGATACCATTCTGCCTCCCCCATAAGCAAATTTTCGGAGCCTCTAAGCCATGTTTCTCCATAAGCTGGTTCTTGAGGCGATTCATTCGTATCGGCGACTTGCCCAACCAAGTCTTCCAGCTTTTAGCGAAACACTTTAGATAGAAGTTGCCACTCGTATGGCGAAATACCTGGTCCCTTGATCCAGTGGTTAGCCCACTCCATTGAGCCGAATGATTACGCATTAGCAGCTCACGGACGGCCTCAA
>DFOV01000270.1:3224-5628 GCA_002376965.1 Gammaproteobacteria bacterium UBA3532
AAGCAGCTCACGGACGGCCTCAACCAGCTCGGGTTGAGGGGGACTATCATAGCGAAGATAGTTCATAGACATCAGTCGTGCTGATCAAGCACCATATTGATAGATTTAATAACCCGCGCAGGCTCCAACTTTTTCAAACAATCCAGGTGTCCCAAAGGGCAATCACGCTTAAAGCATGGGCTGCATTCCAGCCCTAGGCGGACAATGGCTTTATTGTCATTTAGTGGCGGCGTAAATTCTGGTGAACTGGAGCCATAAACCACCACCAAGTTTCGCTCCAACGCTGCCGCAACATGCATCAAGCCCGAATCGTTGGAAATAACGGCGTCAGCAACGGATAATAGATCAACAGCTTCAGCCAACGAAGTTTCACCCGCAAGGTTATTTGCCGCCCCATCCAACATTTGCCGAATATTTTCACAGCCAGGGCGATCTTTGGCCGAACCAAAAAGCCAAACCTGCCAACCTTCCTGAATTTTGGTTCGGGCCACCTCGGCATAGTATTCTGGGGGCCAGCGCTTTGCTTCACCAAACTCGGCACCAGGACAGAGGGCCAGAACAGGCGCATCACTAGTCAAGCCAAATTTCTTGCGTGCAGCAGTGACATTTTCGCTAATACTAACCAACTCTGGCCGAGGAAGCTGGCTAGGAAGTTTTGTACCTTTCGGATATGCCAAAGCAATAAAACGCTCAATCATCAACGGATATCTGGATTTATCGAGTGGCCGAATGTCATTTAATAATCCATAGCGCATTTCACCGCGCCAGCCTGTGCGCTTGGGGATCTTGGCCCACAGCGGCACCAATGCCGACTTTAGGGAGTTTGGTAATACAATAGATTGTTGATATTGATGTTCTCGCAGCGCCTTGCCCAGTTGGTGGCGCGCTTTTAGCGCCAAACTACCATGCCCTACCGGCATGTCGATGGAGCGATTTACCTCAGGCATACGCTCTAAAATCGGCCTGCTCCATGCAGGAGCCAGCACGTCAATAATGACATCTGAATATTGCTGCTTAAGTACTTTAAACAGCGTTTGAGCCATCACCATATCGCCAACCCAGGATGGGCCAACAATCAATATTCGCTGCTCCATCATTTATTCGCTTGCGCCATCGAGAATAAATTTATTACCACAATAGGGACAGACGCCTTCACCCGTCGCGTCAACTGGAATGTAAACTTTGGGATGAGCATTCCACAACGTCATATCTGGCGTTGGGCAACTCAGTGGCAACGCACTGGGCTTAACATGAAACACTTTATGTTCCTTTTGAGCCGGTGCCGCCTGTTGGGCCTTTTTAGCTGACGCTCCGTCCATTTCAATTACCTCTGTTAATGACTAAATACGTTATTCCACACGGCCTCAACCACTGCCCGTTCGTCCATAAATTTCTCAGCATCAACCGTAGATGACTGATTTTGCAACGCTAGGCGATGGCCATGATTTCGGTAGTGGCGATAGGCATTTTGCAACACCAGCACTTCATCCACTCCCAACAAGCCAGCCTCACCGATGGCATCGAGAATACGAATATTGTCGGTATATTCCAGCAATGCAGGATGCTCTGCCGCATATGCCAACACATGATACTGTACAATAAATTCAAGATCAGCCATTCCCCCCCGATCTTGCTTTAGATGGAACTCATCCTTGCTCTTAGAACCAAGGTTGTCCATCATTTTTTGCCGCATATCCTGGACTTCTCGACCTAGCTGGCTTTTATCTCGCTGGCGCTGCAAAACATCTTGGCGAATTGCCAGAAAGTCGTCTATCAAAGCTTCATCGCCAGCAACAAAGCGTGCTCGAACAATCGCTTGATGCTCCCACGTCCATGCTTGTTCCAGTTGATACTTTCGAAAACCTTCCAAATGTGTCACCAATAAGCCTGAGGAACCTGAAGGACGCAGTCGAGTATCAATCTCATACAGCACGCCAGTCAGAGTTCGAACACCCATGATCTGGATAATTTTCTGCCCTAGACGAATAAAAAACGTATGATTCGGTATCGAGCGCGGCCCGCTGGTCATGCCCTGGGAGCTACCGGCGTGAAGAAACACCAGATCGAGATCCGAACCATAACCTAGTTCCAATCCACCCAACTTACCGTAGGCTATAATAGCAAAGCCCTTAGCCACCTCGGCGCTCGCCCCCTCAACACCGTCAGGAAGGCCAAACTTTTCGGTCAGCTCGCGCCAGGCTTGTCGATAAGCTACATCGAGCAATGCTTCAGCAAGATAGGTCAGCTGATCACTAACTTTCATGATTGGCAAGGTGCCAACCAAGTCGGATGCAGCTACCCGCAGTGTATGCGCCCATTTGAACTGGCGCAATGCATCTAAAAAGCGTTCTGTGTCGCTGGGTTCGATGCGCAACAAGTGCTCGCGCAACTCCTGTTTAAGCTC
>DFOV01000275.1 GCA_002376965.1 Gammaproteobacteria bacterium UBA3532
TAAAGCGAGTAAGGGCATATTTTCCCGCCTCATCGACAATCACCAGACGTTCACCCGAGCGCACAGCATTTTTACGTAACGGCAGTTCAACTTTGTTTTTACGTTTGGGCCACTCCCCCTCACATACCAAATGATATATTTTGGTTAAGGATTTTTGCTGTAGTTGATCATGCAGCTCATTCAGGGCTTTTTTCCTTTTTGCAATCAGCAACACGCCGGAAGTATCGCGATCCAAACGATGCACCAACTCAAGAAACTTTTCCTCGGGCCGAGCCGCACGCAATATTTCAATGACGCCAAAGCTTACGCCACTACCACCATGCACCGCCATGCCTGATGGTTTATTGATAGCGATTACCCACGCATTTTCGAACAATATCGCCTGCTGCAACTGCTTCTGTAACGGCTCGGGCACAGTGGTTCGGCTTTCCAAATACTGATGATGGGGGGGGATTCGTACGACATCACCAGCCACCAGTCGAGTATCGGGCTTTGCTCTCTTCTTATTGATACGAACCTCACCCTTACGTATGACGCGGTATACCCAACTTTTTGGAACGCTTTTTAGCTCTCGTATAAGGTAGTTATCTAGCCGCTGCCCCTGATATTCATCATCAACTTCAGAAAAACTAACTTTGTTTGCAATTATTGCCATGATTTATATCGAATTCTCACGTTTTCTTTGGTTTATAAACGGGTATCACATGAAATAGCTTAAAAAAATTACTTGTCGACTACATTTAGAAAGTAAGTGATTCGTTTTAATCAATTTTCATCTACAAAGTGTCCGACACTGGCCGTAAATCATGCTATAGCTACGAACAATTAGCGAGCAAAAATAACAGCTGCTATCGCAGGTGTCTGTATTGCCACGAGTGATTAATAGAATAATTGTACTATTTATTTGATGAAAAGGCATTTGTAGGCTATATTCAGGCCAATAACTGTAACTGACAAGCAGAATAGAATTCTGCAGGGCAACGCCAGTGATGCACTAGGAAAGCCAATGATTCTTTCCAGATAAAGGTGGATCACCTATTGAATACAAGTAAGAACATACACCGGCGTGGCTTATTGATGAATGTGAAGAGCCTTATCCGGCACGTCAGTCTGATAAAGCACTTAGCGGTAGCTGGTGAACACTATACCAGCAACATTTTAATGGCTTGTGAAAACTCTATTTCCATGTTCCATCACGCGGACTAGTCGCGAGTGATCGGCTCTTTGCCCTGCCACATCATCAGTAAAGCGATCCGGTAACCGGAATCATATAACTATGAAGAGAATGCTCATTAACGCAACTCAATCAGAAGAGTTGCGTGTCGCACTCGTCGACGGGCAGCGTCTATACGATTTAGATATAGATGCACCCGGCCGCGAACAGAAAAAAGCCAATATTTACAAAGGAAAAATTACCCGCATAGAACCCAGCCTGGAAGCCGCATTCGTCGATTACGGCGCAGAACGTCATGGCTTCCTTCCCGTCAAAGAAATTGCTCGCCAATACTTTCCCGAAGATTACCAAGGTCGAGGCCGGCCTAACATCAAAGATGTTGTTAAAGAAGGCCAGGAAGTCATCGTCCAGATTGACAAAGAAGAACGTGGCTCTAAAGGTGCGGCTCTGACAACCTTTATCAGTCTTGCCGGTTGCTACTTGGTGCTTATGCCAAACAACCCCAGAGCTGGTGGTATCAGTCGACGCATTGAAGGCGACGAGCGAACAGAACTTAAGCAAACCTTAAGTCAATTACATTTACCAGACGGCATGGGCCTCATCGTTCGAACCGCAGGGGTTGGCCGCAGTAAAGATGAATTAGAATGGGACTTAAACGTCCTATTGTCACTTTGGAGCGCAATCCAAAATGCAGCTGAATCTCAGCCAGCACCGTTTCTAATCCATCAAGAAAGCGACGTCATAACCCGCGCCATCCGTGATTATCTGCGCCTGGATATCGGCGAAATTTTAATTGATGAACAGGATGCTTACCAGCGCGCGCAAAAACACATCAGCTTAGTGCGCCCTGACTTTTTAAATCGCGTCAAGACATATGAAGATAAAATACCGCTATTCAATCGGTTCCAAATCGAAAGTCAGATTGAGTCAGCTTTTCAGCGGGAAGTACAACTGCCTTCTGGCGGCGCGATTGTCATTGACCAGACCGAAGCTTTTACCTGTATCGACATTAACTCGGCCCGTGCAACAAAAGGCGGTGACATTGAAGAAACAGCGTTAAATACTAATAAAGAAGCTGCTGAAGAAATAGCCAGACAATTGCGCCTGCGTGACATTGGAGGCTTGGTAGTCATTGACTACATTGATATGTCTGCTCCGCGCCATCAACGTGAAGTCGAAAATGTTTTCAAAGAAGCGCTGAAAGCTGATCGAGCCCGAGTTCAAGTCGGCCGAATATCACGCTTTGGATTGCTCGAAATGTCACGTCAGCGACTACGCCCTTCTCTTGAAGAGTCGAGCCAGATCGTATGCCCGCGCTGTCATGGCCAGGGCGTTATTCGCGGCGTTCAATCGCTCGCCCTATCAGTATTGCGCTTGATTGAAGATGAGGCGATGAAGGAAAATACCGTCCGTGTCCACGGCCAGGTACCAATCGAAGTCGCTACGTTCTTACTCAACGAGAAGCGTGAAGCTATTACCGACATCGAAAAGCGTCATGGCATCACCGTTGTGATCATTCCAAATCGTCACTTCGAGACCCCAGAGTATCAAGTAGAGCGAGTTAAAATCGATGACGGCCATGACACGCTAAGCTACCGAATGGAAACTGCAGCCAAGCAGGTCTCTGACGATATTGTTAATAGCATTCAAAATCAAAATAGCGCTCAACAACCAGTATCGGTACAACCTGCTGTTCAAGCTGTAGCGCCAGTGGCTCCACCACCGGTTCCAGCTCAGCTTCCAGAGAAAAAAGAGAGCCTTCTTTCACGCTTCTTAAAAGTTATTCGAGGCAAAGAGAAAGAAGAGGAAGAGAGTGAGGAAGAGAAGCAGTCTCGTCGTGCCAATAGCCGTCGAACACATGCCAAAGGAAACCAGCGCTCCAATAACCGCAAGAATACAACACGTTCAGGTTCTCGTGGTAACAGCAATAGAAACAGCTCTGATAATCCTCGAAAAAACACCCGCTCGCAAAACGCGCAGTCAGAAAAAGGCGGTACTTCGCAAAGCGGTGGCAAAGGAAAGAGAAATACGTCGGATAATACCAATCGTACTCGAGGCAAGAGGCGTCCAAGCGGTGAAAGGCCGCAGCGAAAGCCACGAGAGGTCGTCCAGACTCAAGAGGATGCTAAACCGGTTGAGTCGAATGTGACAGCACCAGAGGCACCGCAAAACAATGAAGCCGCTGTCAATACGGCAGCTACAGAAAGTACTTCATCTGAAAGTCGTTCATCTGAGAAGCGTCCACAAGAGAACCGCCCATCAGAGAACAAAGCCAAAAGATCTGAAGGTAAACGACGCTCTCCGCGTGGCCGTGGTCGCAAAGAAGATAGAAAGCAAGAGGCAGGTAGCTCTGATAAGGCGACTACTGAGAAAGGAACTTCTGATAATAAATCGGCCGGTACCTCTCCAGCATCAACGCAAGGTAGTGATGTAGCTCCAACGAAAGCAGAATCAACTGCTAACGCCAAATCTGAGTCGGCAGACAAGCCAGCGAAGAGCGAGGCTTCAAAAGACGC
>DFOV01000025.1 GCA_002376965.1 Gammaproteobacteria bacterium UBA3532
AAGAATGTGCATAGCTGTTATCCGGTTAATTTGAACTCAAAGCAGGCCCCCTGCTGAGTGGGTATGAGTTTTAAGCTGCCTGCATGTCGTTGGCATAGCTCCCTCGATATACTCAATCCTATGCCGGTGCCACTAACGCCGTCGGTCAGCCGATTTGATATTCGGTAAAACGGCGTAAATATTTTCTCAGACAAGCCGGGGTCGATGCCTGGGCCATCGTCCTGTATGCGCACTATTAGTGACGAGCCTTCTGGGAGTGAAGTGTTTTCCTGCCGAGTGGTCAACTGCACTTCGCTACCGTTCACCGCATATTTTTCAACGTTGCTTAACAGGTTGTTGACCACTTGCTCAAGAATGTCTGGATCAATATTTATTGGTTGAGACAACTCATGCCGACAACCGATCTTGATGCCTTTATTGGCTAACGATGGCGTGAAGGTCTCGATGCATTGATCGATGCAAGCAGCGGCATCGGTTGGTTGTCGATGAACGCGAAGGGTGTTTTTTTGTTGGCGGGCATAGTTCAGAATGTTTTCAATCAGCCGCCCCAGACGAAGGGTTTCCTGGTGAATGACATCCAGATAACGTGAATCTTCCTCTAAGCTGTCCTTGAGCATTTCGGTGTAGAGACGGATATTAGTCAGCGGCGTTTTAAGCTCGTGAGAAACTTGATTAACGAAAGATACCTTTTGTTGGGCTTCGCGGCGCAAACGGTTTTGCTCTCGATAAATAAAGTAGCCAAAGAGCACCAGCAAGCCAGCGATAATCGCTAAATTGAACAGTGTAGAATAGCGGTTTTTCTGATAATGGCTGTGAAGGGCAGAGGAGCTGTATTGCAGTGTCCAGCCCTCAAATGGCGCTGGTAATGAAAGCTGAGAGTCTACTGTTGAAGCTGGCGAGCTTTTCAGTTCGAGGTTTCCCCATTGATGAATGAGCTGGTCTGTATCGTTTGTAAGGCTGAACCGAGCGGCTAAGCTGTCCATCGTCTTGCTGGCTGTATCGAGCTTCTGCATCAGTCGGCTTAACAGGTATGGTTGGTTTAGTTCGAAGCCGAGAATACGGCCGCTATTATTGTCTTTGTACCACAATATAAGGTGTTCCTGACTGCTGCGCCAATGAACCCAACCGTGTTCAGTTGTAACCTGTTGGCGTTTAAACGACAGTATTTCATCCTGCGGGCTGCGTTTACCGATAAATAACTCTGGCATGGTATCAATGCGTTGGATCTGGTGCTGAAATTGTTGCTCCTGCTCAGTTAGCAACCATTTATTATCCGGGAATTGTAGGATGTAGTATTGGTCCAGCACAAAGAAATTTAGCAGCAATGGCTCAGAGCGAATAAAGGCTCGTAAGTTAGTGACCGTTTCTTCTGGGTTAGTGTTAATAAGAGCCAGGCTTTGGGATTGAATATGCTGAACCAAGTTGGCGGTCAAATCCTGTAAAGAATTATCTAGCTGCGCAAGCTGTTCTTGATGCAGTTGTTTCAGATTTTCGCGCATCTCAATGGTTGTTTGACGCTGCAATTTAAACATCGACCACGACAATGCGGCAATGGCGATTGCCACAAAGCTGATGACAAGAAATGTCGTTTTATTCAGTTGCCGTATTATCATGGTTATGTGTATAAGCCCCTTTTAAACTTAATAACTTTGCTGCTTTTCGACCTTGTACTGTTTGGCTTTCAATTCTTTACGCGTACGATTCCAATTGGTTGATTCCAGCTTTTCAGCATCTTCAATCGACTCAGAAGCTTGTTCCTCTAGCGCTTGAGATCCACCCAGCGCAGCAGCTTCTTGGCGCAAATAGCTGGCATTTTTACTCAGCACGTCTTGTGCTTGTTTTACATCGCCTTTGTCGCGTAAATCAATGGCTTTCTTGCTGGCTTCGTTGGCAACTTGTTGCACGGCTGCCTCATATACTGGAGTGTTGATAGCGCTTCGAACTTCGCTGTCTGAGCTGGAAAAACGTACCAATGCGACTTCTGTCAGTTGGTCGCGCTTTTTTGCATGTAAATTGTGATAATTTACTGTTACATCAGCAACTTGCAACGCCTGAGTAGACTGCTGTGCTGGCACTTCGACCTCTAATAACAGGTATTTTTCCTGCTCGCTGTAGAGTTGACTTAGTGATGTATTAACTCGATTGCCCAGAATATCAGCTTGGCGACCAAGAACCCGTATCGGTTTAACACCGTTTTTGCATTGGATTTCGATATCCACATCCTGAGCGATAACCGACAATACATCACCAAATTCATACTGGAAAATGGTGGCAAGATCGGCGGCATTTTCGACAAAGGCATGGTTGCCATCGCTGTATCCCGCCAGTTGCGTCATTAAGTCCTCATTGTAGCCCAGACCAAGGCCAATAGTGGTAACACTCATACCTTCGCGCCCCAGCGCCATGCCGAGCTGGCCAAGTTCAGATGGCGATTGCGGGCCAACATTGGCCAAACCGTCGCTCATCAGGATCACCCGGTTTACCTTGTTTTTATCCATAAACTTACGGATTTCCGCAGCTCCTTGCGAAACGCCAGCAAAGAGGGCAGTGCTGCCATTGGGCTGAATTTGCTGAATGGCTTTAATAACCTGCGCTTTGTTGGTCAGCTTGGTAGCAGGAACCACCACTTCAACACCCGTATCGTAGGTGATGATCGATAATATATCGTCAGCATTAAGCCGCTCTACCGCCAAAGTAGCAGCCTGCTTGGCATAAGCCATTTTCTCCCCAGACATCGAGCCAGACTTATCAAGCACTAGCGCAATATTGGCCGGAATACGCTGTTCAACACTGAGCTGTTCATAGCCAGTAAGAGAAACCTTAATAAAGGCCTTTTGCTTTTGCTCTGCTTTGATGACCGGCGTTGCCAGATCGACATCAAGCTGTATCTGCTTTGAAAAGACCGGCGATGTTAGAAGCAGGGCGGCGAGGGTGATTAATGGCAGCAATGGATTGCGAATGTTCATGAGGTTTACTCCTTTCTCTTTGATGATGACTCCAGTTTATGGGGTTCGCTGCCAACGTTAGTCAGGTAATCTTCAGTATAATGTAAAAGAAATGTAAAACCTTGTGGTTGTTTGTTTTATTGATCGTTAGATCATCCCTTGGGTTAAATGCGGATTATGGATATAGACGAAGTGTTGTGTGATGTTTATTGATAGCGGAGC
>DFOV01000039.1 GCA_002376965.1 Gammaproteobacteria bacterium UBA3532
TTGACCCGCGTAGTTATTCTGAATGCGTTACCTGGGATATTCTCAGCGATTATGATGGGGCTGGGTCGTGCAGTTGGTGAGACCATGATTGTTTTAATGGCAACAGGGAACACCGCAGTAATGGATTTAAGTATCTTCCAAGGCATGCGGACGCTATCAGCAAACATAGCTGTAGAAATGCCTGAATCTGAAGTTGGCAGTACGCACTACCGCGTGCTATTCCTCGCTGCGTTGGTGTTGTTTGTTTTCACCTTTGTATTTAATACCTTTGCGGAAGTGGTTCGAACCCGCTTGCGTAAGAAGTATACCACTCAATAACCAGGAGATTAGTGATGAAAACATGGTTTAAGAGCGGTCAGCCATGGATTTGGTTGAGTGGAGGGGCGATAGGGATATGTCTGGTGGCCGTAATCGGTCTTTTGCTACTGATTGCGGTTCGCGGGTTGAGCTATTTCTGGCCTAGCGATATTCAAAGCATCGTATATGTTGAGCAAGATGGTTCTGAGAAAAACATCATAGCTGAAATATACGAAGAGACAGAGGTTGAAGCCGCTCAGCTTCGTCAAGCGGGAATGAGCGTTGAAGGCGATGATTTGATTCCACGCTACTTGCTTAAAACTGGAAATCGAGAACTTTATGGTCTCGATTTTAGGACAGTTATTCAACCTGGTATCAAGTCTATTTCTCAACCCGAAGATATTGTTGTGCTCGAAAGAACCGAATGGGGCAATTTCTACGGTTATATTGAGCATCTGACAATAGATGGTGAGAAAGTTGACCAAGATACGTGGCAAGCACTCGAGAAGCAGTTGGAGCGAGCCGACACTATACGTGAGTCTATTCACCATGTTGAGCGCAGTGAAATCGGTGCTATCAACTATCAGCTGGAAAAATTGCGCCTAAAACAACGCCGGTATGAATTGGAGCATGCACTTACACCTGAAGTTATTGCCGATTTAGAAGAGGAAAAAGCGGTTCTCAATCAGCAGTACAGCGTATTGATGGAAAAGCTGGGACAACTTTATACCGAAATTCGTAAGAATACTGTCACTATGCGAGAGGCCGAAGGAACGGTAAAAGATATCAATATAGCCAATATTGTTTCTGCGCTACAGCCTAACCAGTTGGGAGTGTTTGGGAAATTGGGAGCCTATTTTGGAAAAATAGGTGAATTCCTCCTTGATGAACCTCGTGAAGCAAATACCGAGGGCGGCGTGTTTCCTGCTATATTCGGCACTGTGATGATGGTACTGCTTATGGCAGTGGTAGTGACTCCGTTCGGTGTTATTTCAGCGATATATTTAAGGGAGTACGCTAAACAAGGTCCAATTACCCGACTGATTCGTATTTCTGTAATCAACTTAGCCGGTGTTCCATCCATTGTTTATGGTGTTTTTGGGCTAGGCTTTTTTGTTTACTTCCTGGGGGGAAGCATTGATGCTTTATTTTATCCAGAGGCATTGCCTGCGCCAACTTTCGGTACGCCTGGTCTATTTTGGTCATCATTAACACTTGCTCTGTTGACTGTTCCCGTCGTTATTGTAGCAACAGAAGAAGGTCTCGCCCGCATTCCTAGAGCAATTCGCGAAGGCAGTCTGGCATTGGGGGCAACCAAAGCCGAAACGCTATGGCGGGTGGTTATCCCAATGTCGAGCCCTGCTATGATGACGGGATTAATACTGGCTGTTGCTCGCGCTGCCGGTGAGGTTGCACCGCTAATGCTGGTTGGTGTCGTGAAGCTTGCTCCAACACTGCCGTTGGACGGCAATTTCCCGTTCTTGCATCTAGATCGTAAATTCATGCATTTAGGATTTCATATTTATGATGTTGGCTTTCAAAGCCCGAACGTCGAAGCTGCGCGACCATTGGTATATGCAACCGCATTTTTATTAGTATTGGTTATCGTATTATTGAATCTGGCGGCGATTTCTATACGTAATCGTTTACGAGAAAAGTATAAAGCCCTGGAGAGTTAACAAATGAGTGGTACACCTGTTATGAGTCAAGTTCAACAGCCCGAACCCAAGGGGCATTCTATTGATATGTCTAGCTTGTCTACCGGTCGAGAGAAGAGCTCTCTTTCCGAAGAAACGATTTGTCTGACAGCAAATGATTTAAGTTTGTTTTATGGTGAGAAGCAGGCGCTTTTTAATGTCAGCATGCAGATCCCCAAAAATAAGGCCACGGCTTTCATTGGTCCAAGTGGTTGCGGTAAATCGACACTATTACGTTGTTTCAACCGCATGAATGATTTGATCGACGATGTCACGATTAAAGGTGAAATCCTGCTGGATGACGAAAACATTCTTGATAAGCGAGTGAATGTTGCGGATTTGCGTCGCAATGTGGGCATGGTATTTCAGAAACCAAACCCGTTTCCGAAGTCTATTTATGAAAATGTCGCTTACGGATTGCGCATTCAAGGCATTAACGATCGCAAAATACTGGACGAGACGGTAGAAAAGTCTCTGAAAGGAGCTGCATTATGGGATGAGGTTAAAGACCGGCTTAGCGAAAGTGCCTTGGGTATGTCGGGCGGTCAGCAGCAGCGTTTGGTTATTGCGCGGGCGATAGCTGTAGAGCCTGAAGTGCTTTTGTTAGATGAGCCCGCGTCAGCACTTGATCCGATTTCGACGCTAAAAATCGAAGAGTTGATCCACGAGCTTAAAGATAAGTATACGATAGTCATCGTTACCCATAACATGCAACAGGCTGCACGTGTGTCTGACTACACGGCCTTTATGTATATGGGCAAACTGATCGAGTTTTCTGATACTGATACTTTATTTACGGCACCGTCACAAAAGCAAACCGAAGATTACATTACCGGTCGATACGGTTAGGCAGGGACTAAAATCATGGTTACAAAAGAACATATATCATCAAAATTTGACGCGGAACTCGAAGATATTCGCAACTCATTGATGCAAATGGGTGGCTTGGTCGAAAAGCAGCTGAGTTTTGTAGTTGAAGCCTTGGCCAAAGGCGATGCAGACTTGGCTGAAGAAATCGTCGATACAGAAGAAAGTATTGATCGCATGGAAATGGCTATCGATGAGCAGTGTATGCGCATCATTGCGCGTCGCCAACCAACAGCGGGTGATTTACGCTTGGTTATTTCTATCTCCAAAACAGTTGCTGAATTGGAGGCTATTGGTGATGACTGCAAGCGTATTGGTTATGCTTTAAAAGATATCATTGACAAAGGCTATGACAAAAGCATGTTATTGCCAGCGCGCCACCTGGGAAACAGCACCAAAACAATGGTGAAACGCTCATTGGACAACATGGCTCGTTTAGATGCTGATGCAGCGTTGTCTGTGCTTCGCAGCGGCGATGATATCGATACCGAATATGAAGCCCTGATGCGCCAACTCGTTACCTTTATGATGGAGGACAGTCGCTCGGTTCCTAAGGTGCTGGATGCTATCTGGATTGCGCGCTCTTTCGAGCGTATTGCCAGCCGCGCCTTTAATATGAGCCACCACTGTATCTTTCTGGTGGCTGGAAAAGATTTGCGTCATCGCTCGATTGATGATGTCGAGGCGGCAATCTCCGACTAAACTCATTATATATGAGACATGAGTATTTTTTAGAACAAGTAGTTAATAATGCCCGAGTTAACGTGAGTGACGGGGGAGGGCCTTTTGCTGCCCTTGTTGTTTGCGCTGGCAAGATCATTGGTAGCGGAGTCAACCGGGTCACATCAATGTGTGATCCGAGTGCCCATGCTGAGGTCATGGCAATCAGAGATGCCTGTAACAAGCTGAGCTCACACCAGCTTACAGGTTGTATTCTCTACTCTAGTTGCGAGCCTTGCCCAATGTGTTTGGGGGCTATCTATTGGAGTCGACTGGATAAAGTCTATTACGCAGCAACTCATCAACAGGCTGCGCAGGCTGGTTTTGATGACTCTCATATCTATCAACAAATAAACGTTGAGCCGGGTAACCGGGTTATCCCCTTCCAACATATGGCCCTATCAAGCGCGTTCAAGCCTTTTGAAGCTTGGAATGATGCTGCGGGCAGTCGCATAGACTACTAGCCATACCCATTTACGGTCACACTAGCCCAAGTGGGGACAGAGAGCGGCAAAAAGTTGCCGCTTTTGTGAACCACATCTATTTTATGTACAAAAAATAGTCTATACTGGTGTAGAGTCTAGTTATAGGTATACCCATATGAGAATCGATAACCCATTAAATGTATTTGATACTGGTGTACAAGGACTACAAGCATCGCAACGACAAGCTGAATCAGCGGCTTCCAGCATTGCTAGAGATTCTGCCAAGATACCCGATAGCGAACAGCAGGCTGGCAGTGGCACGCAAATAAACCAGTCTCTTGTTGACTTGGCGCGTAGCGAACGTAATTCGGATGCAAATGTTCGAACCATCGAAGCTGGTGCTAAGACAGTTGGAACAATAATAGATATTAAGGCTTAAGACACTCGATGGATTTACTCGCTCCAATCCAACTGGTTTCTCCTCATTCGGCAAGTATTACTGCCGAAGGGGCCAGAGCATCTAATGCGACAGTGGAGCGGGTTCCTGAAGTTCATTCAACTAACACGTCGACAGCTCTTCGCGATGCAACAAGTCGTACAGCCGGCCCAGATGTCATTATCAATATCAGTGCAGAGGCCGAGAGGCTTAGTCGCCAAACCGGTGGGCATCCTGCTTCCCCTCAGACTAATTCGCGGCCTTCAAGTGGTGAGCCTGAAGCCGTTTCGGACAACTCGGCTCCGGATACGGAAGCGCCTGATTCTACGGAAACGCAAGGCAGTCGACAAGAAAATAGTGTAGAGCCCCGCGAAGACGACTCAGCTGACGTCGATGAGCGCAGGGAGCAGCAGCAACAACGTCAAAAAGATATAGAAAATGATATTGAGCAGGAGCAGCAGCGCCAGATCCAAGAACAAGTCGCTGAATTGAGTAGTCGAGATCGGGAAGTCAGGGCTCACGAATTGGCGCATGCGGCTGTTGGAGGGCAATATGCTGGCAGCCCCAGCTATGAGTATCAGACTGGACCCGACGGCCAGCGTTATGCGGTAGGGGGTGAGGTGCCGATTGACGCATCCCCCGTATCAGGTGATCCAGAAGCGACTATTCGCAAGATGCGAATTGTTCAGGCTGCAGCACTGGCACCGGCCGAGCCCTCTGAACAGGATCGGCGAGTAGCAGCCATGGCTGCAAGGGCTTCGGCAGAGGCGAGTGTGCAACTAGCGACTCAACGAACAGAGTCCTCGTCGTCGACAGAAAATGAATCGGCTGAGGTTCAACCGACTTTGCGAACCAACGAACAAGAGAATGAAGAGGTTGAGAGCACCGATGGAAGGGATGATGATGATGACGAGGAAGCGTTTGTCGGGTTCCAAAGTATTAACGATGATGTACTCGGTAGGTTGCTGGGTGAATTTCAAGCTCCCACTAATATTGGTCAAACCATTTCTGAAATTGCATAAATGTGCTTAGGCAGGTGAATTTATGCGATTATTGCTATAAACTCGCGTAAAACGAGTGGTGGCAATGTCAACTAAAACAAAATATGTAAGGCCTTTTCTTAAGTGGGCCGGTGGAAAATATCGAATACTGCCTAAAATCCATCAGAGACTACCTAAAGGCAAGCGTTTAGTAGAGCCTTTTGTTGGATCGGGAGTGGTTTTTTTAAATACGCACTTTGATGCCTATCTATTAGCAGATATCAATCCTGATTTAATAGACCTTTATAAGGTCATTCAAAAAGAAGGAACTGCCTTTATAGACCATGCGGCTTCTTACTTTGACGGTAGCCACAACACAGAAGAATTATACTATTCGCTGAGAGCGCAGTTTAATACCATGCCTTGCTCAGAGGATAAAGGAGCCATTTTTTTATATCTCAATCGTCATGGCTACAATGGGTTGTGTCGATACAACAAAAGCGGGGAATTTAATGTTCCCTATGGCCGGTATGTAAAGCCATATTTCCCGCGCAAAGAACTGCTCCATTTTCACCAGATCGCTCAGCGAGCAGAATTTATTTGTTGCGGATTTGAGCAGAGCATGGATGCCGCGCAAGAAGGTGATGTGTATTATTGTGATCCGCCGTATGTGCCATTGAATGTTACCAGCTCGTTTGCGACCTATTATAGTGATGGCTTTTGCTACAGCAACCAGGAGCTTCTGGCGCAAAAAGCCGAGTTTTTGGGTAAAAAGGGAATTCCTGTCTTGCTATCAAATCACTTAAATGACTATATTGTAAAAACATATCACCAAGCTGACATCTATTCGTTTGAAGTCCAACGGTTTATCAGTTGCAAAGGTGAACAGAGAAACTCGGTAAAAGAGGTTTTAGCGCTATATGGAAAATAGAACATTTTTGAAAAAAATAAATAAGTCGTTGCTATGTGTTGCAACTGTTTTATCGCTGGCTGTTTCGGGCTGCGGTGGAAGTGCAAAAAATAATAATGATAATGATTTTATTATTGACCTTGGCAATACCAGCGCTGACCCAGAAGTAGCTCAAACTGTTGATCTTTTTCTTAGCTGGTATTTGTGGCCTGATGAATTGCCAAGTCTAAATGCTGAAAATTTTAGTTCTGTTGACGAAGTCGTCAATACAGTAACATCGGCCGTTGAACGAGACCGTTTTAGCTTTTGGTTGCCTAGAGATATTGGCGAAGCTTTCTTCTTCAGTGGAGAGCTTGTTGGTTACGGTGGACATGTGAAATTTACTGATGATGCGGTCATCATACTATTTACCCATAACAACGGGGCCTTTGCCGATAATAATCTGCAACGAGGCGATCGAATTGTTAGTATTGATGGTGAAAGTGTCATTACATTGCTAGAAGAAGCTCAAGCGAATGGTCTATCAGATAGTTCTATATTTGGAGCCCAGCAAGAGGGCACCTCTGTTACCGCTACTGTCGAGCGTTTGGGCGGGCTCTCAGAACAAATAACGCTAACGTCCAGCACCTATAGCATCAACGCAGTTATTGCCGAAGAAGTTATTCCTCAAGGTGACAGTACAGTCGGGTATATTGCCTATTCAGATTTTTTGGATACCAGTGAACCTGAGCTCGAAGCGACCTTTGAGCAATTTAAAGCTGCTGGTGTTGATCAACTTGTTTTAGATCTGCGTTATAACGGTGGTGGCTCGTTATCTATTACCGCCAAACTAGCTTCGTGGATCAACGGCAGTTTTGGTGGGCAGCTATTTACCGGTACGAATTACAATGATGCCCGGGCGGACAGCGATCAGGACTACTTTTTCGATTCATTTGAAAATAGTTTGAGTATTCAAAACCTGGTTGTCATTGCGACCAGTGCAACCTGTTCTGCCAGTGAGGCTATCGTTGCCGGATTTGAACCATACATCAACGTTACTGTTGTTGGCCAAACAACCTGTGGCAAGCCTGTTGGCATGAATTTGTTCACTTTTGACAACGTGATGCTGGCGCCGCTTACTTTCCAGTTAAGCAACAGCGAGGGATTGTTGGAGTATTTTTCTGGGATCTCGCCAGACTGCTCAGTTGCTGATAGTGATACGACCCACGCACTAGGGGACTCAGAAGAAGCGATGCTATCCGCTGCTTTAAATTATCTATCGACAGGACAGTGTTCGGCAAATGCTGGGTTGGTCAAGGCCGCGTCACAGGCTACTGGATATAGCTCACTTCGTTCTCCTGCTTTCTCAAATATGGTGGACTAATTGATTTTGTCATAATCAATTCTTCCAGCATAAAATATATTTATGTATAATTCAGTGCCCCGTCCAAGGGGCACTTTTTGTTGTGCGGCTGTAAATTTACCGACTACAGTTAAGTACTGGTGCTACTTGAATCCAGTTGAGCTCGATCAAAGTAAACGATGGCGA
>DFOV01000230.1 GCA_002376965.1 Gammaproteobacteria bacterium UBA3532
TTCCTCGGTGGGGTTGTAGGCTGCGATGATGGCGAGCAACCAGCTGAGCGTCAACTGCGCCTGCTGAACCGCGTTGAATATGCCAATACCATTCGTGATTTGCTGGGTGTAGAAGCTGACCTATCCGGGATCAACCAGGAGTCTCGGGAGCATACAGGTTTTGATAATGACGCAAGTCGAATTACCGATGCCAACTTAATTGCCACCTATTGGAATGAGGCGAAACGTCTATCGTCTATCGTTAACCCTATTTCCAGTAGTCAAGCCATTGCCTCCTTCGGTAAGAGGGTCTACCGTCGACCACTTACCACAGATGAAATTGGCCGGTTTGAGCAGATTTTTGCCACTGACGGCGGCCAAGGTGTTTTACACTCCATGTTGAACTCAGTGCACTTCCTCTATCGCAGTGAAATGGGGCTGCAACAGAACGATGGTACCTATAAGTTAACCCAGTATGAAATCGCTACGCTGCTTTCTTATATGTTTCTGGAAACAACCCCAAGCTCTGTGATGCTTGCTGAGGCTGATAACAACCAGTTTGTTACTACTCAGCAAATTAAAGCCAAAGCGCAGTCGCTGCTCAATACCAGCGAAGGCCGAGAGGTTGTCAAACGTTTTGCACAGCAATGGCTGCGCGCTGATATGGTATTGAATGTCGAGCGTGATGCCAGCTTTAATGCCGTGCGCCAAGATATGGTCGATGAAACAGGAAGCTTTTTTGAGCATGTTGTTTTCAATAGTAGTGGCACCTATGAAGAGCTATTAACAGCTAACTACACTATCGCTTCATCGTCGTTAGCTCAATTCTATGGCTTGACGGTAGATAATCAGGGACGCGCCATCTATGGTCCTCAGGATGATATGGAACGCCAGCGTTCAGGTATACTCGGGCATGGTTCATTTTTGGCTGCGTTGTCTAAAGTGGATGAGCCACACCCAATACGCAGAGGGATTCAAATCAGGCGCAATGTGTTGTGCCATGATCTTCAACCGCCGCCACCTGGCATTCCAGTATCATTCCCCATCCCTGATCCGAATTTATCGAGGAGAGAACGATTTGAAGCGCACAGTACCGATCCGTTGTGTCAAAGCTGTCACAAATATATTGACGGAATCGGGTTTGGTTTTGAGCACTTTGACTCCACTGGTCGTTGGCAGCAAACGGAGCCAAATGGTTTGCCAATCGATGCCAATGGTGACATGAGTTATTTAGAAAGTATGAGTGGCGAGCCAGAACATAAGCCTTATGATACTTTACCTCAACTAGGTGACTTTATAGCTAACAGCCGCTCGGGTAAGGAGTGTTTGACCAAGGTCTATTATCGCTACAGTCATGGTCGCAAAGAAGGGGCTAGTGACTCGTGTAGCGTACAGCAGGTAGCTAACCCGTTTGCTGCAGGCAAGATAGATATTCAGGAAATGATGCTGAATATTACTCAAACCGATAACTTTGTAATCAGACAATAGGAGGGACCACCATGGCTAAGTCATTAAATATTCATCGTCGTCGGTTTGTTAAACAGCTGGGTGGTGCTGCCGTTGCCTTACCATTCTATGACATTTTACTCGGAGGCAAGCTGGCAAACGCTGCCTGTATTGATGGTCGGGCTAACCGTGCGATCTTTTTGTATCATCCTGATGGCATACCCGAAAAAACCTACAATGGTTCTGAAAATGCAGGGATTTGGCATCCACAAGCAACAAGCAACTTGTCGTTTGGGCGATGTACCAGCGCCTTTAATTCGGTGGCCGATAAAGTGTGCTGGATGCAAAACCTATCCTACGATCCGAACCGTGGCGGAGGCGGACATCGTTCTGGCGCGCAAATGGCGTTGACAGGGAAGAGGCCTGATAGTGGCACGGCTTCTTCAATCAACACGCTATTAGCCGAGAATATATATCCCGCGGATTACAATGGACTGCGTCACATCCATTTAGGGGTTGGTTCAAGCGGGCCGATCGAAGGAACAACCACCTGGCAGCAAAGTAACGAGTTGAGCGGATTAGATAACCCAGTTGCTGCTTGGAATAATATCTTTGGTAACTTGACGCCCAATACCGGACAAAGCGGTTCGGGTGAAAAAAGTATTATTGATGCCAACATTCAAGAAGTTATGCAATTGAGGAATAGTTTAGGGCAGGCTGAGCGCTCAAAATTGGACATACACTTGGAACAATTGCGCAATTTAGAAGCTCAGCTTAGCTTTCAAGTTGGAGACTGTGACTTTATTGCTAAGCCACCACAGGTTGATATCTCCGATAAACGTCAATTTGAGGCCATTATTCGGCAGCAACTCGATATCATCTTCAATGCGTTATCTTGTAATTTGGCTAGAGTCGCTACCTTTGAATTAGGGTATCCTCAATGGCAAGGGGCGTGGGATCTTCCTGGATCAGAGAACCACCATACGCTTTCTCATCCAGGTACTGGTGATGTATACCAGAATTACAAAGAGTGGGAAATGCAACAGTTTGCCTACCTTATTGATAAACTTGCCAACACTGCTGAGCCCGGTTGTAGTGATGGGAGTATGCTGGATTATACAGTGATCTATGTTTTTTCTGAGGTTGGGTTTGCCAACGAGCATGCTTGGCAGGATGTTGGCCACTTTATCGTTGGAAGTGGCGGTGGTTTCTTTAATACCAACAGCAAAATAGATGTGGGTCATGCACATCCCGGTCAAGCCCAGATATCAATAGCTCAGGCGATGGGGTTAACGAATTGGAATGGGTTGGGGGATGTTTCCGGCGCGCTACACGCAATACATGCCTGATTAAGCTAATTTCACCTGTTTGGTGCTTCGCGCTAATGCGTTCCGCATAGCCATTTACACACTTGTTCTGGTCAAACAATAACCAATTATGGTATGGTTAAACCTTCTTCCCCTGAAGGGGGGGAGGGGGGGGAATTTGAGTTTACCCTAGCTCCCTCTGTTTGCTATTGATTTATATCAAATTCTCGCTATCCCTTGCGATAAAAGGCATTCAGCCATTTGTATGAGAGAGATAAGTTTGTTTTATTTTAGGAGAAAGCTATATCTATTGGCTTGGCTATATTAGCTATAGTTCAATAAATCCATCCCAACTCCTACCTCCAGTGTAGAGTGGGCTATTTAGAACAAAGTAGCACTGATAGATTGTTAGCCCTAACCAGAATTCTAAAAAATATAACCAAAGCGTTAGTGGAGACAGCAGCTTACCAGGACGGTGAAGCCGGTGTGTCGTATAAAAGCTAGAGACAAAGCAGGAGATCGTATGATCTGGAACTTTAAACAAAGAAAGGCTGGTCGTCGCCTTTTGAATGCTGTTAATTATTGCACGTTGTTGGGCCTAAGCGCCGGTGCTGCTCACGCGGTATCAACAGCGTCCTATGATTTCAATGGTGATAACACTGCTGATATTTTTTGGAGAAATACCAGCAATGGCCAGAATCATAGCTATCTCATCAATAACGCCGCTGTACAGTCGGCTGCTCCACTTCAAACCGTCACTTCACAATGGCTGGCAAAGACTGGTGACTTTAATGGTGATGGAAAACTAGACATCTTTTGGCGCCACTCTCAGACAGGCCAAAACTGGATGTATCACATGTCTGGTAGCTCTATTACCTCACAAGGTTCTGTTGGTACTGCCTCAACCGATTGGAAGATAGCTTCGATTGGTGACTTTAGTGGTGACGGCAAAGACGACCTGCTTTGGTATAACACGGTGACTGGTGTGACATGGATGTATGTCATGAATGGCCGTCAAATAACGGGTAATGGTAAGGTTTCGCAAATTGCTGACTTGAACTGGCAAGTTGCAGCCAGTGGCGACTTTAATGGTGATGGCCGCGACGACATCATGTGGAGAAACAATGCCACCGGTGTTAACTGGCTATACCTGATGTCAGGCACAGGTATCTCTCATAGCTACCAATTGAATACGGCTGGCACTGACTGGGTTATTGTCGGTGCTGGCGATTTTAATGGTGATGGTACCGACGACATGCTTTGGCGCAATAAGCAAAATGGTACCAACTGGATGTATTACATGAATGGCGGCCAGATCTCTGGCAGCCAAAAGGTGAATATTGTTCCTGTTGATTGGAACATTGCTCAGATTTCCGATTTCAATAGCGATGGTAAAGATGACTTGCTATGGCGTCACTCCACCTCGGGTGATAACTACATTTACTTGATGAATGGGGCGAATATCGCCCAAGTCAAATATCTTAACAAGGTGGCTTCAAGCGACTGGCAGCCGGTATCTAATGTTAATGCTGTTGGGGAAGGAGAGGTCATTATTGAGCCTCCAGCAGGAAATATGTTACCCGTTGCTCAGGCTGGCGTAGATACTAATATTGAGCCTGGCACAACGGTGACTTTTGATGCGTCAAACTCGTTTGATGTTGATGGCTCGATCACTAGCTACTCTTGGTCTTTCGGTTCAACGTCGCCAACGGCTACCCTGACCTTTGATCAGGAAGGCACCTTCCTGGTTTATCTGGAAGTGACAGATGACGAAGGAGCGAAAGCTTTCGACTATGTATTGATAACGGTTGCAGAAGAAACCGTTATCATTCCTCCAGACTACCAATCAAATTATAACAGTATTGCCATGCCTGGTACGTTCAATAGCTGGACGCCTACTGGTAATGCTATGACATTGGTCGATGACTTCACCTGGCAGGCAGTCGTTGAGTTTACCGGAACAGGTGATGCGAATGGTGATGAACGCTTCAAATTCGTGGCTAATGGCTCTTGGGATGTGAACTGGGGCAGCGACTGCGGTCAGGATGGGCCTGACATAGCTGCGGCTGGTGTTGGCATTTATACAGTTACCTTCGATGAGTCGACTGGCTGTCATACCCAAGATGCTGGAGATATTACCGGCGGTGGAACAAGCGGATTGATCGCCGACGCTGGTGCCGATGTGGAAATTGGCCTAGGCTGCTCAACGACCCTCTCCGCAATCAATTCAAAAGGTGCTTCCAGTTACACATGGAGCACCGGACAAACGGGCATGCGTATAACCACTCCTGCCCTCAACACTTTGGGGATTCACGAGTACACATTAACCATATCTGATACTAACGGTGGGCAAGCGACGGATACTGTAGCTGTTGCCGTTACTCAAGAGCGTCCTATTTGTCAAGGTGTGGTTCAAGAGCATGGCTTTCCAATGGGAGAAGATATTAGCCTTGGAAACTACACATTCGAGTTGGCCTATCCCAACCTTGAGAATCACTTTCAATGGGTAACCTATTTACTGAGTGATGGCAGTAATATTTTTGTTGTCGACCGCGAAGGTTTTGTTTATGCCTTCCCTGATGACCCTGCCGTTACCACATCACAAGTTAAGACCATTCTTGATATCAGCGCCAATGTGGAAAATGATCATGAGATGGGGCTGTTAAGCATGGCGCTAGATCCTAACTATGCGTCAAACGGTCATTTCTATGTATTTTATAGCTTAAAGCCGTCACTGTCTCAGTCGGGTGAGGCTCAGGGCGATTCAGTCGTTGAGCGATATACGGTTGATAACCCAGCGAACCCAAGCAGCGCTTCAGGCGGTGTTGTGGTTATTCGTGAAGGCCAGCAAGGTAGATTTCACAAGGGCGGGCAAATTCAGTTTCATAACGGCGATATGTACGTTACCTTCGGCGATGGTGATTGGGCTAAATGTGCAAACCAAAGCCTGGCACCGGAGTGTAATAACGAAAGAGCCACCAACAACAGCCAAGACTTGAGCAATTTGCGCGGTACGATGATTCGCATCACGCCGAAAGCGGATGGCTCATATGATATTCCTGCAGATAACCCTTTTGTTGGTAACGGCTTGGCTCGTTCAGAAATCTATGCTTATGGATTGCGTAACCCTTGGCGCTTCGATATCGACCCTGCAACAGGAACTATCTGGGCAGGTGATGTCGGTCAGGATGATTGGGAAGAAGTCAATATTGTTGAAATGGGTGGCAACTACGGCTGGCCAATTTGTGACGGTCCGAATAATCGCGGGGTTATAGGTGGTGATACCAGCGTTGACTGTACTGCAGGCGGATTCACCGCACCTGAGACAGGGTACCAACACGGCGGTGATGCCAAAGCCAGTATAATTGGTGGTATCTTTTACACCGGTACAGCCTTGCTTGGATTAGGTAACAGCTATTTCTTTGCTGATTATGATACAGGACGCATCTGGAATTATCGCCAAGGTGAAGAGCCGAACTTACTGGTTAATCGTACTTTCCCTGAATTTATTACAACCTTTGGGCGCGATTCTCAGAATGAGATGCTGATTGGTTCTTTCTATCAAAACGACGGGAAAGCCGATAATAGCGGCTTGGTAGCATCGAATATCTGGCGCATGGTTGACCAGGATGCAGGCACTCAAGTGGTTGTACCCACCAAGCTTTCTGAATCTAAACTATTTGACAACGTTGCCAGTCTTGATTGGGCCGCTGGTGTTGTTCCAGTTGAAATGAATGCCAGCAAATGGCGTGATGGAGCAACAGCGAGCTACTTCATGGCTCTTCCTGCAGGTAAGAAAATTGGTTATGAAGCTCTGAATGAGTGGCGTTTCCCTCAAGGTACTGCTCTGATTGAGCATGTTGAAGTGCCTGTAAGCAGTAATGGTGCCGTTCGACTGAACACGTTGGTTCAGTTGAAGCAAGCGTCTGGATGGCAGCTATTTAATTATCAATGGAATAGCGCACAAACTGACGCCGTGCTTATTGACCAAACTCAAGTCGTTTCAATCAATCAGTGGGTAAGTGGTTCAACTCAAACGCGTTCGCACAGCGTTATTGCTGGAGGCGTGTGTAGCGGAGACTGTCGTACTGTCGGTGGTATGTTGTGGAACACTGCTCAATTGAATAAAGTTGTCAGCTATGACGGTCAGGTGTACAACCAAATTGCATTACTGGCTGAGTTGAGTGTATTCGATGATTACATTCCTGACTTGACCAATGCTCGTGCATTTGTCAATCCGTACGATAGCAGTGCCGACCTTGATGAGCGCGCACGTGTTTACCTTGATGTGAATTGCGCTGGTTGTCATGCGGATTCGAATGGTAAGAATATGGCGTACGGTGTATCGTTGCCTGGATCTGGTCTGGTATGGGCTGCCAGTAACCCTGGTACCTATCGTATTCACCCTGGTGATGCGTCAGACAGTAGTATCTATCTGCGTCAGAACTCGACTACACCAGGAGATCGTATGCCTCGAGGCTCTGCGCATATCGATGCGGCAGGCGTTCAGCTAATGGCTGAGTGGATCGACAGCCTCGATAATGCGACCGTCACCGGCCTATTCTTGGCAGAAGACAATCCAAGTGTTAACAAGCAAAGCATTGGCTCACTATCCTTAGGTGAGGGAGAGACGGGATATTTATACGCCCACGCCGAATACTCGAATGGTCTGTGGGGGCCTGTCAGTGCAAGCTACTCATCTTCGAACCTCAGTGCTGTTGAAGTACTGGCAAGCGGTCGTGTTAACGCACTGGGCGCAGGTTCGTCAACGATTACCGCGAGTTTTGCCGGACGCCAAGCTTCGGCTACGGTTACTGTTGCTGATAACACGCCAACTACGCTAACACTGGTTCCTTCGACGATTGTACTGGGTAGTACTCAACAGCTATCGTTGATCTCTGAAACTGCATCGGGCGATTTGGTTAACGTGACTCATGATGCGACCTGGTCTATTTCGTCTGGAGCCGCTAACGTAAGCGTTAGTCAAACCGGTTTACTGACTCGCTTGCAAAACGGTGATGCGGTTGTAACAGCGACCTATAATGGTTTAACCATGAATGCTGATGTTGGTTATGTGTCAGGGTTATGGTTACGCTTTAACAATCCAAGT
>DFOV01000224.1 GCA_002376965.1 Gammaproteobacteria bacterium UBA3532
TTGACCGTGTCTGACAAAAATGCCACTAAGCAACACCTCCAATCTCAGGGGATTAATACGCCAAAAGGGCAGAAATTCCGGCGCAGGGAGCTGCAAAAGGCGCTCGACTATTTCGGCGAAGTAGCGGGGCCACTTTGTGTTAAGCCTAATAATGGCAATCGTGGTCACTGTGTTACTTCGTCTATTACCAGTTTCTCTCAATATGAAAAAGCCGTGCGCACTGTAGCCGAAGAATATGTGCATATTGTGGTGGAAGAACATGTTGAAGGTGAGCACTTCCGTTTCTTTTTTGTTGAGCCGGACGTTATTGGCGTTCGCAAGGGGGTTCCGCTAAGCGTTGTTGGAGATGGTCTTCGCTCCATTGAGGTGCTGTTGGCAGAGAAAAACCAGCAAAGAAAAGAGCGTAATCTGGTTACCCATCCACAAGTAGCTATTGATAGCCGAATTGTTGATTACCTTGATGCGCAGGGCCTGACGACAGAGTCGGTAGTGCCTGCAGGAAAACGCGTCTTTTTGCGTTCATCTGGGGGCTATCCCGAGGGGGCCGATACGATTCTTCTCGATAAAAAAGATGTTCATCCTGATTATTTGCGGATTGTCGCCAAGGCCTGTCAGTCAGTACAGGGGTTGCATTTCAGTGGCGTTGATATTGTGATCAAAGATGTTACTCAGCCAGCCAGCGATCAAAATTACTGGATTTTAGAGCTGAATTCTGACCCAGCCTTTGTGCCTTTTTACTATCCGTGGGAAGGCGAGGTGGTTGATGTTGCGGGGCATACTATCGACATGCTACTAAGAAATTATCCATTCGAAGCAACTGCTCAATGAACGGCTTGCGCGCTATGAGCGAAATAATTGGTGACATTGATAGGCTCGACCAGCATGCCGAGTGCATGGCAAAGGCGTTAACACTGCACAACGTTGACTTTTCGGTTAAGACCTGCGCGTCAGTGGCAAATGCCAAAAAAGAGGCCTATTGGTTAAACTTTCAAGTCGATGGCAATGACTTTCTTTACCGCAGTGGTGTCATGCTCGATCCCAACAAAGATGGCAGAGGAGGACGCGGGCGCAATATTAACTACCGCTCCGCCATTCTGGTTGCAGACAAACATGCCACCAAACAACACCTGCACTCTCATGGTTTCAGTGTTCCACGAGGGCGTACTTTCCGGCGCAGAGATCGCCATAAAGCTCTTGAGTATTTTGGCCAAAGAGCTGAACCACTCTGTGTAAAGCCTAATAATGGGCGTATGGGGGATCGGGTTACATCTGGCATTACTGATTTTGAGCAATACCAGAATGCACTGGATTATGTGGCAGAGAAATACGTTAATATCGTGGTTGAAGAGCATGTCCAAGGCGAGCATTTCCGTTTTTTCTACGTCGAGCCAAATGTGATAGGTATCAGACAGGGGATCCCTTTGAGCGTAGTGGGAGACGGCGTAAGTTCTATTGCTACCCTGCTAGATGTAAAAAACCAGCAGAGAAGGGCGCGTCAATTAGTGACTCATCCTGAAGTCGAGATAGATAGCCAGATTAGAGACTTTCTTAAACCGCAAGGGCTTGAGCCCGAGTCGATTATTGCGAAAGGCTCTCGCGTATTTTTACGCTCTTCTGGGGGACACTCGGCGGCGGCTGATACCCTCCTGATCGATCCGGCGGATATTCACCCTGATTACCTAAATATCGTTGCAGCCGCTTGCCAGTCGGTGCCTGGTCTATACTACTCTGGTGTCGATATTGTCATTAAGGATAAGTACCAGCCTGCAACCCAAGATAACTACTGGTTTATTGAATTAAATGCCAATCCAGGGCTATCACCTTTCTACTATCCTTGGCAAGGTGCAACGGTGGATATTGGCGGACACCTATTAAGCCTGCTTTCTCGACACTATCCGTTTGACTGACTTTGGATGTGATCCCGCGTGACTTCTAACACCGTATCGAATTCTGATAGTAAGCCAATGCCCGCCTTAAATCCCTATGAGCGCTGGGGCTATATACCCAAGCTTATTCGCTTTTTCGAGCTGACCGACAAAGAGCAAGGAGAGTTCGACGTAGGGATCAGTAAGCTGCTTAGCGATCGGAGCAAGATTGCCAAATATGCTGCACAAACGTGCGGTGAGCTGTTGCTGTTCAACCCTGGCAACAGTAATCCTCCCATCTTTTGGTGCTTTAACAATTGGTCTGAACCCTTGCTGTTAGCAAGGCAACTGCCAGAGAGCCAACCGTTATTTGCTGCCGTATCAGCACACCAGGTTACGAACAAGTGGCATTTAAAACGGCGTTTTCACGAGCATTTGGTCAGCCGGTATTTAGAAACACTGGAAGAGCATAACCTGCTCCACTCATCGATGGTTATTGGCGGAAATTGTCAGGGAGGCCCTATTGCTGAGTCGCTGGCGATCAGAGTGAAAGAAAAGAAAGGGCACCAGCCACTGCTGCTTACACTGGACTATGTGCATCGCAAACAATATGACGGACCAACATTCATGATGTTTGGAAAGTACAGCTCGTATAACCCCTTTAATAGCCGTATTGATCCATTGCCTATATGGGGCAAGAAAACGTGCGATTGGGGAGTGGGCATGTTAGATGAAACGCACGGCAGATATTTTCGTGAACCAGCGCTATTTGAATTGCGTGATTATATTCGCTTTGCTGCTGAGCGATATTGGGCCAAGGGCGCGTTTAGTCAGGAGCTAGTCGAGTGCCTGTCTTTATGAGTGATAAAACCAGCACTTCCTGGCCAGCCTTTTCGCCATCGACATCTGTGCCTATGCCGTGATGAGCAACCACACCTACCTTGTAATACATATCGACAAACAACAAGCCGACTGTGTGGTCTGGTACTGGGGGATGGCTGCTCTATCACAGCGGTGAAATTCTCTATGCATATGAAATATAAGCGTATATATAGTGGGTGGCTTGTTTTTTCAACCGGTGGCCGGTTTGATGATGAGACCTTAACGGCTTTAACACTGGATCTTTCTCAAGCGGTACAAAATGGCCAGACGTATTTTGATGCGTCGCGATACGTTGCACTCAATGATGCGTCGATATTTAATCAAGCTGGGGCGGGTTCATTTTTACACTTGCTCAGCATGGCGCAACAAACGTTACCGCCGCAAACCAGCGAGCTGTTTGGAGACAGTTTGTTAGGGAGCCTTGCCGCTGCTTCTACTCAGGGGTTAATGGATCTGTCCAACTTTGGTGATCTTCAGGACGGACTGGATTACCTTAACCAAGCGGCAGATATTCTGGAAAGCCCCGATGCGTCATTGGTTTTGGCGAACCGGGCGCGTGCATTCCGTGGTGAATCAGCTACTCGACAATTTGATGCTGCGATGTCATTTATGGGCTTTGCTGGGGGTTTGGGCGGTGCCGTTATGCCGACCATCAAGTCGATCAACATGCTCAATGTGAAAAATACCTTCCGTATTGATAATGTGGCTCAGGCCATCAATCATGGAACCGATGCGGTGTTCAATTCGGGCCGGTCGGTGTTCAATCAACTTAAAGCCTTTAATGATGCTTATGAGTTCCAATTCCCCATTCAGCTAGATCTAAATCCGGCGCAACTCAATAGCAGTATATTGTTAGGGCTGGAGCGAGCGGAGTTTAAGTTGCCGTTTACTAAGCGGATTGGTGATGATGTGGTGAATGCCCATCTTCCTGATTGGGATACCAGTGAGTTTGCGCAGTTTAATACGCAGAAGTTGGATGAGGTGCTTGGGGTTGAGGGGGGAGAGCTTATAGCTTTAGACCAAAGAGTTTCTCGACTCTTTAACAAACCTGAACGGGTTGAAGAGGTTCTTGAGTTCACAGACTTTAAACCCGTTGATGGTAATGCCTTTAATAGTATACCTACTGAAGAAGGTAGACGGGCATTTGCTAAAGAGTACGTTAAGCAGTTGCTTAAACAAGAAGAACTCTTAAACAATATGACTGTAGATCAGTTAAAGAAAGCTAGAGACGCGTTTAAAGCTCAAAAAACTGCAACGAAATCAGGGCGTAATCCCCTCGCAGCAGCAGAGCAAGAAACATTTGGTGAAGAGTTTCTAGTAAAAGTTGAGAAAAGCATATTTAAATCGCTGCGTAAAAATAATATAAAAGGCTTATCGCTAGTTGAATTGCGCCAAACTGCACGAGTTCAGGCTTCTGAAATTAAATCTACCCTTGATGCTCTACACGAGCCTGATAATGTTATTGGAGGCTTTTTTAGTCCTAAGCCCACCAGGATGGGCTTGTCATCAGTTAACTCTGCAATTGGAGCTAGTTGGCCTAGCCGTATTAAAGTGCTAGATAATTATTTAGCTCGAGTTTAGAGCGGCCAGC